>NZ_FOWM01000017.1:0-106696 GCF_900115455.1 Cupriavidus sp. OV096
CAGGCTTTGATGGGCCCCTGGTTTTCTCCCCTCTCCCTCCGGGAGAGGGGCGGGGGAGAGGGACGGCGTATCCACGGGCGACGCCGCGCGCAAAACCTGCATCGTTCTCCATGCATCCCCTTGTAAGACTTGCCAAGCCGCCCCACTGGCGGGCGCTGCGGGGTGGCGCCTATCTTGCAGAGACCTATGCGTCACCACAGAGGGGGAACGCCATGGACAAAGACGCCGCCCACGACGTGCGCAAGGGGCAGGTCACCGAAAAAATGCCGCGCGAGGCGTTTCGCGAGCGCTTCCGGGCGCGCTTCTACGACCCGGCGTTCCGCGCCGAAGAGGCCGCGATCGACCGGCTCGAAGCCATCGCCTGGGCCGCCTACGCCGACAGCCGCAAGGCGCCGCTGACCGCCAAGGCCGGCCCGGGCGCGGCGGACCCCGGCTACGACGTCTCCGTGGAATGGCTCGCCGCCCGGGACGCCATCGCGGCAGCGCAGCAACGGCAGTCAGACCCCGCCACGCCGCCCCGCGTGCTGCTGGTGGTGGCTGCCGCGCGCAACGACTTCACCTGCCCGGGGGAGATGTCGAAGTCATGGCGGCTCGCCGAACTGGCCCGGGCGCGGCTCGAACACGACGGCATGACCGTCGATGTGCTCGACCTCAGCGTGCTGACCTCGGACCCGGACCGCCAGATCCACCCCTGCAAGGGCTGTGTCTCCACCGCCATGCCGCTATGCCACTGGCCGTGCAGCTGCTATCCGAACCACGCGCTCGGGCAGGTCAACGACTGGATGAACGACCTCTACCCGCGCTGGGCCGCCGCGCACGGCGTGATGATCATCACGCCGGTGTACTGGTATCAGGTGACCAGCCCGCTCAAGCTGATGATGGACCGGCTGGTCTGCGCCGATGGCGGTAACCCGGACCCGAGTAGCACACACGGCAAGACCGTGCCCGAGGCCAAGGCACTGGAACTGAAGGGCTGGGACTACCCGAAGCACCTCGCGGGCCGGGTCTACGGCCTCGCGGTGCATGGCGACGTGGCCGGCATCGAAGGCGTGCGGCGCGCGCTGTCTGACTGGCTCGACTGGATGGGGCTGGTCGATGCGGGGCAGAAGGCCCGGCTCGACCGTTTCATCGGCTATTACAAGCCCTACGCGACGTCGCACCGTGAACTCGATGTCGATGGGGACGTGCAGCGCGAGGTGGAAACCGTGGCCGGGGCCGTGGCCAGCGCGGTGCGGCTGCGCCGGTCCGGCGGCCTCCCGCAGGCGGACGAGGGTCTGCCGGCGCCGCGCGTGAAGTAGGGGGATGAGGCCGGCGATGCTAGCCGGCGTCGATGGCCTGGAGCAGCGCTTCCAGCTCCACCGGCTTGACCAGATGCCGGTGGAAGCCGGCCTCCTGGGTCTGCTGGCGGTCCGAGGCCTGCCCGAAGCCGGTCATCGCGATATAGCGCGTGTTGGCCAGCGCGGGCATCTGGCGCAGCGCGTGGACCACCGCGAAGCCGTCCATGCCCGGCATGGCCAGGTCTACCAGCGCCACGTCCGGGCGCACGCGCGCCGCCGCGTGCACGGCTTCCATGCCATCGTAGGCAATCGTCACGGCGTGGCCGGACATCTCGAGCAGGATTGCCATGCTGTCGGCGGCGTCGCGGTTGTCATCCACCAGCAGCACGCGCAGCGGCCGGGGCGTGCCGGCGGCGGCATCGGCGTTCTCGCCGGCCGGATTGAACGCCGCGGCCAGCGGAAGCTGCACCGTGAAGGTGGCGCCCAGCCCGGGCCCCTCGCTCGTGGCCGAGACCGAGCCGCCGTGCATCTCCACCAGCGAGCGGCACAGGGACAGGCCGATGCCCAGCCCGCCCTGCGCGGTGCTGCCGGGGCGGTCTTCCTGCACGAACAGGTTGAAGATCGTGTCGAGCGACTCGCGCGCGATGCCCCGGCCATGGTCGATGATCTGGATCACCAGCGTGCGGTGGCGCACCATCGACGTAATCGAGATCGACGCGCCCGGTGGCGAGAACTTGGAGGCATTGAGCAGCAGGTTCTGGATCACCTGCACCAGCCGCGTGCGGTCCGCGAACAGCGGGATGTCCTCGGTGGCGGCGGTTACGCCCACCGGCTGGGACTTGGCGGCCAGCGTCGGCTCGGCGGCCTCGATGCCGAGCGCGATGATCTCGCGCGCCTGCATCGGCTCCCGCCGCAGCTCGATCTTGCCGGCGGCGATGCGGCCCACGTCGAGCAGATCGTCCACCAGCCGGGTGAGGTGGGTCATCTGCCGGTCGATCAGGCTCAGGCTCTTTTCGGTGACGGCGGGCTCCTGCGGGCGCAGCCGCATCACGGTCAGTGCGTTGCGGATCGGCGCGAGCGGGTTGCGCAACTCGTGCGAGAGCGTGGCCAGGAACTCGTTCATGCGGCGCTCCGATTGTTCAAGTTCGACCAGCCGCTTGCGCTCGCTCATGTCGCGCGTGACCTTGGCGAAGCCGCGCAGGTTCTGGCGCTCGTCATAGACCGCCGTGATGGTCACGTTGGCCCAGAACAGCGAGCCATCCTTGCGCACGCGCCAGCCCTCGTCCTCCACGCGGCCCGTGGCGCGGGCGATGGCCAGCTCGCGGCCGGGCTTGTCCGCCGCCAGGTCCTCGGCGGGATAGAAGACCGAGAAGTGCTTGCCGACGATCTCGTCGCGGCGGTAGCCCTTGATATAGGAGGCGCCGGCGTTCCAGCTCATCACCCGGCCGTGCGGGTCGAGCATGAAGATGGCGTAGTCCTTGACGCTCTCCACCAGCATCCGGAAGGTTTCCTCGCTCTGGCGCAGGGCCTCGGCGGCGAGGCGCTGCTCGGTCATGTCGCGCGTGACCTTGCCGAAGCCGAGCAGGTGGCCCTTGGGGTCGCGCAGCGCCGTGATGACCACGTTGGCCCAGAAGCGGGTGCCGTCCTTGCGCACGCGCCAGCCTTCGTCCTCGAAGCGGCCGATGCGCGCGGCGGTCTCCAGCTCCATGCCCGGCCAGTTACGCGCGCGCGCCTCGTCGGTATAGAAGCGGGAGAAATGCTGGCCGACGATCTCGTCGCGCGCATAGCCCTTGATCCGTTGCGCGCCGGTGTTCCAGCTGGTGACGTGGCCCTCGGCGTCCAGCGTGAAGATGGCGTAGTCCGTGACGGCCTCCACCAGCGTGCGCAGGCGTTCGCTATCCACATCGTTGGGCGAGGCGGCTGGCGAGGGCCCCGAAGGCTGCGAAGGCGGCGGGGGCGGGGAGGGTGGGGATGCGGGGCGCGGCATCGTGTTGGCTGGCTTCAGATCCTCCAAGGATACATAGATTTCGACCATTTCTGGCCCGGTGGCTACCCGCAGGCAGGAGATTCCCACCCATCGGGCAGGCCGGGGCTGTCGCCGCTCCGCAACACGTGGCGCGGGGCGTGCCGGGGTGGGGTAACGTCGGAGAAATGCCGACATACCGGGGGGGCGCAATGGGGTAGACTCGATCGCTTCCCTGCCAGTCCTGGCTCCACGGAGACGCCACGCATGTATGCCGAGTCCGCGCTTGACCGCCGAACCATCGATTCAGCCGTGCAGGCGGAGCCGCCGCCAGCCGCCATGGCGGCGCCGCAGCCACTGGCCGGTGATGTCGGCGTGCGGGACCTGCGGCGCGTGCCGATCCACCCCGACTACTGGTATCCGCTAGCCTGGTCCAAGGAAGTGAAGCGCGGCAAGGCGCACGGCGTGCGCTTCGCGGGCGACCCGATCGTGCTGGTGCGCACCGAGAGCGGCAACGTGTTCGCGCTCGAAGACCGCTGCGCCCATCGACAGGTGCCGCTGCACGCGGGCGTGGTCGATGGCGAATCGATCCGCTGCTGCTACCACGGCTGGACCTACGACTGCACTGGCCGCTGCATCGACGTGCCCTACCTCGGCAAGGAACGCCTGCCCAACGGCGTGCGCGCCTACCCCTGCAAGGAAGTGGCTGGCCTGATCTTCGTCTTCCCCGGGGACCCCGCCCTGGCGGACAGCAAGCCGCTGCCGGCCTTCGCCTCCGTGGCGGACAAGCAGTACAAGACCCGCCGCCTGGGCCGCGCGGTGAAGTGCCACTACTCGTTCATGCATGAAAACCTGATGGACATGAACCATCAGTTCCTGCATCGGCGCCAGATGGGCATGATGCGCGCGCGCTCGGTCGGGCGCAGGCGCGGTGAGGGCTTCGTCGAGGTCGATTACACCTTCACCCGCGAGGGCGGCAAGCAGCCCGTGGGCGAGGCGCTGGTGTTCAGCAAGGACGGCGGGGAGAACAGCAAGGATGTGATGACGGTACGTACCGTCTATCCCTATCAGACACTGCAGATTCGCTCGGGCAGCGGGACGCTGGTGATGGACCTGTGGATTGCCTACGTGCCGCTGGACGCGGCGCAGCGCACCAACCGGACCTTCGGCATGCTGTCGATTCGTCGCCCGGGGCTGCCGTTCGCGCTGGACCTGGCGTGGCCGCTGCTGGTCTGGTTCACCGAACGGATCTTCAAGGAAGACCGCGAGATCGTGGAGATGGAACAGGCCGCCCACGACAAGCAGGGCGCGGACTGGAACCACGAGGTGTTCCCGGTCATCCGCGACCTGCGCGACCTGCTGCGCGAGTGCGGCGGCCGGACGGTGATTCCGATCCAGAAGATCTGAACCCCGTCCCAGCCGCCCTACGCCATTACGACGCCGACGCGGTTTCCAGCGTCGGGTAGTCCGTATACCCGCGCGTCTCGACGCCGCCCGTGCCGTACATCGTGGCCGGGTCGACCGCGTTCAGGTCGGCGCCCAGCCGCAGCCGTTCCACCAGATCCGGATTGGCGATGTACGCGCGGCCGAACGCCACGGCGTCGGCATCGCCCGTCGCCAGCACAGCCGTCGCGGCGGCCTGGTCGAAGCCATCGTTGGCGATGATCGCGCCACCGAATTCGCGCTTCAGCAGCGGCAGCAGGGCGCCTTCGCCCGGCGTCTCACGCACGAACAGGAAGCCCAGGCCGCGCTGGCCCAGCGCCCGCGCCACATGGCCGAAGGTCTCGGCCGGCTGGCTTTCGGCCATCGAATGACTGGGCGAACGCGGCGCCAGATGCACCCCCACGCGCTTGGCGTCCCACACGGCCGTCACGGCATCCGCCACTTCCAGCAGGATGCGCGCGCGGTTCTCGATCGATCCGCCGTATTCATCCGTCCGCACATTGCTGCCGTCCTGCAGGAACTGGTCGAGCAGGTAGCCGTTGGCGGCGTGGATGGTCACGCCATCGAAACCGGCCGCCTTGGCGTTGGCGGCGGCGCGGCCGAAGTCGGCCACCACGGTGCGGATCTCGTCACGCGTGAGTTCACGCGGCACTACGAAGGGACGCTGCGGACGCAGCAGGCTCACATTGCCCCCGGCCGCGATCGGGCTCGGCGCCACAGGCTCGCGGCCATTGAGCAGGCTCGGGTCGGAAATCCGGCCAACGTGCCACAGCTGGGCCACGATGCGGCCGCCGGCGGCGTGTACGGCATCCGTCACTTGTTTCCAGCCTGCTACCTGCTCGCCGGACCACAGGCCCGGCACGTTCGGGTAGCCCACGCCGTCTTCGGAGATGGGCACGCCCTCGGAAATCAGCAGGCCGGCGGAGGCGCGCTGGGCGTAGTACTCGGCCATGACCGCGTTGGGGACATGCACGGGCTCGGCGGCGCGCAGCCGGGTCAGCGGCGCCATGACGATGCGGTTCGGCAGCGCCAGGTCACCAATTTGCAGGGGATCGAACAGGGTGGGCATAAGCATATCCGTCACGGTTATAAAGCTTGCAAACTGCAAGTAACGCAAGCTTAGCAGCGCGCGGTAAGATCGCAAACGTCGATTTCGACCCACTCAATTGTTGCGGGTGGAACAATCCAGGAGCGGTCCGATGCGCGTTGCAAACTGGCTGATGGCGGCAGGAGTGATCGTGATGTCGATGCTGGGGGCGGGCTGCGCCAACCTGCCGCCGCATCCGGCCCAGCCACCGACACAGGCCCTGGCCTTGGCCGATTCCGCCGATACCGCCGATACCGCCGATACCGCACTCGGCCGGGCACTGGCGCCGCGCCTGGCGCAGCATCCCGGCGAATCGGTGTTCTATCCGCTCACCGCCGGCGCCGATGCCTTCGCCGTGCGCCTCGCGCTGGCCCGCACCGCCCAGCGCAGCCTGGACCTCCAGTACTACATCTTCGATGCCGACGACACCGGCCTGACCCTGCTCGCCGAGGTTATGGCTGCCGCCGACCGTGGCGTGCGCGTGCGGCTGCTGCTGGATGACCTCCACACGGATGGCCAGGACCAGGCGCTGGCCGCGCTGGACGCCCATCCCAACGTCGAAGTGCGCCTGTTTAATCCGTTTGCCAACCGGGGCGTGCGGATGTTCGAGTTCGCTACTGATTTCCGCCGCGTGGACCGGCGCATGCACAACAAGTCGATGACGGCGGACAACCAGCTCACCGTGGTGGGCGGCCGCAATATCGGCGATGCCTACTTCGCGGCCAAGTCCGATGTCGATTTCAGCGATCTGGACCTGCTGGCGGCCGGCCCGGTGGTGCCGCAGGTCTCGGCCGTGTTCGACGATTACTGGAATGCCGAGGCCACCTATCCGCTCGCCACCCTGGCGAAGCCCCAGTCGGACGCCGAGACCGTGGCCTTCCAGCAGCGCGTGCGCCAGTACCTGGACGACCGCAAGGTCAAGCTGCGCGCCACGCCGTACGGCAAGACCGTGCTGGAGTCCGGCGTGATCCGCGCCATCCAGCAGGAGGCGCTGCCGGCCTACTGGGGCCGCGCCACGGTCATCGCCGACCGCGCCGCCAAGGTCACGCTGCCGCCCGAGGACGATTCGACCCACGCGATTCCGGCGCTCACCAAGGTGCTGGGCAGCGCGCAGCACGACCTCACGCTGGTCTCCCCGTACTTCGTGCCCGGCGATGCCGGCATGGCGTGGCTGACCGGGCTGCAACAGCGCGGCGTGCAGGTCCACATCCTCACGAATTCGTTCGGCGCCACCGATGTCTCGGCGGTGCACGCCGGCTACGCCCCGCGCCGCGAGGCGCTGCTCCGGGCTGGCGTGTTGCTCTATGAACTCAAGCCCAGCGCCTACGCGGAAATGGCGAAGGAGAAAAAGGGGCACGGCATGGGCGGCAGCAGCCGGGCCAGCCTGCACGCCAAGACCTATATGGTCGACCGGCGCCTGCTGTTCATCGGCTCCCTCAACCTGGACCCGCGCTCGGCGCGGCTCAACACCGAGATGGGCATCGTCGTGGACAGCGCGCCGCTGTGCGACATGCTTGGCAAGCGGCTCGACGATGCCTTGCTCGACGCCGCCTACCAGGTCGTGCTGCTGCCCGACCCCCAGACCGGCAACCTCCAACTGGCCTGGATCACCCGGGAGGACGGCGTGCTGCGCACCTACACCAGCGAGCCGGACATGAGCACCTGGAACCGTATCGGCCAAGGCTTCATGCGCCTGCTGCCGGTGGAGTCGGAGTTGTGATGACAGAGGCACATGCGTGTCTGTGCTTGCTATAACAAGCAGTAACGCCAATAATGCTTGTTATGACACGCCCGATCGCCTCGCCACTGCCCCCTGAAGTCGGATTGCGCCTCGCCGCGCTCGGCTCCCGTATCCGGGACGCCCGGCAGCATCGCAAGCTGCGCCAGGTCGATCTGGCGCAGCGCGCCGGCCTGTCCCGCTCGACCATCGAGGCCATCGAGCGCGGCAGCCCCGACACCGCCATCGGCGCCTTCGCCCGCGCCCTCTGGGTCATGGGCCTCGACCGCGAACTGGACGTCGTGGCCGACGCCGCGTTCGACCAGGAAGGCGCCGCACTCGAATACCAGCCCGGCGAGCGCCGCGTGCGCATTCGAAGGGCACTCGACAATGACTTCTGAGGCAGGGCCGCTGGAAACAGGGTTTGATGGACGAGGGAATCGGCGAGCAGGAAGCCGACGACTGGGCCGTCTGCTTTACCCCGCTGCCGGATTCCCTATGATCGATTAGCCGACCGACTAGCCGACCGACTAGCCGACTAACGCTGCGTCAGCGCCTTGAAGCCGTCCACCAGCCGGTCGATGTCGGCCGGGGTGATCGCGCCCATGGTGGAGATGCGGAACAGTTGCGCGGACAGGCCGCCCTGGCCGGCGTAGATCACGAAGCCGCGCGCCTTCAGGCCGTCGTGAAGTTGCTCGTACGTCACGCCTTGCGGCAGTTTGTACGCGCGCAGCACCACGGACGACTGGGTGGCGGGCCACAGCGGTTCGATGCCGAGTGCCGCCAGCCCTGCGCGGGCCTGTTCGGCCAGTGCGGCGTAGCGCTGATGCCGTGCCTGCCAACCGCCTTCTTCCTCGTGCTCGCGCAGCGCTTCCACCAGCGCGTAGTACGCGTGCACGGACGGCGTGAACGGCGTGTTGCGCTGGTCCTGGAGCTTGGCCAGACGGCCGATGTCCAGGTAGTAGGTGCGGCTGGCCGCCTGCGCCAGCGCGCTGCGCCGGGCGATGACGAAGGCCGCGCCGGGCACGCCGTGCAGGCACTTGTTGGCCGTGGCGGACACGGCGTCGATGCTGCCGCCGAAATCGATGGCCTCCGCGCCGAAGCTGCTCACCGCATCCACCAGCAGGCGCACGCCGTGTTCCTGGCAGAGCCGGTCCACGGCGGCGATGTCGTTGAGCCGCCCGGTGGTGGTCTCGTGATGGATCACCGCCACGTGCGTGATCGCCTTGTCAGCCTTGAGGGCGGCGGCGATACGGTCGAGGTCGGGCGCGTCCATCCAGTCGTGCTTCACCAGCGTGTGCGCGATGCGGTACTGCGTGGCGATCTGCGCGATGCGCTCGCCATAGACGCCGTTCTGCACGATCAGCAGCTTGCCCTGCTCGGGGACGAGGCCGGCGATCATGCTTTCCAGCGCGGCGGTGCCCGAGCCCGTCATCAGCACGGTGGACCATGCGGCGGCGTCGAGCGCGTAGATCTTCAGCAGCCGCGCGCGGGCTTCGTCCTGAAGGTCGAAGAACTCGCTTTCGCGGTGGCACAGGTCGGTTTGCAGCAGGCTCTGGCGCACACGCTCGGAGAGCGTGACGGGGCCCGGGTTAAGCAGCAGCATGGTCGGTGCCTTGGCTTGTGCCTTGATCGGCGCCGATCTGGCGGCCGAGGCGGGTCTTGACTTCCACCGGCGTCACGGTCGGGCGCGGCAGGCCGTCCGGCGTGCCGGCGCGGGTTTGCAGGCAGACGAAGGTCGGGCCGGCCTTGGCCGTGGCGGCGCCTTGCAGGACCTGGTCGAGCAGGTCGAGGTGATCGCCCTCGGCTGCCGACGCGTAGCCGCATGCAGCCGCCACCGAGGCGAACGACACGTTGTGCGACACCGTCGACTGGCCGCCCGTGGAGTCGTGCGCGTTGTTGTCCAGCAGCACATGCGTGAGGTTGGCCGGGCCGTAGGCGCCCAGCGTGGCGAACACGCCCATGCGCATCAGCGCGGCGCCGTCGCCATCGATGGCCACCACGCGCAGGTCCGGGCGCGCCAGCGCGAGGCCGAGCGCGAACGGCGTGAGGCAGCCCATCGAGCCGACCATATAGAGCTGGTTCGGCCGATCATCGAGCGCATAAAGCTCACGACCGCAAAAGCCGGTGGAGGCCAGCACCACGGTGCCGTCGACCGGCGTATGGGCGATCACGCGGGCCAGTGCGTCGCGGCGGCTCGGCAGTTCGGCGGCCGGCACGTTGCGGCGCGACACCTGCGGCGTGGCCTTGGGCCGTGCCTGCGGCGGCGTCTGGGCCGTCAGCGGATAGGGCGCCACGCTGCCTTTCTGCATGACCAGCGCGTAGGGCCGGCCGGTGGCGTCCATATGGGCCACGGCGCGGTCCAGCGCGGGGCCGACATCGGCTGGCTCGGTCGGGAACAGCTCCCATGGAATTTCCATGGTTTCCAGCATGGCCGGCGTGACCGGGCCCATCAGCGCGTGCTGGGGCTCGTCATGCACGCCGGGCTGGCCGCGCCACGTCACGATCAGCAACTGCGGCAGGCGGAACGTCCACGTCAGCGAGGTCAGCGGGCTGACGGCATTGCCGAGGCCCGAGTTCTGCATCATCGTCACGCCGCGCACGCCGTTTTGCGCGCCTTGCGTCACGCCGGCGATAAAGGCCACGGCATCGCCCTCATTGGCCGCCGACACGTAATGCAGCGAGTTGTCCTGCACCACGTAGTTGATGAACGGCGTCAGGTACGAGCAGGGCACGCCTGCATACCATTGGAAGCCGCGCGCGCGCGCGGCTTCCACGAACTGGACCGCCTCGATCATCGGGCCGCCTCGCCGTCGGCGTTGCCGAGTGCGTAGGGCGTCTGCGTATGGGCGAAGTCACCGGCACGGCGGAAATCGTCCAGATCGTTCACACCGCGCCAGTGGCCGTGCACGTACTTGACCTCGACCTTCTCGCCGGCTTCGACCAGCGCGTTGAGCAGGTCGGGCAGGTCGAGCTGGTCGAAGTCAGGCCGCTCGCGCAGCTTGGCCAGCAGCGCCTGCAGCTTGGCGCGGCCTTCGCCACGCACGCTGAACAGGCCGATCCAGCGGCCATTGGGCTGGGCTTCGCCGGCGGCGGGCAGGGTGTCCGAGACCTTCTTCAGGGTGATGGTCTGGCCGAACAGGTCGCGGTCGTCGCCGCCCGAGCACCAGGCGAAGTCGCGCACGCTCTGGTTCGACGGTGCGGTCTGCGAGGAATCCACCACCACGCTGAACGGGGCGTCGGATTCGAGCAGGTCGCGCAGGATGTAGCTGCGGAACAGCAGGTCGCCGTAGGCGATCACGGTGTCGGTCTGCATGGCATCGGCCGCGCAGGCCAGCGAGGCCAGTTCGCCGGTCTGGGCGTGGCGCTCGTTGACCGCCAGCTTGATGCCGGCCGTGTCGATGGCCTGCGCCTGGTAGCCGCCCACCACGGTGATGTCGTTGATGCCTTGCTTCTTGAAGCCATCGACCAGCCAGCGCAGCAGCGGCTTGCCGGCCACCGGCAGCATGATCTTGGGCTTGTCTTCGGTCAGCGCCTCCAGGCCCTTGCCACGGCCCGCCGCCAGCACCACGGCGGCGCCCGGCACCTGCGCGCCGGACAGGTAGATCTTCTCGGCGGCCGAGTACTCGTCGGCGTCCTGCAGGCGGAAGATCTCGTTGACGGAGGCAATGCGGTCTTCCACGTTCACCAGCGTTTCGCTGTCGTGGATTTCGCGGGCCACGGCCTGCATTGACGAGGCCGCCACGCGCACCAGGTGGTTGGCCCAGATCACGAGGCTGATGCCCGCCTTGCGGAAGGCCTCGGTCGGCGTGCTGTAGTACTTCGTCGGCACGATGACCAGCGGACCCCGGCCCGCCCATTCGCGCGCGAAGGTCAGGATCTCGTCCGGCTTGGACAGCTTGCTGTGGATCAGGATGGCGTCGGCGCCGGCCTGACGGTAGGCCTCGGCGCGGCGCAGGGCCTCTTCCATGCCCCAGCCGGCGATCAGGGCTTCCACGCGGGCGACGATCGAGAAATTGTCGTCGGTCTGCGAGTCCTTGCCGGCCTTGATCTTGCCGCAGAATTCGTCGATTT
This sequence comes from Cupriavidus sp. OV096, assembly GCF_900115455.1. Taxonomy (NCBI): domain Bacteria; kingdom Pseudomonadati; phylum Pseudomonadota; class Betaproteobacteria; order Burkholderiales; family Burkholderiaceae; genus Cupriavidus; species Cupriavidus sp. OV096. Next base: position 11,562 of record NZ_FOWM01000017.1, read on the forward strand.
CCGCCAGCGGCTGGCGCTCGCCGTCGATGAAGCTGTTGGTCTTCGGGAACTGCTTGTCCTCGATGCAGACGCCGGCAATGCCGCGCTGCTCGAGCTTGCGCACCAGACGGCGCACATTGTTGAAGTTGCCGTAGCCGGTGTCGCCGTCGAGCAGGATCGGCAGGTCGCTGGCATCGGCCATGAACTCGAGGTTGTCCACCACCTGAGTCCAGCTGGCCTCGTTGTTGTCACGCACGCCGAACTGGGCCGAAATGGCCAGCCCGGAGGCCCAGATGCCCTTGAAGCCGGCCTCGCGCACGATGCGCGCGGACAGCCCGTTGTGGGCTTCCATGATGAATTCGAGCTGGTTGGACACCAGCATCTGGCGCAGACGGGCGGCGCGGGAGGTGGCGAGCAGGTTCGGGTCGATGGCGTTCATTGTGCGAATCCCACGATGGGCAGAAGTTGGGGCAGGACTTCATTGGCGGCGCGTTCGACGTCGCCGGGGAAATCGATCTCGATCCACGGCGCGCCGGTTACGTCGGCCGTGTCGAACTGGTGGCTACGCTGGGCCAGCGACTCGAGCAGCAGGTCGCGGACGGCTTCCTCGTGCGGCATGTTGGCGCGGCCCGAATCGACGTAACCCTTGACGATCTCGGCCAGCCGGCGTGCCGTGTGTTCCTGGAATCGGAAAAATCCTACGGATTCGCCGATGGTGTCGTACTGGAGGTCGGCCATCAGCTGCTTGCGCAGCTCTACCGGCACGCCGTCGCGCAGGCAGAGCTTGACGGGCTCGTCGCCGGCCTCGAAATCGCGGTCGATCAGCAGGCGGTTGACCGTCTCGCCGGCCACCAGTGCGTTGAGAATGCGCTCATCGTAGAGCACGTCGGCGTCCATCAGCAGGACGTCGCCGCCGCGCGCGAGGGCGTCCGCCACGGTGTGCACGGTCAGCACGCTGCCGAGGTCGAAGCGCGGGTTCAGCACGATTTCCACGGGCGGGTGACCGGCCGGGCGCTCGATCTGGGCCAGTTCGGCCTGCACTTGAGTGGGCTCGAAGCCCAGCGCCAGCACGACTTCCGTGACGCCGGCCGCGTCGAGCATGCGCAGGTGGCGCTCGAGCAGGGTGATACCGTCAAAGCGCAGCAGGCACTTCGGAAACTGCTTGCCCGGCTGTTGCTGAAGCCGCAGGCCCAGGCCCGCGGCGAGAATGATTGCTCGCATTATTGTCTTTTCACCTTGCTTGAGTTATTCGGAGCCCTGCCACGCGGCCTGCCGGGTGCGCCGGCGCTGGTATCGACGCTCGCTGTGATGCAGGTAGAGCAGCCCCGGAATGCCGAGCACGAGTTCGCGCACGCGCTTGGCCAGCGACATCGCCAGCGCGGCATCGGGCGGCAGGCCCACCAGCGGCGCCAGCAGCAGATAGCCGCCTTCCTGCGCGCCGAGCGAGCCGGGAATGGCGAACGCCGCGCCACGAATCGCCTGACCCACGCTCTCCAGCAGCAACGCCTCGTGCCAGCTCACCGGATGGCCCAGGAAGTAAAGAATCAGCCAGACCTCGCCGGTGCCAACGATCCAGCCTGCCAGATTCAGCATGAAGCTGGCGGCTACCTTGCGGCGGTCGCGGTAGAGGGCGCGGATGGCCTCGTCCACGGCATCGGCGCGCAACGCCAGATCATCCCAGTTGCGCTTGCCGAACACGCGCGCGGCCACGCGCATCACCCGGCCGAACATGCCGCGCCGCTGGAGGATGCAGAAGGCCAGCACGCACAGGGCGAGGACCACCGTCACGGCGATGATCGGCGTGCGCTGGTCGGAGAGGTTGCCTTGCGCACCGAACAGCAGAATGCCGAGCAGTGCGAACAGCATTTGGGAGAGCGCCTGCGTGGTCGTGCTGACGGTGATGGCCGCGGCGGCGTCGCGCATGCGGGCGCCATGATGGGCGAGGTAGCGCACCATCAGCACCGGGCCGCCGATCTGGCCAGCCGGCAGCAGGCTGTTGACCGACTCGCCGGCCCAGCGCGCACGCAGCGCGGTGCAGAACGAGCCATGGTGCGCGGTGCGGTCCACCAGCACGGCGATGGCGGCGGCGTCCAGCGCCAGCGGTACCACGTGGAACGCGGCGACCACGGCCAGGCCCCAGCCGGCCGACATCAGCGTGGTCGTGACCGCGCCAAAGCCCTGCCACGCCAACAGCGCGACAAACAGCGCCGCGCCAATCGTCAGCAGAATAAATGCGGCACGCGTCACTTGCCAGACTTCCCGCCTGATAGCAGGCGCTTGAAGACCTGCCGGAAGCCGAAATAGGCCACCGCGTCTTTCATATTGGAGATAAAGCGCAGCCACGGCCGCATGCCCGGATCGGTCACGTATTCGAAGGTCAGCGACACGCGGATCTCGTTCGGGCCGGCCGGGGTGATGCGGTGGCGCAGCTTGTCGCCATCGAACAGCACGATGCCGCCCGGCGGAATCTGCACCGCGCCCGGTTCGTCGGGCACCTCGGGGTTGCGGGTGTGGAGTTCGTATTCGAGCCGGCACGAGGACTCGTCCAGCACGCCGATCAGCAGCGTGTAGCGCCGGCCGTCGTAATAGGAGGTGTCGTAGTGCCAGCCGATATGGTCGCCCGGGCGCGTGTAGTAATAGAGCGCGTAGGCGTGCGGGTCGGTGGGCGGGCAGACCTGGAGCTTGTCGCCGGTGACCTGTTCAAGCCAATGAATCAGCGCGGGCGATCGATAGAGTTCGGCAATGAAGGGCGCCTGCTCGTCGATGGTGTGCCGGCTGACGCTGCCACCCTGCTTGTGGCCGGGCAGGTAGTTGCGGTTCAGCCCCGGCTGGAGCGCGCGGGCCAGCGCCTCCAGCTCGGCGCACTGCTCGGGCGGCAGGAATGTGTCGAGGTAGAGGAACGCGCCCTGGCGGTCGAAGTCGGCGCGCAGCGCGGGCGTGTCCAGCCCGGCCGCCGCGCGTGCCACGGCGGCATCCGGGTGGCCCGCATGACGCGGAGGCGGCGCGGGAGCGTCGATGACTGGATCGAGCGGGGAATCGAGCGCGATGTCGCGGGTAGCCTGTTCCGTCATGGCTGCCTCAATGTTTCGTTGGGGTGCCGACCGCCTGGGGGCGCCGCATGACGCGCCAGTAGTCGATGATCACAAGCAGGGCAAACAGCGGCGCGCCAACCGAGGCCAGCGCCAGGAACGGTCCGATGCTGCTGGTCAGCGTGACCAGCGGCAACAGGTACAGCACGTCCTCGGTCTCGAACCCGGCGGCGGAAGCCTGCTTGGTGCCACTCTTGCCAACCCGCGATTCTATACGCATGCGCAGGAAGAAGATCAGGGCCACCGCCAGCCCGGCCACGGTGCCGCGGCCCACGGGGCCGATCGCCTCGGTGGTCGCGGGCGCGGTCGCGCCAATCGCCATGCCCATGCTGACGAACAACAACACGGTAATCAGGGCGTCGCTGGCCAGATCGTAGAAATGCCCGATCTTGCTGCCTTTGCCGCTGATTCGCGCCAGTTCGCCATCGGTGTGATCGATGAAGTTGGACAGCACGACCAGCAGGGCGCCGTAGTTGGTCCACGCGTAACCCCCCTGCGCCAGACAGGCAACGCCGGCCAGCCCGATAAGCAGGCGCAGCGTGGTCAGGTGGTTCGGGGTGACTCGGGTATTCCGGAGGGGCCGCACAAGGCGGCGGGCAAGGCGGGCATCCCAGGTGGGCGGCATGGGCGGCTCATCCGGGAAATTCGGGGATTTCTGGTTCATCCGTCAACAATCTGGAACGCGTCCCGGCGCGGAGGGGCCGGGCGATGCGCAACACTACGCCGGTGGCGCGGGAATGACAAGCGCACCAGAATACGCCTTTTTGCGGGACGGCGCACTGAGGACGGGCCCGCCGGGCGCTGGGGGCAGCACCTGCAATGTGGCGCTGGCGCCGCCCCGGGGCGGACGATGGCGGGCGAAAAGCGGGCTAGGGCCGGAAGCCGTCGTCGAGGGTGCGCAGGAACGCCACCACGTCGCGGATCTCTCGGTCGTCCAGCGCCGGGCGGGCACCGGGCTTGCGGTCCATCGGCGGGTCGAAGTCGTCGATATTCTGGCGCAGCGCGGGCGGCAGGTCGTCATAGGCCACGGTGCGGCCACGCGCATCGCGCCCATACCATTTGGCCGGTTTCAGGTCGCGCTCGACATAGAAGCGCACCACGTCTTCCAGATTGTGGAAGCGTCCGTTGTGGAACCACGCGCCGCGCTGCGCCGTGTTGCGCAGCGTGGGGGTCTTGAACATGCCGCAGTAGCCCTGCTGGGCGGCCTGGTCGGTGCGCTTCGGGCCGCACAGGCCGAGGTCGTAATACTGCGGATTGGCGTTGGCGGCGATCTCCGGGTTGCGCGGCACGCCGAGCGCGGCGAACTGGTAATCGGTCAGCAGCGGATGGGAGCCGTCGGCGCCCTTGTCGATGCGATGGCAGGCCGCGCAGTTGCCTTTCGCCGGGGCCGAGAACAGCCGCAAACCGCGTGTCTCGGCGGCACTGAGGGTGGTTTCGCCATCGAGGAAGGCGTCGAATTTGCTGTTGTAGCGATGGAAGCTGGGGTCGTCGAGCTGGAAGCGCTCGAGGGCCTGGGTGGCGGCATCGAAGGCGCGCTGGGGATCGTCGAACACATTGGCGCCGAAGGCGGCGCGGAAGGCGTCGCCATAGGCAGCACGTCGTAGTTTGGCTACGACGGCTTCGCGGTCCGGGTTCGCCATCTCGTCCGGATCCAGCAGCGGGCCGCCGGCCTGCTCGCGCAGGCTGTTGAAGCGGCCATCCCACATCAGGCCACCCGTGGGCGGGCTATCGGTCTCGGTCAGGCGCTCGCTGAGGCTGGCGACCTGCACCTTGTGCCAGATCGGCGTGCGATTGAGGGTGTACGCCAGAGAGGGCGTGGCGCGCTTGCCCTGGCGGGTGAGGTCCGGGCCGCCAAGCTGCACGGCCAGCGCATTGGGCGGGCCGTAGCCGTGGGCGGGATCGTGGCAACTCGCGCACGATTGCCGGCCCGAGGCAGACAGCGTGGGGTCGAAGAAAATCGCCTTGCCGAGGCTGGCCAGCGTGGCGGCGTCGGGCTTGGCGGGGGCGGGGGCTGACGCGGCGGCGGCCGGGGTGGCAACATCACGCGGCTGGCAGGCAGCCAGCAGGCTCACACACATAGCCAGCCACAGCAGGGCGCCCAGGCGGCGCGGCAATCCGGTATCGAGGGTCATGGCAACGGCAAGCCGCCGGGCGCTTGCGCAACCCGGCGGCAGTCAGTGGTCGATCAGATGACGATCAAAGGTTGGTGAAGATATCGGTGCCGAAGCTCACCAGCCCGTCCTGCGCCGCGTACCCAAGGTAGCCGCCCACCTGGAAGATGTCTTCCAGGCTCTTGAGCATCGAGTAATGGTTGTACGGCGTGGTGGACACCGTGCCCGGCTTGATGAACGGCGAGAGCAGCACGGCGCCGGTGCGGTCGCCGCCATGGCTCTGGGTGACCAGGTTGATGTCGTACGGATAGTGCGACACCGAGGCCGGGAAGCTCTGCGTGATCGGGAACGTGACGTTCGGGCCGGGTTGCTGGTTGCAGCAGGTCTGGCCGGAGAAGATCATGTTCAGCGTCGGCGGCGTGGTGGTAGTGTCGATGGCCTGCGACGAGTACGAGCTTTCATCGAAATTGATGATGATCAGGCCGTCCTGCTGGTAGGCCGGCGAAGCCATGATGATCGGCACCCACTTCTGCAGGAAGGCATCGGCCGAGACCAGGCCGCCCGGCGCGCCGTCCACGCACGGCGAGTCGTGGCCGTCGTTGCAGAGGTTGGGCGTGATGAACGTGAAGTTCGGCGTGGTGGCCACGGTCTTCAGGTCGTCGGTCAGCTTGTTCAGGTTGACCACGCTGGTCGCGCAGTCCGGCGAGTCGGTGATCGAGTGGAAGTAGGCGAACGGGTTGTGGCGCGTGGCGTACTGGTCCGCCGGCACGCCGCCGGCCGTGGCGGCCTGGGGCGACTGGGTGGCGTCCGTGGCGTTCAGCGCCGGGTGGCCGCACGTGGCGGATTCGCGGGCCGGGTCGTTGCCCATGTCCTCCATATAGCCCTTCCAGGTCAGGTTCACGGCCTTGAGCTGGTCAGGCAGCGTCTTGATCGAGGCCGGATAGACGCAGCCCGTGCCGATGGCCTGGCCGTGGTCGGCCATGCCGGTCAGCGCGAAGTCTTTGTAGACCATGCAGTCCATCTGGGTGTCGGCGGTGACCGACTGGCCGCTGATCATGGCGATGTAGTTGCCCAGGCTGACGTGGCTGGTGCCGAAGTACTGCTGGAGGTGCGCGCCCTGGGCAACCAGGGTCTTGGAGAGGTAGGGCGCCTTCGAGTCCGCCGCGAAGGTGGTGGCGTAGTTCTGGTTCTCGAGCGTGATCACGAACACGTGGCGCACCGACTGAATGGTCCTCGGCACGACCGGGGCCGGGACTTCGGCGGCAGGCGGCGTGGTGGTGGTGCTCTTGTTGTCGTCGGAACCGCAGGCGGAGATAGCCAACGCGGCCAGCGCGGCGCAGGCGGCGGCGGGCAAGGCGGCCAGCCAGCCGGCTCGGGGGAGCTTGATCATTCGGAATTTCCTTGTTGTCGTGGGTGCGCGCGCGGCCGGACCATGGGCTCTCTTGCCGCGCGCGGGCCAGATATAAACAAACTTGTATGTTTGTTTTGTGACAGTTGAGGAATCAATGGCGACGCAGGGCGATGTGGCTACAATCGCGGCCATGCCGACCCAAGCCGAGCGCAGCGCGTCCACCAGACAGGCGCTGATCGATGCCGCCACCCAGTTGTTGATCGAACAGGGCTATGCCGCCTTTGGGGAGGCGCGCGTCTGCGAAATGGCTGGCATCAGCCGCGGCTCGCTGCGGCATCAGTTCCCGGAAGGGCGCTACACGCTGCTGCCGGCGATGGTCGAGCAGCTGATCGATACCGAGGCCGCGCGCCTGGCCGCGCTCGGGCCGATGCCATCCCGCGTGCGCCTGCACCTGATGCTCCATGCGCTGGTGAACCGCCGCCAGCGCCACACCTCGCTGGCCATCCTGGAAGTCTGGATGGCCGCGCGTGGCGATACCCGGCTGGCCGAGGCCATCGGCCCGCTGCTGGCCACCGTGCCGGCGCGGCTGTTCGGGCAGGGCCCGAACGACCCGTCGCAGCCGGAGTTGCTCGCGCTCCGGCTGTTCCTCCACGGCGCGACCCTCCACAGCTTTTCCGCCGACTACGACGCCGACAAGGTCGCCGATGCCGTGCAGTGGCTGATCGGCCAGCTCACGCCGCCCCCCGAACTGCCCGCCGTGCTGGCGCGCATCGCCGCGCTACAGGCGCAGCAAGCTTCTCGCCAACCCGCCTGAAGATTTATTGCTAAAGTCCTTGCTTAACTATTTGCCGTCGCTATACTAAAGCACATGCTTAACCAATCCGATCCTCTCGATATGACGTTCCAGGCGCTGGCCGACACCACGCGCCGGACCCTGCTGGTGCAACTGTCACGCGGCCCCGCGTCCGTGACCGACCTTGCCCGGCCGCTGGCGATGTCCTTGCCGGCCGTCATGCAACACCTGGCCGTGCTGGAACAGGCCGGGCTGGTGCAGTCGCAGAAGGTCGGGCGGGTACGCACGTGCCGGATGGCGCCGAACGCGCTGAGTCAGGCCGAGCAGTGGATCAGCGCCCGGCGGGCCGAGTGGGAAGGCCACTTCGACCGCCTGGGCGAATACCTGGAAACCATGAAGAAGGAGGCAACCCCCGATGGCGACGGCAACTGAAGATACGGCAACCCAATTGGCGCAACCGCGCCCACTGACGGTCTCGCGCGCGTTCAACGCACCCAAGGAACTCGTGTTCCAGGCGTGGACGTCCGCCGAGCACGTCAAGCACTGGTTCTGCCCGCGAGGGTTCACGATTCCCGAGGCCGAGGTCGAGCCCCGCGTGGGCGGCAAGTTCGACTACTGCATGCGCGCGCCGGATGGGCAATCGCACTGGGTGCGCGGCCATTTTGTCGAAATCCTGCCGAACGCGCGGCTGGTGATCGACATGACCGTGGTCGACGGCGACGGCGCCGCACTGTTCAACGCCCTGACCACGGTGTCGTTCGAGAACGTCTGCGGCGGCACGCAGCTCGATGTCGAGCAGCGCTACACGCTGCTGGACCCGGTCGCCGGCAATTTCACGCGCGGCGCCGCGCAGGGCTGGGCCGAGACGCTGGACCGCCTGGAGGTGGAAGTGGCCCGTATGGCCGATGCGCCGCCCGCCGAGCGCTCGGTGGTGCACGGCATCTTCCGCATCGAGCGCACCTTCAAGGCCACGCCGGCGCAGGTGTTCCGGGCGCTGACCGACCCGAAGGCCAAGGCGCAATGGTTCCGGGGTGGCGATGGCTATCAGGAACTGGCGCGGACCATGGATGCCCGCCCCGGTGGCCGCGAGCACCTGAAGGGCGGCTGGGCCAACGGGCTGGTCTCGACCTTCGATGCCATTTATTACGATGTGGTGCCCGGCGAGCGTCTGGTCTACGCCTACGAGATGCATATGGGCGAGCGCAAGATTTCCGTCTCGCTGGCCACCTTCGAGATGAAGCCGGTCGACGATGGCACGCGGCTCGTCATGACGGAGCAGGGCGCTTTTCTCGATGGCTATGACGATGCGGGTTCGCGGGAGCATGGCTCAGGGCTGCTGCTCGACGCGCTGGCGCAGTATCTGGCGGGGGCGGTTGTGTGAAGGGGTTTTCTCTCGCACGCTTTCTCGATGCGATCACGCATCTTGAGCCGCCTGCCCTCTCCCCCGCCCCGCTCCCGGAGGGAGAGGGGAGCACCCCCTCGGCCCGTCAACGGACGGCGGTTTGCTCCCCTCGCCCGCTTGCGGGAGAGGGGCCGGGGGAGAGGGATTGCGCGGAATGCGCGATATCACCTCGTCCTCACCGTGGACAAGCGTCACGCGTAACACCACCAGCGCGCTGATTACGGCAGCGTTGTCACGTACATCCGCAACCGCGCCGAGGGCTTCCGTGATCCGAGCCGATAACTGCGCCGGCGCTGGCACCGCCTCGCCCGTCCGCAGCCGTCCGCGATAGTGCCGCGCCACCCCGCTCAACACGCGCCGCACGGGTTTGCGCGCGGCGGGCGGCAAGGTCGGCAGCGCCTGCTGCAGCGTCAGCGTGCAATAGCCCACCTGCAATTCCGTAAAGCCGTCCGAGGCCAGCCGGTCCGCGCTGGCACCGAGGCGCGGCATCAGTTGCCCGAAGCGGTCCAGCATGCGCGCGCCCACCGGCGCGGGGTCGCCGCGCCACGTGGCGGCCTGCGCCAGATCCTGCCAGCTCGCGCGGATCAGCCGGTGCGCGGCCACATGCGCCCCGAACGGCCGCGCGAGCGTCGCCCAGAGCGGCGCGAACAGCATCGCCGCCGCGTTCGCCAGACTCGTGTTGAAGGCGCCGAGCAGGTTGGCATCGTAAATACTCTGGATATTGGCGAACGAGGCCGTGTTGACCGACAGCAGCATCGCAATCAACTGGAAGCCGGGCCGCGCGATCAGCAGGCCGATGCCGAGGTAGGGCAGGGCGAGCATGCCGACCAGCGCCTCGAAGGTCTGCGCGTGCGGCACGACCAGAAACAGGTAGTACGACGCCACGCCCAGGCACGCCAGGCTCCAACGCGCGAACACCGGCGTCACGCGGCGCGGTTCGTCGAGGGTGGCGAAGAAGCAGCACGCGATGGCCGCCACCGCCACCGGTCCGCCCCCATCCTCCCATCCGGAAAACACCCAGATCAGCCCCGCGCAGAACACGGCCAGACCCGTGGAGGCCGCGCCGAACAGCAGCATGCCGTGATCGTGATAGCGGCTTGCCGTGGGGCTTTCTGACGGGGCGATGCGCGCCGAGGCTGGCGGGACGGCTTGCGTGGGACGGTCGCCGATGCCGTGCTGGAGGGCGTCGCAGGTGGCTAGCAAGTCGTCCATCCGGCCGCGCAGGAAATCGGCCGTGTCTTGCAGGGCGCGGTTGGCGTGCGGCGCGCGCGGTTTGGCCCGTAGCACGCTGTCCAGCGCGGCGAGCGTGGGCATCAGCCGCGACATGGTCTCGCGCAGCGCCCGCGCGTGGTGCAGCGTGTGCCGGCTCTCGGTATCGAACGACAGGTGCGCGATCATCTGGTCCAGCGCGAGCATGTCCGCCGCCAGCCGGTGGCGGCTGGCGCTGGCGTGCGGGTCGGCAGCGAGGATGTCGGCCGCCCAGGCCCGGGCATCGCGAATCCACTCCCCGGCGCGCTCGCGCAGCGCCGGCGCCACCTTGGCCGGCAGCACGATCGCCCCGACCAGCCCCGCGCAGACGATGCCGATGACAATCTCCTCGATGCGCGCCACCGCCACATCGAAAATCTCCCCCGGATGGCTCACGGCCGGCAGCGCCACGATGGGCAGCGTGTAGGCGGCCAGCAGGAACACATAGCTGCGCGGGCCGCGCTCCAGCAGCGAGAGGTAGACCAGCCCCGTGATCCACAGCGCAATGGCGCCCGTCAGCACAATCGGCATATTGACCAGCGCGGGCACCGTGACCACGGCGGCGGTGGCGCCCAGCACCGTACCGGTCACGCGATAGGCAGCCTTGGAGCGCGTGGCGCCCGTGAGCGGATGCGAGACGAAGTAGACCGTGGCCATGGCCCAGTAGGGGCGCGGCAGGCCGCAGGACAGGGCGATATAGAGCGCCAGCATCGCGGCCGCGAATGCCTTCAGCGAGAACAGCCACTGTCGGGCATGCGGCCAGCCAGCCATGATGGGAATCGTCCGGGGGCGGAAGTGTGTGGGAGCGTTGCGGGGCAGTGTAGCGAACTGGCGATCATTCCCTGCATGATTTAAAATTCGTCGCTCCAGTCGGAATTTTCATATCAATCGATCCCGGGGAATGCCATGCCCATCGACATCCGCGCGCTGCGCTACTTCGTGGAAACCGCGCGGCTCAAGAGCTTCACGCAGGCGGCGGCGTCGCTGTACGTCACCCAGTCCACCATCAGCAAGATGGTGCGTCAGCTGGAGGACGAGGTGGGCCAGCCGCTGCTGATCCGCGAAGGGAAGTCCGTGCGACTGACCGATGTGGGCCGGGTGGTCTACGACCGTGGGCAGGAGGCGCTTGGCGTGGTGCATCGGCTGACGCTGGAAGTGGCGGATCTGTCGTCACTCGGGCGCGGGCAGCTGACCGTGGGCCTGCCGCCGATGGTCAACCTGTTCTTCTCGCCTGCGGTCAGCGCGTTCCGTCAGCGGTATCCGAATCTCGAACTGACCTTGTCCGAGCATGGCGGGCAGGTGGTCGAGCAGCAAGTGGCGAAGGGCGAACTTGAAGTGGGCGCCACGGTGCTGCCCGGCGACAGCGGGCTGGATCTCGCCACGCGCGAGTTCGCGCGGTATCCGATCTGGGTGGTGGGCCCGCGCGGCGCGCCCTGGGCGGGCGGCCGGACGGTGAAGCTCGACGCGCTGCGCGAGACGCCGCTGGTGCTGCTGACCGACGAGTTCTCGCTGACCCGCAAGCTGCGCCAGGCGTTTGCCACGGCCCGCATGGCGCCGCGCGTGGTGGCGCAGAGCGGCCATTGGGACTTCCTGGTGTCGATGGCCGCCGCCGGCCTCGGCACCACCTTTCTGCCCGAACCGCTGCTGGCGCGGCTGGATGCCGCCGACACCCTCGCCATGGCTCGGCTGACCGAGCCGACCATGGACTGGGCGATGGCCCACGTCTGGCCGCCGGGCCGCTACCTGTCTCACGCGGCGCGCGCGTGGCTGGCGGTCTGCGAAGAGGTGATCGGGTAATCGGGTAAACGAAAAAAGGCCGGGCAAGGCGCCCGGCCGAAGTCACCGCATGGAGAGGCGGATTCGGATCCGTCTTAGAACTGCTTGACCACCTTGAACATCACGCCGTAGTCCTTCACGCCGTCCTGGTCGGCCGTGTAGCCGTTGGCGGACAGGTTGAGCAGGTTCTTGGCGTAGCCCACGCTGACCGTGCTGTTGTAGTTGAAGCGGCTGCGCTGGGTGGCATCCGGCAGCGCGAAGCGCGCATCCGGGGCACCAGCCAGGCTGGCCTGGCGCTGGCCGGCGCCGTAGAACAGGTTCGGCCCGCCCTGCAGGCGCACGCTGGCGTTCAGGCCGTTCGCGTGCTGATAGCCCAGCTTCACACCGCCGATGGCGTCCATCGCCGTGGTGGTGGCGCCCGAGACGTTGAGGTTGTAGGCCCCGGCGCCTTGCTCGTTCACCGCGTGGTCGCGGGTCTGGCGCATGTCCAGGCCCATCATCGGCGTGACGGTGAAGCCCTTCGCCACTTCCACCGGCTTGCCCACCACGAAGTTGGCGCGGTACTTGTCCTGGCCGTTCTTCGAGGAAGCGGTCTCGTTGACGCTGCCGTAGTTGAGCGAGCGGCTCGATTCCAGCCGATGTTGCTCGAACTGCAGGTCACCGGAGAGTTCCAGCCCGGCGGCGATCGGGTTGACGTACTGCACGCCGGCGAACTGGCTCACCCCCGAGAGGCCGTTGCTGGCGGCGGCGTTGGAGCCGGCGTCGATGCTGGCCAGGTTGGCCACGCCGTAGCGCACGGCCACCTTGCCCTGGTCGCCCACGCTGAAGCGCGAGGACAGCACGGCCATGTCGTACTCGGAGCCAGCCAGGCGGGCGCCGGGGGTGCCACGGGTGACCATGTTGAAGCCCAGGCCGCTCGGGGTTTCCTTGACGTTGTCGGCCAGCACGTTGAAGCGGTTGCTGAGCACCTTGGCCTGGTTCATGGCCTGGCCGAAGCCCTGGCCGGTGAGCTGGCTCACGCCCTTGGTGACTTCGGCGGCGGTGGCCAGGTTCAGGCTCTGGAACACGGCGTTGTTGGAGTAGGCGCCTTCGAGGGCGGCGGCGGCGTCCTTGAGCTTGGCGTCGGTCACCACGTCCTGGTAGGCGTTCTTGGTCATCGTCACGTCGATGCCCTTGGCGTCCTGGGCGGCGTTGGCGGTCCAGACGGCGCTGTCGGACTGAATGCTCTGGGCGCCGGTGATATCAGTGCCCTGGAACACGTTGTCGAAGGTGACCGCCTTGGCGGCGGTGCCGGCGGCGAAGGCGGTGTCGACCTTGACCTCGGAGACGTCCAGATGGCTGCCGCGCAGGGTGCCGGCCGTACCGTTGGCATTGGTGCCGACCTGGTAGCCGCGCAGCACCATGCGGGGCGCTTCGGCTGCCGGCGTGGGCACGGTGCCCTGCGAGGGCGCTGTGGTCTGGGCCACGATGGCCTTGTCGCTGCCAGTGATGGCCGCGGCGCTGCCCGGCGCAAAGATCGCACAGCCGGTGTCGCACTCGAGGTTCACGGTGCCGTTGTTGACGACCTTGCCATTGCCGCCGAAGGCGTACGAATTGTTGGCGTAGACGTTGATGACGCCCGTGGTGTTGTTGTAGATCTGGTTCGCGGTGTTGGTGCCCTTGATGCCGACCAGACCGGTGCCGTTCGTGCCGTCCGCCTTGCCGGCTTCGGTGCCGACGTTGAGGGTGCCGGCATTGATGATGTGGGTGGTGTAACCCGAATTGACGCCCAGGATGCCCACCGCCCCGTTGCCCTGCACATTGATCGTGCCTTCGTTGCCGAAACTGGTGGCGCGGCCCATGCTGATCAGTGCCTTCTCGGTGCCGTTCATCATGCCGTTGATCACGCCCGTCGAACGGTTGACCAGCCAGTTGTTCGGATTGGCGGTCGCGTCGCCATTGGCGGTCTTGAGGGCGCTGTAGCCGTCGGTGGCCGTGATCGTGCCGGCGTTGTTGAACGGCTGGCCGCCAGGCAGGGAGCTGATGTTGACCAGCGCGCCTGTGCCCGGCGCCGTATTGCGCAGCGTGCCGCCCTGTTGATTGAAGACGTTGAGGCGGCCCTGGATGGCATTGCCCGCGCTCACTGTCCAATCGCCGGTATTGACGATGTTGTTGGTATAGGACGCCGCCGTTGCGCTGCCGTGGAAGTTGCCTTCGTTAAAGAAGGTGGCGTTCGAAGCGAGCGTCAGCAGTTCCACATTCATCGTGGCACCGGCCCGGTTGTACCCCGTGCCGCTCCGCACCGCGCCGGCCGCCAGCGTGCCCTTGTTCTCGAAAGAACCCAGCGCCAGCGAGTTCGACGGCGACGAGAAGCTGGCGCCTTGCTGGTTGAGCAGCCATTTGCCGCGCATGTCCAGCGTGGCGGCGTTGGTCACTGCGCCATAGTTGGTGAGATGGTTGGCGGCGACATAACCCAGGGGGTCATCCAGCGTAACCGACTGGCCTGTTCCGGCAATGACGCCGGCAAGTGGCGTGGCCGTGTTCGGCGTCGCCCCCATATGCGAGTCGCTCGGGTCCATGGTCTGGCCGTTGAAGTTCACGCTGCCCCGATTGACGATCAGGCTGGTGCCGTCAACGTCGAAGGCCCGGCCCGCACCGGTCTCGATGTTGATGACGCCCGTGGTGTCGTTGATGGCGGTGCCACCGTTGTAGGCGGCCATGCCGATCAACTGTCCATCGCGCGCCGTTGCGCCCTCGTCCGCGACGAGGTTGATGGCGCCTTGGTTGACAACAGTCGCACCTTTCTGGGCAACCATGCCGATGCCAGCGTTATGCATGGTGATGGTGCCTCCGGGCGCATTGGTGGCCGTGCCCAGACTGACGCGGTCGGTGCCTGCGTACATGCCGGCGCCGTAGTCGTCGGCGCGAGCAAAGGCGATATCCGACTTCGGCTGGAGGTCGATCTTGCCCTCGTTGCGCACGGCGCCCTCGATGGCACCCATGCCGTAGAGCCGGTAGCCATGGCCGGTGATCGTGCCGGTGTTGACGGCGGTGCTGCCCGCATTGCTCGCGATCATCCCCATCATGCCGCTCTGAACGGCATGATAGTTGACCCACTCCCAGTCGCCGTTGCCTTCGAGGACGGCTTCGGCATCATCGCTGTTGAGCGAGATCGTGCCGCTATTTGTTGCGCTGGCGCCTTCATAAGCGAAGAGGGCGACCGTGGAGACGTGGGTACCTGTGCCCGTGACCGGGGCATCCTCGTTTACCTTCGTCAGGTCGATCGTACCTTCGTTGTTGACCCGGCTGC
This sequence comes from Cupriavidus sp. OV096, assembly GCF_900115455.1. Classification (NCBI taxonomy): domain Bacteria; kingdom Pseudomonadati; phylum Pseudomonadota; class Betaproteobacteria; order Burkholderiales; family Burkholderiaceae; genus Cupriavidus; species Cupriavidus sp. OV096. The sequence goes on from NZ_FOWM01000017.1 coordinate 26,600, forward strand.
CCGTGCCCCGTGCCTCGATGAAGTGGGTCTGGGTGCCAGCCTGGACATGGGCTGAATCCTTGATGTCCAGGCTGGCGCCGCTGCGGACATCGATCAGGGCCGTGCCGCCGTTGTCATACATCTCGTGGGTGCTGTACCGGCTGGTATCGGCGTTAAGGTCGCCGTTCTCCCAGATGATGCGGGCGCCGTTGCTGGCCGTGATCAGTTTCGGGGAGAACGTGCCGCTGCCCTCGATGCTGGAGTGACCCGAGATGTGCAGTTCGCTGTTGCCGTCGACGGTAACGAGCGGCGCGTAGATGCTGCTGCCTGCGGACTGCGCACTGCCGGCTGCCCCGGTCAAGGCATTTTTTTCGCCCGTCAAGGACACGCCACCATTCAGGAACACCTTGTTGGTGTTTTCTGCGCCGGCCACGTCTCCGGACACGATCACCCCGTTGAGCGACTCCGCCGCGCCACTTCCACCACGGGCAACGAAGGCTTCAATCTCTTCGCCATCGGCCACGACGTGCAATTGCCCGTTCAGAATCACGGTGTTGCTGCTCCCGGTGACGGCCAGGCCCGTGGCGGTTTCCGCAAACCGCTCGGCCGCATCGGGGGCGCTCTGGTCCTTGTCTACGGTGATGCCGCCGTGCAGCGTGATCGTATTACCGGTGCCGGCCACCTTGACGCCGGTGGCGTTACCACCGACTACCGTGACGTTTGTCGTAGCCGCGCCCTGACCGGCGCTGCCGATGACGATATGGCCCTCGTTGCCGTTCAGCTGCGCGCCGGTAGCATCGTTGCCCACCGTCATCTGTCCAATCAGGTTGACCTCGGCACGGTCGCCGTTCACGGAGACGCCCGTGGCGCCGTCCGTGATGGTGTTCTGTCCGGCGTCGGTGACGATGGCGTCGTCGCCATTGACAAGCGTCCCGATCGAACCGGTACCCGCGGTGTAAACGTTGCCGGTATTGGTAATCGTGGCGTTCGAGCCGTCGACGCGAGTCCCGGTGCCGCCTTCGGCGACCGTCACGCTGCCTTCGTTGACCACCGTTGCGCCGTCGCCGGTCACCGATGTCCCGACGGCGCCCTCGCCGGTGGCCGATACCTGGCCGGCGTTGATGACCGTGGCGTTGTCGCTCTCGATTTCCGTGCCGATCTGGCCGGCAGAGACCTGGGTGTCTGTGGCATTGACGATGCGAACGCCGGGAAGCGGGGCAGGGCTGGGTGCGGGCTCGGCGTCGGGGGCGACGACCGGAGCGATCACCGGGGCGATGTCGGGAGCGATCGCCGGGGCCGGTGCGCTGGCGTGGCTGCCGCCACCGCCATTGAGCAGGGCCGCGAGGCCGCCGAGGCCGGTGACAACGCCAGCGCCGATGACGAGCTTCTGATCGCCAGACGTCGCAGTTTCCTTGCAAGTATCGACAATCGGCAGGCCGGCGGCGTCGAGTTCGGGCTCGCAGGCGGCCGCGTCGGCCGACTGGATGTCTTGGGAAGTCGTGGGCTGGGCGAGCACGGCCGCTTCCGCGTCAATCTCGCCGGCATTGGCCATGCCTTGCATGCCCATCAGGCTTGCCGCCACGGCCAAGGCAGTCAGTGCCTTGCGCACGCTGCTGCGCTTGCCGTGGGACTTGGCGATTTCGGAAACGGCAACCCAGGTGCCAAGGGATTCGTTAAAGACTGCGCGATAGGTGGTGTTCATTTCTGCTCTCCATGAGTGTGCATGGAGGGTAGAAATGAAGCGGTCTGCGCTGAATGGTAGAAACTTTAGAAACCGGGAGACGCCGGGGGGGCCCCCCCGACCCGGTTTCGATCCGGATCTATCCGATCACCCGAACGGGTTTCCGTTCAACGCGCGCGCAGCGCATCCACGATATTCAGGCGCGACGCGCGCAGCGCTGGCAGGAATCCGCCGATGAAGCCCATCGCCATCGAGAACAGCAGCGTCTTGACGACGATGCCCGGCGTGAGCAGGAAACGGAACGACAGGTCGGCGAAGGTCTGGAAGTTCGTCGTCGAAAATGACGCAAACTGCATCAGCGCCGCGCAGGCCAGCCCGGCCACGCCGCCGACAAAGCCCAGCAGCACCGCCTCGATAAGAAACGCCGCGAGCACATTGGTGCGCTGGAAGCCCAGCGCGCGCAGCGTGCCGATCTCGCCCACGCGATTGGCCACCGAGGCGTACATCGTGATCATGGCGCCGATCATCGCCGCCACGGAGAAGATCGTGGTCAGCGTCAGCCCAAGGATGTTGATGAAGGTGGAGAGCGCGCGCGACTGGTCGCTGTAGAACTGCTGCTCGCGCTTGGCCTCGTTGGCGAGGCGGGGGTCCACGTCGATGTCGGCCCGGAACTTGTCGAAGCCGTCCGCCTGGCCCAGGCGCACCACCATCGACGAATAGCTGGTGCGCCGGAACGACTGCATGAGCTGGTCTACATCGCCCCAGATCTCGGAGTCGAAGCCGCTGCCGCCGGCGTCGAAATGGCCCACCACGGTCCAGTCGCGCTGGGCAAAGCGCAGGTGGTCGCCAATGCGCACGTTGCCGAAGCCCTTGGCGATGCTGCTGCCGACGATGATCTCCGACGAACCCGGCCGGAACACGCGCCCGGCCGTGATACGTACCTGCGGGCGCAGCGTCACGCCCTGCGGCGATATCCCCCGGATCACCACATTGGCCGGGGAGGCCGCGCCGCTCTTGGTCAGCGAAATCAGCACCACGGCCTCGCGCGAGGCCATCGGCCGACCCTCCTTGTTCATCGCCACGGCCGGGTGCATCTCCATGGCCGCCGCCTGGTCGCGGGTGATCGCGCTCTGGATCTCGGTTTCGGCGCCCTTGCGGATCAGCACCACGTTGTCCGCCTCGCCGGTGGTCACCAGCGTCTGCTTGAGGCCGGCGTCGAGCATCAGCATCGCCGCGAAGACGAAGACCACCAGCGCCAGCCCGCCCGCCGTGAGCGCGGTGGTGAGCCGCCGGGCCCAGACGTTGCGTGCGATGTAGTGGAGTGGGATGACCATGTGGGGGAGGGGGCCGGGCCGGTCAGCCGATGGCCCGCAGGCCCTCGACGATGCGCACGCGCGCCGCCTGCACGGCCGGCACGATGGCCGCCGCCACGCCGCAGACGAGTGCGCAGGCCGCCTGCATCGCGGCGGTTTCGTGCGACACGGTGAACACCGGGAACACATTGCCGACCGTCGACTTGAACAGATTGGCGGCCGGTGGGGTCAGTAATATGCCGATGGCGCCGCCGATCATGCACAGCACCATCGACTCCCCGAACACCAGCATCGCCAGGAAGCCCGGCCCGAAGCCAAGTGCTTTCAACGTCGCATATTCGGTGGTCCGCTCGCGGGCGCTCATCGCCATGGCATTCGCCATCACGGCCATCACGATCACGATCACCACGTAGGACACCACGCGGATGGCCGCGATGATCTGGTTGGACATCGCCACGAAACCGAGCTGGAACGCCTGCTCCGTCTCGGTCATGGTCTCGGCCAGCGAGTTGCGGAAGACGTCGTCCACGCGGCGGGAGACGGCGGCGGCATTGTCCGGGTTGTCGATGCCGAGGATGAACACGCCCACCTGATCCGGCTTGCCGACGGCCTTCTTGCGGATGCTTTCGTTCAGGTACTCGTAGTGGAACAGCATCTGCCGCGTGATGGTGGACTCATCGCGGCCTTCCATGATGCCGCGCACGACGAAGTCCCACGTGCCGGGGTAGATCGTGCCCTTGAGCGGGATGACATCGCCGATCTTGAAGCCGTACTGGTCGGCCAATTGCCGGCCCACCAGCGCGCCCCGGCGGTCGCGCCGGTAGTCCGCGCGCTGTTCGGGCGGCAGGATCAGTTCGGGATACAGATCGATGTAGTTGTCCGAGACGGCGAACTGGGCGAAGAAGTTCTTGGGGTCGCGATAGGTGCCCGCGAACCAGCTTGAGCGGGCGACTTGCGTCACGCCCTCCACGCCACGGATGCGATTTTCGTAGCTCAGCGGCAGCGGAAACACCAGCGAGATCGAGTTGCGCGTGACCAGCCGCGCGTTGGACGCCGCCGCCGCGCCGGCGTACCAGGCATCCACCACGGTCTGGAGCAGCCCGTAGGCCAGCACGGCGATGACCAGCCCGAGCACGGTCAGCGCCGTGCGCAGCTTGTGGCGCATGGCGTTGCGGGCGATCAGCCGGGGCAGGTACATGGCGATGGGGTCCTGATGTCCTGGAATGCTGAAACTAGCGCCGGCCGGCCAGCAGTTCGCCCTTTTCCAGATGGACGAGCGAGCGCGCCGCCTCGGCCGCGTGGGCGTCGTGGGTGACCATGATGATGGTCTTGCCGGCGTCGGCATTGAGCCGTTGCAGCATGGCCAGGATCTCGGTGGCGGAGGTGCGGTCGAGGTCGCCAGTGGGCTCGTCGGCCACGATCAGCGTGGGGTCGGTAATCAGCGCGCGGGCAATCGCCACGCGCTGCTGCTGGCCGCCGGACAGCTCGGACGGGTAGTGGTCCATCCGGTCGGCCAGATTGACCATGCCCAGCACCATCTCCACGCGCTCCCGCCGCTCATGGCGCGACAGGCGCGTCAGCATCAGCGGCAGTTCCACGTTCTCGTACGCGGTGAGCACCGGCATCAGGTTGTAGAACTGGAAGATGAAGCCGACGTGCGCGGCGCGCCAGTCGGCCAGCGAGGATTCCGGCAGCCCGGCAATGTCCACCCCGGCCACGCGCAACTCGCCGCTGTCCGGGCGGTCGATGCCGGCGATCAGGTTCAGCAGCGTGCTCTTGCCCGAGCCGGACGGCCCCATCAGCGCGATGAAATCGCCCTCGGCAATGTCGAGTGTGATGTCGGACAGCACCGGCACCGTCTGCGCACCACGCCGGTACGACTTGGCGAGGTGGCGGATGGCGACGAGCGGCTCAGCGGGGCGGGGGGCGGCGGGATTAGTTGTCACGGCGGTTGTCACGTCGGTCGTCACGTCACTTCTTCGCCACGGAGACCTTGCTGCCATCGGACAGCTTGTCGGCCGGCGCCAGCACCAGCGTGTCGCCGGGCTTCACGCCCTGCACGGCCACCAGCTCGCCCACGCGGGCGCCCTTGGTCACCGGCACCTGCCTGGCCTTGCCATCCACCACCTGGAACACCACCGGCTTGCCGTCGCGCTCGACAATGGCGGCCGGCTGCACGGCGACCAGCGCCTTGCGGTCCTCGGGCGGCACAGGCTTGGAGAGGAAGGCGATCTTGGCGCTCATGTCCGGCAGCACGCGCGGGTCACGGTCGACAAAACGCACCTTGACCAACACGGTGGCCTTCGAGCGGTCCACAGTCGGCACGATGCGCGACACCCGGCCGGCCATGCGCAGGTCGGGCAGGGCATCCAGCAGCAGTTCCACGGGCTGGTCGACGATGATCTTGACGATGTTCGACTCGGACACATCGGCCTCGACTTCGAGGGTCTCCATGTCGGCAATGGTCACGACCGCGCCCTTGGTGTCCGAGGCGGCCGAGAACGGCGTGATGTTGTCGCCGACGTTGGCGTGCTTGATCAGCACCACGCCGTCGAACGGCGCGCGGATCACGGTCTGCTCGACGGATACCTCCGCCGAGCGGGCGTTGGCCTGGGCGGAGGTGATGGACGCCTGCGAGTTGTTGATCGACGCCTTCGCCTTGTTGTAGCGGGCCAGGTCGGCGTCGTACTGCTGCACCGAGATGGCCTTGGGCGCCAGCAGCGTCTCGGAGCGGCGCAGGTTCACCTCGGCATCGCGCAGTTCGGCCTGCTGGAGTTGCAGGTTGGCCTGCGCCACCTGCACCTGCGCCCGGGCCTGGGCCAGCGACGCCTCCACGTCCCGGCTTTCGATCCGGGCGATGATTTCGTCCTTCTTGACGCGCGAACCCTCCAGCACGCCCAGCCATTCGAGCCGGCCCTGCGCCTTGGACGCCAGCGCCGCCTTGCGCTGCGGCACCACGTAGCCGGTGGCGTTCAGCAGCGTGTAGTTCTGGGAGGGGTAGGCGCTGGAGACGGTGACCACCTCCACCGCCTGCGGCCCGGCCAGCCGGGCGCCAATGCCGATCACGGCCAGCACGACCACGGCGATGGCCGCGTAGCGGAGCCAGCGGCGGCGCCCACGCGGCGCGGGCGCCATGGCACTGCGATCGATCTTCAGCCTGCTCAGGTCTTGATCAGCCAATTTTTCAACCGATAGGGTGCGGAAAAGGGCTGACAGTATAGCGCCGTGTGATCCCGACGCCGGCGCCTGCGCGGAATCAAAGCAGCTTGCCCGGATTCATGATGCCGCTGGGGTCGAACACCTGCTTGATGGCGCGCATCAGGCGCAGTTCGAGCGGGTCTTTCAGTGCCAGGAACGCGTCGCGCTTGAGCTGGCCGATGCCGTGCTCGGCGCTGATGCTGCCGTCGTAGCGGGCCACTTCGTCCAGCACGTCCTCGCTGACCGCCTTGCCCTCGTTGAGCGCCCATTTGGCGTCCGCGCCGAGCGGGCGCGACAGGTTGTAGTGCAGGTTGCCGTCGCCAAAATGGCCGAAGATGAACGGGCGGATGCCGGGGTGCCTGGCCAGCAGCCGGGCCTCCATCGACGCCATGAAGGCCGGAATCCGCTCGATCGGCAGGGAAACATCGTGCTTCAGGTGCAGCCCGTCGGCGCGCTGGGCCTCGGAGATCTCCTCGCGCAGCCGCCACAGGCTCTGCAACTGGGCCAGCGAGGCCGAGACCGCCGCGTCGAGGCAGAGACCCTGCTCCAGCGCGTCGCCAATCACCGATTCCAGCAGGGCGTTGAGCACGTCCTCGGGCGCCGTGTCGGCGATTTCCACCAGCACGTAGGCCGGATGGCGCTCCGGGAAGGGCGCCTGCACGCCTTCGGCATGGGTCAGCACCAGTTCCAGGCAGTCGCCCGTAAAGAACTCGAAAGCCTGAAGCCGGGCGCCGCAACGGGCGAACAGCAGCGAGAACAGCTTCAGCGCCTGCTCGGACGATTCCACGGCAGCCAGCACCACGGCGCGCGAGTCGGCGCGCGGCAGCAGGCGCAGCGCGGCAGCCGTGATCACGCCCAGCGTGCCTTCGGAGCCGATCAGCAGTTGCTTGAGGTCGTAGCCGGTGTTGTCCTTGCGCAGCGTGCGCAGGCCGTGGAAGACCTCGCCATCGGGCAGCACCGCCTCCACGCCCAGCACCAGCTCGCGCGTCATGCCGTAGCGCACCACGTTCACGCCGCCGGCGTTGGTGGCGAGATTGCCGCCGATCTGGCACGAATCCTCGGCCGCCAGCGACAGCGGGAACAGCCGGTCGGCCTCCTCGGCGGCACGGCGCAGATTGCCGAGAATGCAGCCGGCCTCCACGACCATGGTGTTGGCGATGGTGTCGATCGACCGGATCTTGTCCATGCGGTCCAGGCTCAGGATCACGTTGACGGACCGGTTGTCCGGCGCGGCACCGCCGCACAGGCCGGTATTGCCGCCGCGCGGCACCACCGGCACGCCGGCCTGCTGGCACAGCGCCAGCGCCCGGGAGACCTGCTCGGTCGTGCGCGGCCGGATTACGGCCTGGGCCTGGCCCTTGTAGAGGCCGCGCCAGTCGCTGGTCCACGGCGCCACGTCATCGGGCGCGGTGGCCACCACGTCGGGGCCAAGGGTGTCGGTCAGGCGTTGCAGGAAGGCGGCGTCGGACATGGGATACCTATTTATATATAGAGGGGGTTCAGGCGGCGGCCCGCAGCGGCAGGCCAAGCCGCGCGGCGGCATTGCGAAGATGGGCGGCGGCGGCCAGCCGGGCGGCCTCGGGGTCCGCCGCGCGGATCGCCTCGAAAATCGCCACATGCTCGCCATGCACCTGCTCGGGCAGCCCCGGCTGCTGCTGGGAATTGCCGCGCGCGGTGCGCACGGCGTGATGGAGCTGCAGGTTCAGGTACTGGAGCAGGTCCTGGTAGTACTTGTTGTGGGTGGCGGTGGCCACGGCCACGTGGAACTGAGTGTCGGATTCGGCACCCCGGTCGATGTCGTGCAACTGGGCGGCGAGGGTACCGAGCAGGTCGGCCATACGCCGGAGATCGTCGTCGGTCCGGCGACGCGCGGCCATCGCGGCGGCGGCGCTTTCCAGATCGAGACGCAGCTCGTAGATCGCCGCCAGATCGGCGGCGTCGGCGCCAGCCTGGCCGGACAGGCGGAATCCAGCGTCGCTGACGCGGGAACGGACGGTGCTGCCGAGCCCCTGACGGCTTTCGATCATCCCCTGCGAGCGGAGATGCTCGGTCACTTCCCGGATGACGGCGGTGCTGACGCCGTATTGCTCGGCGAGCTGCTTGCCGGTGGGGAGGCGGGCGCCGACCGGGTAGACGCCGTCCGCAATCTCCGCGCGGAGTTGCTGGATGACGCGTTCGGTGAGGGTGATCGGGCGGGTCGTCTGCATGGGGTGAGACGTTACCCTTTTATGGTTATATGAAAACTTGGGGTAAACGCTGATGTGGTGTTGGCTTTTGGAGTCGCAGCGCCCGCAGGGCGATGTGAAACATGCCGTTGCCAACAAAAGCCAACACCATCCATCAACGAACCGCCCCCCTCGCAGCCTCCAAATTCCCCCTAACCCTCCGAGCCGTCTCAGAATCCGCCGGCAGCAACCGATACAACCGCTCCCAATACCCAATCGCCTCAGGCAGCGCCCCCCGCTCAGCCGCATCCGTCCCCGCCAGGGCCAGCGCCTTGGGCTCATCCCCATCCAGCGCCAGCGCCGCCCGCACCTGCTCCATCGGCGCCCCCTCCAGCTGCCCCCCAGCCGCGCTGGCCAGCGCATCGGCATAGTCGGCCCGCAGCGCCGCCGCATCCGGCACCAGCACCACGGCCTTCGCGTAGGCCGCCGCCGCGTCGTCAAACCGTTCCAGCGCCGTATAAGACCTCGCCAGCATGTACCAGCCGTTGGCATCGCCCGGCTCCTGCCGCAGGCGCAGGGCCAGCCGGGACACCATGGCGTCGATTTGCTGCATGTCGACCGTATGCCCATCGCCAGTCGGCAGCGTGGCCGGCGCACTGGCCCACGCCGCGCGGACCATGCCGGGGTTGCCGAGGTGGAGGTAGAGCAGCATCGCCCCGCCTGGCAGCAGGGCCAGCGAGGCGGCGACCACCCAACGGGACCGTCCCGGCGGCGGACCACTATCGAACGATTCTGGCCGATCAGTACGAGGCCGGAACACCGCCCGATGCCGCCGCCGCGCCCGCACCACAACCACCGCAGTGCCGAGCACCAGCAGCGCCGGCCCGAACCACAGCAGCCACGTCAATGGTCGCACCGGCGGGTCGTAGAGCACGAAGTCGCCATAGCGCTGCACGAGGAAGTCCTTCACGGCGGTCTCGCTCGCGCCGCTGCGTAGCTGCTCCCGGATCTGGGCGCGCAGGTCCACCGCGAGGTCGGCGTTGGAATCGGCCAGCGTCTGGTTCTGGCAGACCAGACAGCGCAGCTGTTCCGCCAGCGCATGCACGCGGGCGTCCAGTTTGGCGGCGTCTTCGGCGCCGTGGGCGGCGCACGCCATCCAGAGCAGGCAGGCGAGCGCGACTCTACGCATGGCCGGGCTCCCGTTCCAGCGTGCGCAGCAGCGGCAGGATCTTCTGCTCCAGCACCTGCGGCGTGACCGGCCCCACCTGTCGATAGCGCACCACCCCGGCTCGGTCGATGACATAGGTTTCCGGCACGCCATACACACCCAGGTCGATGCCGGCCTTGCCATCCGCGTCCACCAGCGACGCCACGTACGGATCGCCCATGCGCCGCAGCCAGTCGCGCGCGGCGTCGGGCTGGTCCTTGTAGTTCAGGCCGACCAGCGGCACCTCGGACTTCCCGGCGAAGTCGGTCAGCACGGGATGTTCGACGCGGCACGCGGTGCACCACGACGCCCACACGTTCAGCATCCACACCTTGCCTTTCAGGTCGGATGTGGCGCGTACATCGCTGGAAGCCTTCAGCAGCGGCAACTGCAACGCTGGCGCGGGCTTGCCGACCATGGCCGATGGGAGTTCGCGCGGATCGTGCCGCAGCCCGGCGGCCAGCGCGGCGGCCAGGGCGAGGAAGACGGCCAGCGGCAGCAGAAAGCGCGTCATCGCAGCGGCTCCCGGGTGGTGGCCAGCGGCACGGCGGGGCGCGGGGCCGGGGGCGCGGCCTCCGCTTCCACCTCGGCCGTCCGACGTCGATAGCGCCGGTCGCAAGCCGCCAGCAGACCACCGAGCGCCATCAGCACGCAGCCACCCCAGATCCAGCCGACGAACGGCTTCACGTGGAGCCGCACCGCCCACTGGCCGTCGGCCACCTGTTCGCCGATCGCCACATAGAGGTCGCGGGTAAAGCCATTATCGATGGCGGCCTCGGTGGTCGGCATGTCCTGGCTGCGGTAGACGCGCCGTTCCGGCGCCAGCGTGGCCACCGTCTGCCCGTCGCGGCTGGCCACCAGCTTGGCGCGGAACGCCGCGTAGTTCGGGCCGCGCACCGGCGCCACGCCCTCGAAGCGGAACGTGTAGCCGCCCACGCTGACCACCTCGCCGGCGCGCATCGGCAACTCGCGCAGGCTTTCCTGGCTTTTCACCAGCGTCACCCCGGCGATAAACACGCCCACGCCGACATGCGCGAGCAGCATCCCGTAATACCCGGCCGGCAACTGCCGCAGCGCCGATCGGCCACGATGGCGCAGCCGGCTGGCGAGGCTGGTCAGCCCGCTGGCCACGCACCAGGTAGCCAGCCACAGCCCGAGCCCGGTCAGCGCGGAGGCCGTGCGCAGCGTCGCCAGCAGCGCCAGGGCTACCAGCAGGCTGCCGAGGGCGGCCCAGCGCAGCCGCGCGGCCAAGTCGGGCAGGGCGGCGTGGCGCCAGCGCACCAGCGGGGCCACGCCCATCAGCAGCACGGCCGGCGCCATCAGCGGCACGAAGACCTGTTCGAAATAGGCCGGCCCCACCGAGATCTTGCCGAGGCCGAGCACGTCCAGCAGCAGCGGGTAGAGCGTGCCGAGCAGCACCGTGGCCGCCGCCACGGCCAGCAGCACGTTGTTGGCGAGCAGGAAGGATTCGCGCGAGACCGCCGCGAAGGCCGCGCGCACCGACACCCGCGGCGCGCGCCAGGCATAGAGCGCCAGCGCGCCGCCCGTGATGGCGCCGAGCAGGGCGAGGATGAACACGCCGCGCGTCGGGTCCACGGCGAAGGCGTGTACGGAGGTCAGCACGCCCGATCGGACCAGGAAGGTGCCGAGCAGGCTCAGCGAGAACGTGAAGATGGCGAGCAGCGCGGTCCACGCGCGGAAGGCGCCGCGCTTCTCGGTGACGGCCAGCGAGTGCATCAGCGCCGTGCCGGCCAGCCAGGGCATCAACGAGGCATTCTCCACCGGGTCCCAGAACCACCAGCCGCCCCAGCCCAGCTCGTAGTAGGCCCAGGCGCTGCCGAGCAGGATGCCGATGGTCAGGAAGCTCCACGCCAGCGTGGTCCACGGCCGCGCCCAGCGCGCCCAGGCGGCGTCCAGCCGCCCGCCCAGCAGCGCAGCCACCGCGAAGGCGAAGACCACGGCAAAGCCCACATAGCCCATATAGAGCTGGGGCGGATGGAACACCATGCCGGGGTCCTGCAGCAGCGGGTTCAGGTCGCGCCCCTCCATGGCCGGCGGCAGCAGGCGGATGAACGGGTTGGAGGCGAACAGCAGGAACAGCAGGAAGCCCACGCTGATGGCGCCCAGCACACCGATCACGCGGGCCCGCAGCGCCGGCGGCAGGCCGCGGCTGAAGCGCGCCACGGCGAGCGTCCAGAGCGCCAGCATCAGCGTCCACAGCAGCATGGAGCCCTCGTGCCCGCCCCAGACCGCCGCCGCGCGATAGATCGCCGGCAGCGCGGTGTTCGAGTTCGCCGCCACGTAGCGCACGCTGAAATCGTTGTCGAGGAAGGCCAGCGTCAGCGCGCCGTAGGCTGCCATCACCAGCAGCGCCTGGGCGACGGCGGCGGGGCGGGCCACGGCCATCAGCGTGGCGTCGCCGCCGGGACCCCGCGCGGCGCCGGCAATCGGCAGCACCGCCTGCATCACGGCGACGAACAGCGCGAGGATCAGGGCGAAGTGACCGAGTTCGACGATCATCGTGGCGTGGTCTCCGGGATGCGTGCCTTGGTCTGGGCGGCCTGCTTCAGGGCCTCGGCGGCCTCGGGCGGCATGTAGTTCTCGTCGTGCTTGGCCAGCACTTCGGTGGCCTGGAACACGCCGTCGCGCAACTGGCCACGCGCCACCACGCCTTTGCCTTCTCGAAACAGGTCCGGCAGGAGGCCGCGATAGACCACGGGCACCTGTCGCATGGTGTCCGTGACGATAAAGCGGATGGTCATGCCGTCGCCCTCGCGGCGCAGCGAGCCGGTCTCGACCAGCCCCCCCAGCCGGAACGCCCGGCCGGCCGGGGCTTCCTGCGCGGCCACCTGCGTCGGGCTGAAGAAGAAGACGAGGTTGCCCCGGAACGCGTTGAGCACGAGTGCCGTGGCCACGCCGGCGCAGGCCAGCGCGGCCAGCAGCCAGCCGAGGCGACGGCGCCGGGTGGTCATGCGCGCGGTGCGTCGCCAGCCGCCAGCCGCCGCGCGGCCCGCGCGCGCCGCGCCAGCAGCATCATTTCCAGCCCCAGCGCGGCAAATGCCACCCCGAAGGCGCCGGCCACATAGCCCAGATGGGGCGAAGACAGCAGGAGGTTCAGCATGATCGGCTCCGGTTCTCGTTAGATCAGCCGCGGCTCGGCGCGCTCGCGCAGGATGCAGCGCACGCGCACCAGCGCCACGGCAATCGTGTACATCCAGCAGGCCAGCGTCATCAGCAGCATGCCGGCCAGCATGGGGTGCGCCATGGATGGCGCGGCGGTCAGGCTCACCGACGCGCCCTGATGCAGCGTGTTCCACCACTGCACCGAGAAATAGATGATGGGGATGTTCACCACGCCGACCAGCGCCAGCACCGCGCAGGCACGCTCGGCGCGGCGCGGGTCGTCGATGGCGTTTTCCAGCGCGAGAAAGCCGAGGTAGAGGAACAGCAGGATCAGTTCGGAGGTCAGCCGGGCGTCCCAGACCCACCACGTGCCCCAGGTCGGCTGGCCCCACAGCGCGCCGGTCCAGAGCGCGATAAAGGTGAACAGCGCGCCGGTGGGGGCCAGCGCGGAGGCCATCATCGACGAGAGCCGCGTGCGCAGCACCAGCGCCAGCGCGCAGTAGCTGGCCATCACGAGGTAGATGAACATCGACATCCACGCTGCCGGCACGTGGATGAAGATGATGCGATAGACCTCGCCCTGCTGGGCGTCCGTCGGCGCCACGCCGAAGCCGAGGTAGAGCCCGGCGATCAGAAGCAGCGCTGCCGCCACGGCGAACCATGGCACCAGCCGCCGGGCCAGCGGGTCGAAGCGGGCCGGGGAGGCGTAGGTCAGCCAGCGCGACCGGGAGGGCTGGGGCAGTCTGGCGGAGCGGGGCAAGTCGGCCGAGGGTCCCATCGTCTCACTCCATGGCAATGCGCAGGCCGGCAGCGGCGGCCGGCGGACACAGGCACAGCGCCAGTGCCAGGCAGGCGCCCAGCAGCGACAACTGCGGCATGACGTCGAGCCCGGCATCCGCCGCCGCGCCGGCCCCGGCGCCAAAGACCAGCACCGGCACGCAGAGCGGCAGGACGAGGATGCACAGCAGCACCGCGCCGCCGCGCACGCCCAGCGTCAGCGCCGCGCCCACCGCGCCGATCAGGCTCAACACCGGCGTGCCGATCAGCAGCGACGCCGCCAGCATCCACGTGGCCCCGGCCGGCAGCGAGTACTGCTGCGCCAGCACCGGCGTCAGCACCAGCAGTGGCAGGCCACTGGTCAGCCAGTGCGCACAGATCTTGGCCAGCACCAGCAGCGCCAGCGGCGCCGGGGACAGCAGCATCTGCTCCAGGCTGCCTTCGGCATGATCGGCGGCGAACAGGCGCGACAGCGACAGCATCGACGCCAGCAGCGCCGTCACCCACAGGATGCCGGGCGCCAGCGCGCGCAGTTGCTGCGGATCGGGGCCGATGGCGAGCGGGAACAGGCTGGCGGCGATGACGAAGAACACCAGCGTGGCGACAAGGCCGTCGCGCCGGCGCCAGGCCAGCTTCAGGTCATGGACGAGCGTGGCGCCGAAGGCATGCATCAGGCGGTGCCCTCCAGCGCGAGCCCGCGCAGCCTGCCGCGCGCCGTTGCCAGTGGCAGCGCCAGCGGGCCGTGCAGGGCGATCACGGCCATGCCGCCGGCGGCCAGATGGGCGTCGAGGCGGGTGCGGAAGTGGTCGGCGGCGGGGGCGTCCAGCGCCGCCAGCGGCTCATCCAGCAGCCACAGCGGGCGCGGTGTGAGGGTCAGCCGCGCCAGCGCCATACGCCGCCGCTGGCCCTGGGAGAGCGTACGCAGGCGCGCATCGGCCATCCGCGCGAGCCCGGCGTCCGCCAGCGCCGCCCGCGCTGCCTCCGGCGTGACCCGGTGGCCGGCCAGCCGCGCCGCGTAGACCAGTTGCTCGGTGGCGCTCATCTCGGCATCGAGCCCATTGTGGTGGCCGAGGTAGGCCACCGCTCGCCCATAGTCCGGATCGCCACCGCGCACGGGCCGCCCTTGCCAGGTCACGGCGCCGGCCAGCGGCACCAGCAGCCCGGCCAGCACCCGCAGCAGCGTGGACTTGCCGCTGCCATTGGGCCCGGTCAGGGCGATGGCCTGTCCCGGCGCCAGGTCGATGTCGATGCCATGGAACACGGCGCGGCCGGCGCGGGCAAAGGCGAGCTGGTGGGCCGCGAGCATGGGGCGGGCCTCAGCCGGAACGGGGTCGGGAGCGGGAACGGGCGCGCGCGGCGTGGGTCATTCGCTGCCCTCGGCCTTGGAGACATCGGGCAGCCGGTGCGCAATGCCCTTGTGGCAGTCGATGCAGGTCCGCTCCTTGTTGGCGAGGTAGGTGGAGTGCATGGCCTGGGCGCGCGGGCTCTGCCGCGTGAAGTCCATCGACTGGTAGTCGTGGCAGTTGCGGCATTCGAGCGAGTCGTTGGCCTTGAAGCGCGCCCACTCGTGCTGGGCCAGCTCCAGCCGATGGGCCTGGAACTTCTCGCGGGTGTCGATGGTGCCGAAGATCTTGGCCCAGACCTCCTTCGATGCCTGCATCTTGCGGGCCATCTTGTCGGTCCAGTTGTGCGGCACGTGGCAGTCCGAGCACTTGGCGCGCACGCCGCTGCGGTTGGTGAAGTGGATGGTGCCCTGCAGCTCCTGGTACACGTTGTCGCGCATTTCGTGGCAGCCGGTGCAGAACTTCTCGGTATTGGTGAACTCCAGCGCCGTGTTGAACGCGCCCCAGAACACCACGCCCGCGATGAAGCCGCCCAGCGTGAGGAAGCCGAGGCTGAAATACGCGCTGGGCCGGTTGATGGTGCGCCAGTATCGTTTGAGCAGGTCGAGCATCGCGCTAGTCCGCCAGGTCTTATTTCTTGGCTGCAGTGCCCTTGGGCGCCGCCGGTTTCTTCAGCATGGTCTCCACGTCCGTGAACGTGTTGCCGACCAGCGGCTTGGCGTCGGCCTGCGGCACGTGGCACTGGGTGCAGAAGTAGCGCCGGGGCGAGACATCGGCCAGCACGTTGTTGTTCCGGTCCATGTAGTGCGTAATGCTGACCGGAATCGCCTGGGTCTCCTCGGTGCGGGTGCGCGCGTGGCAGAACATGCAGCGGTTGTAGTCCTTGTCGAGCTGGTAGCCGTCGATCTTGTGCGGGATGGTCGGCGGCTGCATGGTGTAGTTGCGGGTGCGGCGCACGTCCTTGTTCTCGGTGGGGTAGAGCAGGGGCGGTTTGGACTCGCTGCCGATGGGCGTGGGACCGCGCATGGCGTCGGTCAGCCCCTTTCCCTCGGACTGGGCCTGCGCGCCGGCCAGCACGAACTGGCTGGCGAGGATCCAACCCATCCAGACTGTTGATCGCATGGCGTGGCCCCCCTATACCTTCACGATCTTGACCGCGCACTTCTTGAAGTCGGTCTGGAGCGAGATCGGGCAGGTGGCGTCCAGCGTCACCTTGTTGATCAGTTGGCTGGCGTCGAACCACGGCACGAAGACCAGCCCGCGCGGCGGCTGGTCGCGCCCGCGCGTCTCGATCCGGGAGCGCATGCGCCCGCGCCGGGACACCACCTCCACCTCCACGCCGCGCCGCAGTCCCATCGCCTTGGCATCCTCGGGATGCATGAACACCACGGCGTTGGGGAAGGCGCGGTACAGCTCGGGCACCCGCCGGGTCATCGAGCCGGAATGCCAGTGCTCCAGCACCCGGCCGGTGGCCAGCCAGAACGGGTATTCCTTGTCCGGCGACTCGGCGGCGGGCTCGTAGGGCAGGGCGAAGATGACCGCGCGGCCGTCCGCGTTGCCGTAGAACTGGAAGCCGGTGCCGGCCTTCACGTAGGGGTCGCTGCCCTCGCGGTAGCGCCACAGGGTTTCGCGTCCGTTGACCACGGGCCAGCGTAGGCCGCGCGCCTCGTGGTAGGCGTCGAACGGGGCCAGGTCGTGGCCGTGGCCCCGGCCGAAGCTCGCGTATTCCTCGAACAGCCCCTTCTGGATATAGAACCCGAACGCCTTGGCTTCATCGTTGTGGTAGTCCGGGTTGACTTCCTTGAGCGGGAACTTGTCCACCTGGCCGTTGCGGTAGAGCACATCGAACAGCGTCTTGCCCTTGACCTCCGGCATCTTGGCGATCAGGTCCGCCGGCCAGACTTCCTCGATCTTGAAGCGCTTGGAGAACTCCACCAACTGCCACAGGTCCGAACGGGCCTCGCCGGGGGCATCGACCAGTTGATGCCAGAACTGGGTGCGCCGCTCGGCGTTGCCGTAGGCGCCTTCCTTCTCTACCCACATGGCGGCAGGCAGGATCAGGTCCGCCGCGAGCGCGGTCACGGTGGGGTAGGCGTCCGAGACCACGATGAAGTTTTCCGGGTTCCGGTAGCCCGGCAGCCCTTCCTCCATCAGGTTGGCCGCCGCCTGCATGTTGTTGTTCACCTGCACCCAGTACGCGTTGAGCTTGGCGTCCTTGAGCATGCGGTTCTGCAGCACGGCGTGGTAGCCGGGCTTTTCGGGGATGGTGCCGGCCGGGATCTTCCAGATCCGTTCGGCGGTCTCGCGGTGCTTGGGGTTGGCCACCAGCATGTCCGCCGGCAGCCGGTGCGAGAACGTGCCCACCTCGCGCGCGGTGCCGCAGGCCGAGGGCTGGCCGGTCAGCGAGAACGGGCTGTTGCCCGGCGTGGCGATCTTGCCGGTCAGCAGGTGGATGTTGTAGACCATGTTGTTGGCCCAGCTGCCGCGCGTGTGCTGGTTGAAGCCCATGGTCCAGAAAGACACGACCTTGATGTTCGGGTCGGCGTAGAGGGCGGCCAGCTGTTCGAGCTTGTCGCGCGGCACGCCGGAGAGCTTGCTGACGGTGGCCACGTCGTACTTCGCCACGAACTTGGCGAAATCGTCGAACGTGATCGGCGTGGCGGCGTTGGGGTCGGCCGCGTTCTTGGCCTTCTTCTGCAGTGGGTGGTCCGGGCGCAGCCCGTAGCCGATATCGGTCACGCCCTGCTTGAACACCGTGTGCTTGTTGACGAAGTCCTTGTTGACCTTGTTATTGGTGATGATGTAGTGGGCGATGTAGTTCAGGATCGCCAGGTCGGTCTGCGGCGTGAAGATGATCGGCAGGTCGGCCAGTTCGTAGGAGCGATGGGTGAAGGTAGACAGCACCGCCACGCGGGTCTTGGGCGCGGAGAGGCGGCGGTCCGTCACCCGGGTCCACAGGATCGGGTGCATCTCGGCCATGTTCGAGCCCCACAGCACGAAGGCGTCGGCCACCTCGATATCGTCGTAGCAGCCCATCGGCTCGTCCATGCCGAAGGTGCGCATGAAGCCGGCCACGGCGGAGGCCATGCAGTGACGGGCGTTCGGGTCGATATTGTTCGTGCGGAAACCGGCCTTCATCAGCTTGGAGGCGGCGTAGCCCTCCCAGATCGTCCACTGGCCCGAGCCGAACATGCCGACCGCCGTGGGGCCTTTCTCCTTCAGCACGCGCTTGAACTGGGCGGCCATCACGTCGAACGCCTTGTCCCAGGTCACGGGCTGGAACTCGCCGTTCTTGTCGTACTGTCCGTTTTTCATGCGCAGCAGCGGCTTGGTCAGCCGGTCCTGCCCGTACATGATCTTGGACAGGAAGTAGCCCTTCACGCAGTTCAGGCCCTTGTTGACCTCGCACAGCGGGTCACCCTGGGTGGCCACCACCTTGTTTTCCTTGACCGCCACGGTCACGCCGCAGCCGGTGCCGCAGAAGCGGCAGGGCGCCTTGTCCCATTTCAGGCGGGTCAGGTCGCTGTCCGTGACGAAGTTGGCCGCGTCCGCGCCCAGCGGAATGCCGCCCACCGAGGCGGTGGCGGCCACGGCCGTCTGCTTAATAAAGTCCCGGCGAGTGACTTTCATCGACAATCTCCGTGTCCATGTCGCACGCATCCTCGTTGTGCTGGTAGACCAGGGTGGCCGCCAGCACGCCGTCCAGCTGATGGAGGAACGTCAGATGCGCCGCGATGGCGCGTGAGGTGGGGGCTTCCAGCGTGACGACGAGCTTGCCGGCGTCGCTGGCGGCGTGGATCTCGGCACCGGCCAAACCGGCGATGGCGCCGCGCACGGCATCGAGGCTCGCCGGCTGGGTGTGCACGAGCACGCCGGCGATGTGCCACTGCTGCGCATCGGCGTCATCGGGGCTCTCTGCGCGGGTGTCTCCCGGCTGCGCCGTGGGGAGTGGCGGCTCGGGGGTGGAATGCGTGGTACCTGGCATGACTGTCCTTGCGGCAGCAGGCCGCGTCGTTCAGTGCTACAGGAACTGCAGGCGTCACCCCACCGGGCGACGTCGGTCCATGCCAATCAATGCGTGGGCGGGCCGCTGACGAGCTGGGTCATCCAGACGATGAATCCGTACCCGGCCACGACGATGACGGTCAGCACCGGCACCATCACGGCGGTCAGGAACAGGAAGCTCCGGAGTTCTTCTTTCTTGCGCTGCGGATCGTCGGCGACAGCCATCGCAAAGTCCGGCATGGATTTCGTGGGGACGGGATCATTTAAGGAAGCGCATCCGGTGGTGTCAAGCGCGCATTGGGCCAATATGGCACGGCGTGATGTGTGTGGGTCGTGCGGAGGGCGTGTATCGGGCGATCTCTGATAAGTCAGAGACCGCCCCGGGGCGAGGCTCAGGGCTGGGCGCCGAACTCCGTCTGCGCGCGGGTCCAGGCGCGGGCCTGCTCGCTGATGGAGACGCCCAGGCCGGGGCGCGTGGGCACGGTGATGCGGCCGTCGCGGATCTCCAGCCGCTCGTTGAACAGCGGTTCGAGCCAGTCGAAATGCTCGACCCACGGCTCGCGCGGATACGCTGCCGCCAGATGCACATGCAGTTCCATGGCGAAGTGCGGCGCAATCATCAGCCCGGCGTGGTCGGCCAGCGCCATCACCTTCAGGAACGGCGTGATGCCGCCCACGCGCGGCGCGTCGGGCATCAGGTAGTCGGCGGCGCGGTGGCGGATCAGGTCCCAGTGTTCGGCGGCGCTGGTCAGCATCTCGCCGGTGGCGATGGGGGTGTCGAACTGCGTGGCCAGCGCGGCGTGGCCTTCGTGATCGTAGGCGTCCAGCGGTTCCTCGATCCAGACCAGGTTGAACGACTCGAAGGTGCGGCACATGCGCTGCGCGGTGGGGCGGTCCCACTGCTGGTTGGCATCGACCATCAGCGGCAGGGCATCGCCCAGGTGCTCGCGCACGGCGGCCACGCGGCGCAGGTCTTCGGCGCGGTCTGGCTGGCCCACCTTGAGCTTGATGCCGCCAATGCCGCGCTCGACGGACGCCGCCGCGTTCACCTTGAGCTGGTCCAGCGGGGTGTGCAGGAAGCCGCCCGAGGTGTTGTAGCAGCGCACGGCGTCCCGGTGGGCGCCCAGCAGCTTGGCCAGCGAGAGGCCGGCGCGCTTCGCCTTCAGGTCCCAGAGCGCCACGTCGATCGCGCCGATGGCCTGCGTGGACAGGCCGCTGCGTCCCACCGAGGCGCCGGCCCAGCACAGCTTGTCCCAGATCCTGGCGATGTCGCTGGCGTCCTCGCCCAGCAGGGCCGGGGCGATCTCGCAGGCGTGGGCGTACTGGCCGGGGCCGCCGGCCCGCTTGGAATAGCTGAAGCCGAGCCCGGCGTGGCCATCGGCGGTCTGGATTTCGGCGAACAGGATGGCCACCTCGGTCATCGGCTTCTGTCGGCCGGTCAGCACCTTTGCGTCGCTGATCGGGGTGGCGAGCGGCAGGTAGCAGGAAGAGAGGCGGATCCAGGCGATCGAATCGGGAGACATGCGGGTTCCTTTTCAGGGTATGACAACGTTGTCATTCAAGGGCGGAATGCCCGGCTGGGATGCGTCGTATTGGCCACGTGATCGTTGTTTATGGCCGGGATGCGCGCCAGTTCAGGCAATCGTCGGTAGAATGCTAACGTTGTCATACGACTGGGTCAACCCGTCGGCCGACATCGTATCTCCATCCAATCCGCTTAAACCCGCCAGAACCCGCATGCCCCAAGCTCCAGCGTCGAAGTCCGTCACGCTCCATGATGTCGCCCGGCAGGCCGGCGTCTCGCTGATTACCGCCTCGCGGGCGTTGAGCAATCCGGGCATGGTGTCCGAGGCCACCATCGCGCGCGTGCGCGAGGCCGTGGCGGTGACCGGCTACATCCCGAACCTGCTGGCCGGCGGGCTGAAGTCCCGCAAGAGCCTGATGGTGGCCGCGCTGGTGCCGAACATCGCTGTGCAGCAGTTCCTGCCGACCGTGAAGGCGCTGACCGATGCGCTGGACGCCGCCGGCTACCAGTTGATCCTCGGCCAGACCGGCTACGATCACGCCCGGGAGGAGGCGCTGCTCGCCACGATGATCAGCCGTCGCACGGACGGCATCGTGGTGACCGGCCTGATCCATTCGCAGACCGCGCGCGACCAGTTGCGCCGCGCCGGCATTCCGGTGGTGGAGACATGGGATTTGAGCGATCGGCCCGTGGACATGGCGGTGGGCTTCTCGCACCTCAAGGTGGGCAGCGCCATCGCCGGCTACTTCCTCGGGCAGGGGCGGCGCCGGCTGGCCATCGCCACCGGCGACGACCAGCGGGCCGCCGTGCGACGCGAGGGCTTCCTGTCCACGGTGGGCCACGATGTGCCGACCGTGGTGGTGCCCGCCCCGAGCAGCCTTGAATACGGCCGCAAGGCGCTGGCCGACCTGCTGGCGCAGGCCCCGGACATCGAGGCAATCTATTGCAGTTCCGACCAGCTCGCGCAAGGCGTGATGATCGAAGCACACGCGCGCGGGCTGCGCATGCCGCAGGATCTGGCGATCTGCGGCTTCGGCGACGCCGACTTCGCCGCGCATATGAACCCGCCGCTGACCACCGTCCACGTGGATGGCGCGCAGATCGGCGAACTGGCCGCGCGGCAGTTGCTGGCGCGTTTTCGGGGCGAGCCGGTGCCCGAGTCGGTGATCGACGTGGGCTTCCGCATCATCGAGCGGGGCACCACGTAAGACGCTGCATCAGTGCGCCGATGAAGGTGCTCTGCCCGGCGCGGCTCGAACCGTATCAGCCGGCGCAACCTTTGCAGCCGGCACGCTAGGCCGGTCCACTGTCACATCCCGTCCGGCGGCAGCAGGTGGACGTTGTACGCCACTTCCCACAGGTGGCCGTCCGGGTCCTGGAAGTGACCGGCATAGCCGCCCCAGAAGGTCTTCTGCGCGGGCTTGGTGATGGTCGCGCCGGCCTGTTTCGCCTGTGCCATCACGGCATCGACCTCGGCCTCGCTACGCACGTTGTGGGCCATCGAGAACTCGGTGGCACTGGGCGGCGCCACCGGCAGGCCGGCCTCGCGGGCGAGGTTCTCGCGCGCGAACAGCGCCAGCTTGGTCCCGCCTTGCAGGTCGATGAACACGGCGGCGCCATGCTCGAATTCCTGCCCGATAATGCCGGCGGTCGGCAGGCCGAGGCCATCGCGGTAGAAGCGCAGCGAGCGTTCCAGATCGTCCACGCCCAGCGTGATCAAGGTGATATAGGGTTTCATGGGCTGTCTCCGTTTTCGGTGCGACAGCTTACCTCCGATCCGCCCGCCTCAGCCCAATCAGCGGGGATGCGGCAGAATGCGCTTTCCGCACCCCCGCGCCCCCAAATCGTGATGATCCGATGCTCAGACTCGAGGACCTGACCCTGTTTGTCCGCAGTGCCGCGCTCGGCAGCTTTTCCAGCGCCGCGCGCGAAGCCGATCTGCCGCCTGGGCAGGTCAGCGCCGCCATCCAGCGGCTGGAACGGGAGCTGGACCTGCGCCTGTTCGTGCGCTCCACGCGCAGCCTGCGGCTGACGGCCGAGGGCGAGCGATACCTGCCGTACGCCACCGATGTGCTCGCGCTGCTGCACGAAGGCCACGAGCGTTCCCGGAGCGAGGAGGGGGATCTGAGCGGGGTCCTGCAGGTGTCGGCGCCGTCCGATGTCGGCCGCAACGTGCTGCTGCCGTGGATCACGGCGTTCTGCGCGAGCCATCCGCGCCTGTCACTGCGGCTGCTGCTCTCGGACCGCGTCAGCGATGTGTTCCGGGAGCCGGTCGACGTGGCCATCCGCTACGGACTGGCCGAGGACGCCAGCTATGTGGCCCTGCCGCTGGCCCCCGAGAACCGCCGCGTGCTGGTGGCATCGCCCGACTATCTGGCCGCGCACGGGCGGCCGGCAAGCCTGGACGACCTGTTGCGCCACCGCTGCGTGCTGTACCTGCTGGGCGGGCGCCTCTATGACAAATGGGTGTTCCCGGTGGAGGGCAAGCGTCGGCTGGTGGCGGTGAACGGGGCGATGATCTGCGACGATGCCGACGTGGCGCGCCGCTGGGCGGTGGCGGGGCAGGGCATCGCCTACAAGTCTTGGCTCGATGTCTGCGCGGATGTGGAAGCGGGCACGTTGGAGGTGGTGCTGCCGCACCAGCCGGGCGAGAGCGCGCCGCTCAGCCTGATCTGCCCGCATCGCAAGCAGTTCTCGCCGGCGGTGCGCCAGTTGCAGGCGCTGTTGCGCGAGCGGCTCGCCCCGCTGGAGGCCCGGTTGCGCGGCATCGCCACGCCCTAGGCCCCTTTTTTCGTATTGATCGTACGGGTCTTACTTCGATGCGACCTTGCTGATGCGGCCCTCGATATGCTTGGCGCGCGCCTCCGAGCCCGGATGCGAGCCGAACATGCTCGACTTGCCGCCATCGAGCTTGGCCAGCTTCTCGAACGCGGTGACCAGCGCCTTGGTATTGGCCTTGTTCTTGGTCAACAGGTCGAAGGCGAAGTCGTCGGCGGCGGTCTCCTGCGCCTGCGAGAACTGCGCGTTGACCAGCTTTTCGCCGAGTTCACCCAGTTGGGAGGAAGACAGCGCGGCCATGGCGCCGTTGGTGGCGCCGACCGCACTGCGCGCGGCGGTGGCGGCGTAGGCCACCTGCATGGCCTTCTTGCTGTGGCCCAGCGCCACGTGGCCGAGTTCGTGGCCCAGCACGCCGCGGACCTCGTCGTCGCTCATCATGTCCATCAGGCCGCTGTAGACCCGCACGCAGCCGTTGGCCATGGCCCAGGCGTTGACGTCCTTGGTCAGGTACACCCGCACGTTGAGATTGGGCACATCGCTGTTCTTCAGCCCGGCCATGACCTTGGTGAGGCGTTTTGCGTAGTTGGTGCGGGGGCCGGCGGTCTTGTTGGTCTGGTCGGACTCGGCGCAGGCCTGGTCCGACAGCGATTTCACCTCCGCGTCGGTCAGGGTGGCGGCCTGCGCCAGCGAGGTGCCGGCGGTGACCAGGCTGTTGACATCGGTGCCGGCGCAACCGGCGAGCAGGGCACTGGTGAGCAGCGGAAGTACGAGGAAGCCTTTCATAGCGGTTCGCGAGGTAGTGGCGGGAGTTTCCCGGGAATGGGAGGCTATGCCACTTCATCGCGGGCGAACCCGCATCCAGATCAAGGTCCGCCGTGTTTCCGCACGCTGGCTAAGGAAATCGGATTTCTGCCAATCGCATCAATCCTGAGGTAATCGTGAATCGATCCTGACGCGACTCAAGCCGTGGCCTCATGCGCGCCGCGCGGCACGAAGCGCCCCAGTACATGGCTGGTCATGCCCTTGGCCAGTTCCTCCTCGCCATAGAACACCGTGCCGAGCCCTTCCTTGCGCAGCAGCGCGGACTCGTCCTCGCTATGCGTGCGCAGCACGATCTCCACGTTGGGGTTCAGCGTCTTGGCGGTTTCCACCATCTGGCGCACGTAGAGCGGCTCCGGCACGGCAATCACCAGCATCGCCGCGTGGGCGATATGGGCCTGGATCAGCACCGCCGGGTCGGCCGCATTGCCCGAGACCGCCGCGAAGCCCGCGCGGCGCAGGGACTCCACACGCTCGCGGTTCTCGTCCGCAATCACGAAGGGAATGCCGCGCTCCTGCATCGCCTGGGCAATCCGCTTGCCCACGCGGCCGTAGCCGACCAGCACCACCTGGCCTTCCAGAAACTTGCGCTCGGTGGTCATCGGCAGCTCGGCGTAGGGGTCGCCGCGCTGCTCAAGCCGCCGCGCCAGCGCCGATCGCTTGAGAATCCACTTTCGCAGCGGCTCCACGCCGGCAAACAGCAGGGGATTGATCGCGATGGAAATCAGCGCGCCGGCCAGCACCAGGCTCATGCCTTCCTCCGGCAGCAGCCCCAGCGTGACCCCCAGCCCGGCCAGGATGAACGAGAATTCGCCGATCTGCGCCAGGCTGGCGGACACCGTCAGCGCCGTATTGAGCGGATAGCGGAAGGCCAGCACCAGCGCGAAGGCCGCCAGCGACTTGCCGAACACGATGATGGCGACCACGGCCAGCACGTGCAGCGGCTGCTCGATCAGGATGGCCGGCTTGAACAGCATGCCCACCGAGACGAAGAACAGGACCGAGAACGCGTCGCGCAGCGGCAGCGATTCCTCGGCGGCGCGATGACTGAACTCCGACTCGCGCATCACCATGCCGGCGAAGAAGGCGCCCAGCGCGAACGACACGTTAAACAGTTCGGCCGCCCCATAGGCAATGCCAATCGCCACGGCCACCACGGCCAGCGTGAACAGCTCGCGCGAGCCGGTCTTGGCCACCTGCCACAGCAGCCACGGCAGGATGCGCCGCCCGGCCACCAGCATCAGCGCGATAAACGCCACCACCTGGAGCAGCGTCTGGAGGATGGTGAAGCCGAGCGCCTGCGCGCCCTGGTCTGGCGCGGCGTTTGTGCCGCCGAGCAGCCCGGCCAGCGGCGGCAGCAGCACCAGCACCAGCACCGTGGCGAGGTCTTCCACCACCAGCCAGCCCACGGCGATGCGCCCGTTCATGGTTTCCAGCACGTTGCGGGTTTCCAGCGCCTTGAGCAGCACCACCGTGCTCGCGCACGACAGGGAGAGGCCGAAGACCAGCCCGGTGCCCAGGCTCCAGTCCCAGATCCACGCCACCAGCATGCCCAGCGCGGTGGCAATCGCCATCTGCACCACTGCCCCGGGAATGGCGATACGTTTTACCGCGAGCAGGTCGCGCAGCGAGAAATGCAGGCCGACGCCGAACATCAGCAGCATCACGCCGATTTCGGATAATTGCGAGGCCAGATGAACATCGGCGACGAAGCCCGGCGTGCCGGGGCCGATGATGATGCCGGTGACGAGGTAGCCGACCAGGGCGGGAATCTTGACGCGTTCGGCCAGGAAGCCAAGCACGAGGGCGATGCCGAAGCCGGCGGCGATGGTGGTGATGAGGGTGAAGTCGTGGTCCATGCGTCGTCTGCGGGGTGCTGCGCAAGCGGCCAGTGAAATGCTGGGGCGAGGGGCAATTGTAACGGCAGGTGCCCGGCCTCGACGGCGGGGCCCATGAAAAAACGGGCAGATTCCGGCCAGCGCCCGCCAGCGGGGGCTTGGCAAGGTGCGCCACTTCGACAACCATACACGCACCAAAAGGCGGATAAATACGAGAGGAGAGGCGGGAATGACCCAGACGAAGACCACAGCCCCGGCCAAGACCGCAACCAAGGCCACCGCGCCAGCGGACGAGTCCCCGGCAGCCCTGATCGACGCCCGGATCGCGGAACTGGGCGACTGGCGCGGCGAAACCCTCGCCCGCCTGCGCGCGCTGGTGAAGGAAGCCGACCCCGAGGTGGTGGAGGAATGGAAGTGGCGCGTGCCGGTGTGGTCCCACGACGGCATCCTGTGCACCGGCGAGACCTACAAGAGCGCGGTGAAGATGACCTTCGCCAAGGGGGCCTCGCTGGACGACCCGTCCGGCCTGTTCAATTCCAGCCTGGACGGCAACACCCGGCGCGCCATCGACTTCCGCGAGGGCGAGAAGATCGATGCCAAGGCGCTGAAGGCCCTGATCCGTGCCGCCGTGGCGCTGAACCAGGGCAAGGCCTAGTTCCGGAATTCCCGGTTCAGGCTTCGCCGCCGCGCTCGAGCATCTTATATAGATGGGAGCGGGAAATGCCCAGTTCCAGCGCGGCCTGCTTCTTGTTGCCGCCATGGCGGGCGATGGCCTGCAGCACGGCGTCATAAGCGAGGTCGCGCAGCCGGGCCGCCGCCGGGGCCGGGGCATCCTCGGGCGCGAAGACCTGCCCGAGCGGGTGCGTTGCCGGCGCCACCATGGTCGCCATATGGTTTTCCTCGCCCCGGGCGAAGTCCTGCACCCGGAGCCGGCTGCCGTCGCAGAACACCAGCGCTTCCTCGATCTTCTGCCGTAGCTGGCGCACATTGCCGGGCCAGCGCCGCGAGGCCAGGTGCCGCGCCACATCGGGCATGACCTGCGGCACCGGCACGCCGTTGCGCTGGCAGAACGCCTGCACGAAGTGATGGAGCAGGGCGGGAATGTCCTCCAGCCGCTGGCCCAGCGCCGGCACGCGCAGCACCACGCCGCTGAGGCGGTAGTAGAGGTCGAGCCGGAAGCGGCCACCGTCGATCAGCGCCTGAATGTCGCGGTTGGTGGCGGTCACGAGCCGGAAATCCACCCGCCGCGCCTGCCGGCTGCCGAGCCGCTCGACCATGCGGTCTTCCAGCACGCGCAGCAGCTTGACCTGCATCTCCATCGGAATATCGGCGACTTCGTCCAGGAACAGCGTGCCGCCGGCTGCCTGTTCGAGCTTGCCGGGCTGGCCATGCCGATGGCTGCCCGTGAAGGCGCCCGCCGCATGGCCGAACAGTTCGGCCTCGATCAGCGTGGCCGGGAACGCGGCCAGGTTCAGGCTGACCAGCGGCGCGGCCTGCGTTCCTTCGTCATCGCTTTGCGTGCCGTGGCCGCCACGGCCGGTACTGTGAATGGCCCGCGCGACGAGTTCCTTGCCCGTGCCGGACTCGCCCAGCACCAGCACGGGCACGTCGAGCCGCGCCACGGTCTCGATCTCCCGGCGCAGCCGCTGCATCGGCGCGCTCTCGCCAATCAGCAGGCCCACTCCCGAGTCGCGCTGGCGCAGCCCGTGCAGTTCGCGCCGGTAGTGCGCCAGCTGCGAGCGCAGTTCCTCCACCTCCTTGTGCATCCGGCCGATGGCCTCCGGCTCCTTGAATAGGACCTGTCCGATCGCGCCGACCGTCTTGCCATCGGCAACGATGGGCACCCGGTTCACCACGCGCGTCACGCCATTCATCCGCTGAAGCTGGCCGATCTCGGCCTTGCCGGTCGCCGCCACGTGGCCCAGCCGGGAATTCGGGATGACCTGCTCGGCGGGGCGCCCCGTGCCTTCCCCAGTGCGCAGGCCGAAGAACGCCTCATGGACGGGACTGATGAAGCGGATACACCCCGTGTGGTCCACCACCGTGATCGCCTGATAGGGATTGGTCAGGAAGTGTTCGAGGATGGCGTCCGCAAACGGCACTGCGCCGAGGAAGTCGAACAGCGCCGCCCCGGCCGCCGCGCGGCGCAGCAGGATGGTCTGTTGGCTGGCATCGAGCAAGGCCAGCCCGATATGGCGCTCGCCATCGACCTCGATATCGAAAATGCGGCCGGCATGGTGGTTCTCGGCGGGGGGCAGTGCGGCCACGCCGGCCTGCGCGGCCCGGGCGATGGCCGGATTGCGTGCTGTGCCCGAGGCGGCGAGGGTCTCGCCGTCCGGCCCGAGCACCAGCGCGCCCAGGCTTTGTGTCTTCACTGACGACATTGATTGTGTCTCCATGCGGGACATCTGAGTGTCCTCGTGCCGGACACTCTACCGGCCAGTCGAAAAAATCGCAATGAAATCAATGTGCTTCATGGCTGGCACGGGTAGTGCGTTAGCTCTCGGATAACACCCATACCCATAAGCCCGAAGACACAGAGGAGACACATGTCCTGGCAGCCGGAAATCGACGAACTGGCCTATCGCAAGCGACTGGCCGCCGAGCTTGGCGGACCCGACAAGGTCAAGCGCCACAAGGACGCCGGCAAGCTCACCGTGCGCGAGCGCATCGAGGCCATCGCGGACCCCGGCAGCTTCCGCGAGGTGGGCGCGCTCACCGGTAGCGGCCAGTACGACAGCAATGGCCGGCTGGTGGGCCTGACCCCGGCCAATCTGGTGATGGGTCGCGCACATCTGGGTGGCCGTCCCGCCGTGCTGGTCGGGGATGACTTCACGGTGCGCGGCGGCGCCAACGACGGCGCGGTGGGCGACAAGCTGATCCACGCCGAGAAGATGGCCCACGACCTGCGCCTGCCGATGGTGCGGCTGGTCGATGGCACGGGCGGCGGCGGCTCGGTGCGCAATATCGAGAACCGTGGCTACACCAATATCCCCACCATGAAGGTGTGGCAGCACGTGGTGGAGAACATGTCGGTGGTGCCGGTGGTGTCGCTGGCGCTGGGCTCGGTGGCCGGCATGGGCGCGGCGCGCGTGGCGGCCAGCCACTACTCGGTGATGGTCAAGGGCACGACGCAACTGTTCAACGCCGGCCCGCCCGTGGTGGCGCGCATCGGCCAGATCCTGGAAAAGAACGAGCTGGGCGGCAGTCAGATCCACACCCGCAACGGCGTGGTCGATGACGAGGTGGCGAGCGAGGAAGAGGCCTTCGACCGGGCCCGCCGCTTCCTGTCCTACCTGCCGCCGTCCGTGTATGAGCTGCCGCCGCGCGCCGCGCCCGCCGACGACACGCGCCGCCGCGACGAATGGCTGCTCTCCGCCATCCCGCGCGAAAGCCGCCAGGTCTACAAGATCCGGCCGATCGTGCAGGCGCTGGTCGATCAGGACTCGTTCTTCGAGATCGGCAAGCACTGGGGCCGCGCCATCGTCACCGGGCTGGCGCGGCTGGATGGCTGGCCCGTGGCCGTGGTCGCCAGCGACCCGTACTACTACGGCGGCGGCTGGGACGGCCCCACGGCCGAGAAATTCACCCGCTTCCTGGACATGGCCGAGGCCTTCCACCTGCCGGTGGTCAACCTCGTCGATATCGCCGGGTTCCAGATCGGGCTGGAGGCCGAGAAGGCCGGGATCATGCGTTACGGCGTGCGCGCGCTGGCGGCGGTTTATCAGGCCACCGTGCCGTGGTGCTCGGTGATCGTGCGCCGCGCCTACGGTGTGGCGGCGGCGGGGCACCAGCACATGGGTCGCTTCAACTTCCGCTATGCGTGGCCGTCCGCCAACTGGGGTTCGCTGCCGATCGAGGGCGGGCTGGAGGTGGCCTACAAGGCCGAGATCGAGGGCGCCGACGACCCGGTGCAGAAGCGGGCCGAGATCGAGCAGCGGGTGCGCAGCCTGACCTCGCCGTTCCGCAGCGCGGAAGCCTTCGTGATCGAGGACATCATCGACCCGCGCGACACGCGGGCGCTGCTGTGCGAGTTCGCCAACCTCGCCGCGCCGCTGCGCGAGGCGGGGGTGCGCAAGTTCGGCATCCGGCCTTGAAAGCGTTCGGCAACCCCTAGCCAAAATCCTAAAAAAAGAATCAGGAGACAAACCGCATGCAACGCAGATCCCTACCTTCGCTGTGTCTCGGCCTGATGGCCACCACGTTGGCCACCACGCTGGCCGCGCCGGCCTTCGCGCAGGAGAACTGGCCCGCCAAGCCCGTCACCATCGTCGTGCCGTTCCCGGCGGGCGGCATGACCGACCTGCTGGCGCGCCGCATCGCCCGTGACATGCAGGCCGAGCTGAAGCAGCCCTTCGTGGTGGACAACCGCGCCGGCGCCAGCGGGCAGATCGGCACCGAGATCGTGGCGCGCGCCAACCCGGACGGCTACACGCTGCTGGTCTCGGCCACGCACCACGTGATCAACCCGGCCATCCGGCCCAAGCTGCCGTACAACGCGTCGAAGGATTTCACGAACATCGCGCTGCTGGCCACCACGCCCAACGTGCTGGTGGTCAACAACAAGGTGCCGGCCAACAATCTCCCCGAGTTCCTGGCCTATGCGAAGAAGCAGACCGAGGGGCTGTCCTACGGCTCGTCGAGCATTGGCGGCGCCACGCATATGTCCGGGGAGCTGCTGCGGCTGATGACGAAGGTGCCGATGACGCACATTCCGTACAAGGGCGCGTCCCCGGCGCTGGCCGACCTGCTGGGCGGCCAGATCCCCGCGCTGTTCCATGACGTGATGACCATGGCGCCGTACGTGAAGGACGGCAAGGTCAAGGCCATCGGCGTGACCTCGGCCAGGCGCAGCGAGGCGCTGCCCAACGTGCCGACCATTGCCGAGCAGGGCGTGCCCGGCTACGAAGCCACCACGTGGATCGGCTTCTACGGCCCGGCCAACCTGCCGCGCGCGCTGGTGGAGAAGCTGAACCACGCAGCGGTCAAGAGCATGAACAGCGCCGAGGCCAAGACCTACCTGACCCAGAACGGCACCAGCCCCGGCGCGCTCAACGCCGAGCAGTTCGGCAGCTTCGTGCAGGCCGAACTCGACAAATGGAAGCGCGTGGCCATCGAGGCCAAGGTCAAGGTGGACTGAGCGATGGCGGATACCAAGGAGCAAGCTTCGTTGTTGTCATTGCTGGCGCCGCGCTCGGTGGCGGTGCTGGGCGCGTCCGACAACCCGATCAAGGCCGGCGGCCGGCCCATCGACTATATGCGGCGCCACGGCTATGCCGGGCGCATCTACCCGGTCAACCCCAAGCGGGCCGAGATCCAGGGCCTGGCGGCTTACCCCGACCTGGCCGCGCTGCCGGACTCGCCCGATGTGGTCGTCATCAGCGTGGCCGGCACCGAGGCCGAGCAGGCCATCGAGCAATGCATCGCCGTGGGGGCCAAGGGCGCGGTGATCTATTCGTCGGGCTTTGCCGAACTGGGCGAGGCCGGCGCGGCGCAGCAGCAGCGGCTCGTGGCGCGGGCCCGCGCCGGCGGCCTGCGGCTGTTCGGGCCGAACACGCAGGGCGTGGCCAACTTCGCCACCGGCGCCGTGCTGCATTTCTCGACCATGATCAACGAGGAAGCGCCGCAGGACGGCCCGGTGGCCATCGTCAGCCAGAGCGGCGCGGGCTCGTCCATCGTCTATGGCGGGCTGCGCCGCAAGGGCATCGGCGTGCGCTACATGGTGGCCACGGGCAACGAGGCCGACGTGACCGCCGCCGAAACGCTGCGCGCGATTGCCGAGGATGACGCCGTGCGCGTGATGCTGCTGTACGTGGAATCCCTGCGCGACCCCGACGTGCTGGCGCAGGCCGCACGGATCGCCCATGCGCGCGATGTGCCGATCCTCGCCGTCAAGGCCGGCCGGACCCGCGCCGGGCAACTGACCGCCAGCTCCCACACCGGGGCGATGGCCGGCGAGGACGCGCTGGCCGATGCCTTCCTGCGTCAGCACGGCATCCTGCGCGTGAACGATTTCCGGGAGTTGTCCGAGTACGCGCAGATCTTCGCGGGCGGCCAGCGGCCGCGTGGCCGCAAGGTGGTGGCGATCAGCAACTCGGGCGCCACCTGCGTGCTGGCGGCGGACGCGGCGGAGTCCCACGGGCTGGACCTGTGCCAGTTCGACGAACCCGGCACCGCCGCGCTGCGCACCGTGCTGCCCGGCTATGTCTCGGCGCGCAATCCCATCGACATGACCACCGCGTTGCTCGGCCAGCCGCAGATCTATGGCCAGACGCTCGACGCCGTGGCGGCCCAGCGGCAGGCCGACCTGATCTTCGTCGGCTTTCCGATTGGCGGCGAAGGCTACGACTTCGACGATTTCTCCGCACAGACCGGGCGCTTTGCTTCGGCCAGCGGCGTGCCGGTGGCGGTCAGCGCCAATCAGGAGTGGGTGGCGCAGGCGTTCCGCGCGCAGGGCGTGCCGGTGTTCGACAGCGAGCGCTCCGCCATGCAGGCGCTGGCGCTGCTGGCCGAATATGGCGAACGCCGCGAGGCGGCGCTGGCCGCGCCCTTGCCGGCTGGCGTGCCGGCAGGAGTACTGACGCACGCGTCCCCCGCCCATGCCCTCGATGAAGTCCGCAGCCTGGCCGAACTCGCGGCGGCGGGCCTGCCCGTGGTGGCGCATCGCCTCTGCCAGAGCGCCGATGACGTACGCCGTGCCGTGGCAGAACTGGGCGCGCCGGTGGTCGCCAAGGGTGTGTCCCCGGACATCACGCACAAATCCGAGCACGGGCTGGTGAAGCTGAACCTGTCCGGCGAGGCCGCCGCCGTGGCTGCCTTCGACGAGATCGACCAGATCCTGCACAGGATGGAAGTCCGCCACGGCGGCGTGCTGCTGGCGCGCCAGCAACGCGGCGCGTTCGAACTGGCCGTGGGCGCCCATATCGATCCGGCCTACGGCCCGGTGGTGATGGTCGGGCAGGGTGGCGTGCTGGTGGAAGCGCTGCAGGACGTGCAATTCCTCGTCGCGCCGTTCACGGCCAGTCAGGCGCGGGCCGCCATCGGCCGGCTGCGCATCGCCCCGGCGTTCGCCGCGCTGCGCGGCATGGAAGCGGTGGACCTCGACCAACTGGCCGACATGCTGGTTCGTCTGGGCGACTGGATGGTCGCGGCGCGCGGCACGGTGCATTCGGTCGATGCCAACCCGGTGATCGTCGCCCGTGGGGCGGTGGCGCCGGTGCTGGTCGATGCGGTGGTGATCCGCGCAGGAGAGACGGCATGAACGACACCATCAAGGTCCGCACGCTGCGCCGCGTGCTGGTGGCCAACCGGGGCGCCGTGGCAGCACGCGTGATCCGCGCGCTGCGCCAGCTCGGCATCGCCTCGGTGGCGGTCTACTCGGACGCCGACGCGGGCCTGCCCTACCTGCGCGAGGCCGATATGGCCGTGCGCATCGGCGAGGCGGCGCCGCTGGACAGCTATCTGCATCAGCAAAAGCTGCTCGATGTCGCCCGGGAGACCGGCGCGGACGGCGTGCACCCCGGCTATGGCTTCCTGTCGGAAAACGCCGACTTCGCCGAACGGGTGGAGGCGGCGGGGCTCTGCTTTATCGGCCCGTCGCCCGCCTGGATCCGCCGTCTGGGCCACAAGACGCAGGCGCGCGACTTCATGGCCGGCCACGGCATGCCGATGGCGCCGAGTTCCGGCGTGCTGCCGGACGACATGGCCGTCGTGGCTGCCGCCGCCGAGCAGATCGGCTACCCGGTGCTGATCAAGCCGGCTGGCGGTGGCGGGGGCATCGGCATGCTGCCGGTGCGCGATGCGCAGGGGCTGGCTGCCGCCTGGCAGCAGGCCCGCTCGGTGGCGCAGCGCAGCTTCGGGCAGGCGGAGCTGTATCTGGAAAAGCTGATGGAGCAGCCGCGCCACATCGAATTCCAGGTCTTGGCGGACCGCTACGGCGGCGTGCGCATTGTGGGCGAGCGTGACTGCTCGGTGCAGCGCCGTCACCAGAAAGTGTTGGAAGAAGCCCCCGCGCCGGGCTTGTCGGGCGAGGCGGTGGCCGCCATGCGCGAGCGGCTGGCCACGCTGCTGGGCCACGTCGGCTACGACGTGATCGGCACCGTGGAGATGCTGCACACACCCGAGACCGGCTTTGTCTTCCTGGAGATGAACACGCGGCTCCAGGTGGAGCATGCGGTGACCGAGCAGGTGACCGGCATCGACATCGTGGCCGCGCAGGTCCGGCTGGCCTGCGGCGAGCGGATCGACGCCGTGCTGCCGGCCCCCACGCGCCAGCAGGGCCACGCCATCGAGGCCCGCGTCTACGCCGAAGACCCGGTGCGCTTCTTCCCGTCGCCGGGGCCGCTGGACACCTTCGTGCCGCCGCAGGCGCCCGGCATCCGCGTGGAGACCGGCTACGCGCAGGGCCAGCGCGTGACGCCGTACTACGACCCGATGATCGCCAAGGTCATCGCCACCGGCAGCGACCGCGCCGACGCCATCCGGCGCCTGCGTGCCGCGCTGGAGGCGTTCCAGATTGCCGGGGTCAAGACCAACCTGCCGTTCCTGCTGCGCGTGCTGGCCCACCCCGATTTCGCCGATGCCCGCATCGACACGGCCCTGACCCAGCGCGTGCTGGCCACGCCGCTCCAGACGCCTACGCCGAAGCAACCCGAAACCCTTACCGAAAGAGCAGCCTGATGCCCCAGATCGACGCCGCAGTCAGCGGCCATGTGTCCTCCATCGCCATCGAAGCCGGCGCCACCATCTCCGCCGGGGATGTCCTGATGATCATCGAGTCGATGAAGATGGAAATCCCGCTCGAAGCCGAGGCGGATGGCGTGGTCAAGGCCATCCTGGTCCAGCCCGGCGACGCCGTGACCGAGGGCCAGCCGGTGGTGGAGGTCGAGTAACGCGCCAAGGCTCCGGGGGCCTTACTCGATCGTCACCTTGCCATCCTTGACCAGCTTGGCGAACTTGGCGGTCTCGTCATCGATGCGCTTGGCGAACGCTGCCGAATCGCTGGGCATCGGCTCGGCGCCGGCGGCCAGCATGCGCTGCTGGAAGTCCGGCGAATTGACGATTTCCACGATCTTCGCGCTGAGCTGGGCGACGATGGGCTTGGGCGTGGCCGCCGGCGCCAGGATGCCGAACCACGTGCCGATATCGAAGCCCTTCAGGCCGGCTTCTTCCATGGTCGGCACGTCCGGCAGCACGCTGGAACGCTTGGCCGTGGTCACGGCCAGCGCGCGCAGCTTGCCGGCCTTGATGTGCGGCAGCACCGGGGTCAGCGTGTCGAAGGACATCGTCACCTGTCCGCCCAGCAGGTCGGTGGTCAGCGGGCCGCTGCCTTTATAGGGCACGTGCAGCAGCGGGGCGCCCGTGGCGGTCTGGAACTGCGTGCCGATCAGGTGTTGGGCGGTGCCGTTGCCGTTGGAGCCGTAGGCGAACTCGGTGGGCGACTTCTTGGCCAGCGCCACCAGCTCGGCCACGGTCTTGGCCGGGGTCTTGGCGGGATTGATCACCAGCACATTGGGCACCATCGCCACGGTGGAGATCGGCGCCAGGTCTTTCTGGAAGTTGTACGGCAGCTTCTTGTAGACGCTGGTGGCGATGGTGTGGTGGACGGCGCCCATCAACAGTGTGTAGCCGTCCGGGCGGGCCTTGGCCACGTAGTCCGCGCCCACCGTGGCGCCGGCGCCGGGCCGGTTCTCCACGATCACGGGCTGGCCCAGCTTCTTGGAAAGCTGGTCGCCGATGGCGCGCGCGAGTACGTCGGTGGTGCCACCGGAGGGGAACGGCACGATCAGGCTGATCGGCTTGGTCGGCCATTCCTGCGCCACGCACAGGGCGGAGGCCCCGGCGCCCAGCATCAGCAGCGCGGCACGGAGGAAGCGGGGAAGCGTTTGGGAAGTCGGCATGGTCTGTCTCCTGTATTTATGATTTGTGATTTATTGCTCACTAATAGCGAGATCACTCGCTGACGGCAACACCTGCAAACCCGGTACGCGCAGCGCGGCGCGTCCCGCGAAGGTGGCCGCGCAGCCCAGTTCCGCCTCGATATAGAGCAGGCGGTTGTACTTGGCGACGCGGTCGGAGCGGCACAGCGAGCCGGTCTTGATCTGCGTGGCTGCCGTGCAGACGCTAAGGTCGGCAATGGTCGTGTCCTCGGTCTCGCCGGAGCGATGCGAGATGACCGAGGCGTAGCCGGCCGCCTCCGCCATGTCGATGGCGTTCAGCGTCTCGGTCAGCGTGCCGATCTGGTTGGGCTTGATCAGGATCGCGTTGGCGGCCCCGCAGTCGATGCCCTGCCGCAGGATCGCCGTGTTGGTGACGAAGAGGTCGTCGCCCACCAGCTGCACGCGCTGGCCCAGCCGCTCGGTCAGCAACTGCCAGCCGGCCCAGTCGCCCTCGGCCATGCCGTCCTCGATGGTGACGATGGGGTACTGATCGACCCACTTGGCCAGCAGGTCGACAAAACCGTCCGCCGAATAGGACCGGCCTTCGGACTGCAACTCGTACCGCCCGTCGCGATGGAACTCCGAACTGGCGACGTCCAGCCCCAGCGCGATGTCCCGCCCGGCCTGGAACCCGGCCTGTTCGATGGCGCGCAGGATGATCTCCAGCGCGTGCTCGTTCGAGGCGAGGTCCGGCGCGAAGCCACCTTCGTCGCCCACGGCGGTGGAAAGCCCCTGCGCCTTGAGCACCGCCTTGAGCGTGTGGAAGATCTCCGCGCCCCAACGCAGGGACTCGGAGAACGACGGGGCGCCCACCGGCAGGATCATGAACTCCTGCATGTCCACGCTGTTGTCGGCATGGGCCCCGCCATTGATGATGTTCATCATCGGCAGCGGCAGGCGGGCGTCGCGGCGCTGGCCTCCGATGGTCCGATAAAGCGGCACGCCGGCCGAAGCCGCCGCCGCCTTCGCGGTGGCCAGCGACACCGCCAGCAGCGCGTTGGCGCCGAGCCGGGACTTCTCCGGCGTGCCGTCGAGCCGGATCAGGCAGTCGTCCACCGCCGCCTGGTCTGCCGCCGGCATGCCGGCCAGCGTGCGGGCGATATCGACGTCGATATGGGCCACGGCCTTGCGCACGCCCTTGCCGAAGTAGCGCCGGGGTTTGCCGTCGCTGTCGCCGTCGCGCAGCTCCAGCGCCTCGCGGGCGCCGGTGGAGGCGCCCGACGGCGCCGCTGCAAAGCCTTGCGAGCCGTCCGACAGCCGCACCTGCGCCGCCACGGTGGGGTTGCCGCGCGAGTCGAGGATCTCGTAGCCGCGAATGTCCTGAATGATGGGCATGGGGGGTTCCTAACGAAATAGCAACTTACTGGACCTGCGCGATCCGCAGCAGATTGGTGGTGCCGGCCACCGCGAAGGGCAGCCCGGCGGAAATCACGATCGAGTCGCCGGCCGCGCCGAAGCCCTCCTTGCGCACGGTCTGGCTGGCTAATTCGGTCATCTCGACCACATCGACCACCTCGTGGCACAGCACCGCGTGTACGCCCCAGGCCAGCGCCAGCCGGCGCGCGGTGGCCATGCGGGGGGTCATGCCGAGGATGGGCACCTCGGGGCGCTCGCGCGCCATGCGCAGCGCCGAGTAGCCGGAACTGGTGTAGGCCACCGTCGCCGGGGACTTCAGCAGCCCGGCCACATGGCGCACCGCCAGCCCGATGGCGTCGGCGGCCTCCGCGCGCGGCGGGGTGTGGGAGGCCTGGATGGCATCGTGATAGAGCGGGTCCGACTCGGTGCGCGAGATGATGCTGTTCATCATCCGCACGGCCTCCACCGGATACCTGCCCGAGGCCGATTCGGCGGACAGCATCACCGCATCGGCGCCGTCGTACACGGCCGTGGCGACGTCCGAGGCTTCCGCGCGGGTCGGCACCGGCGAGGCGATCATCGATTCCAGCATCTGCGTGGCCACGATCACCGGCTTGCCGGCCTTGCGGCAGGCCCGCAGGATCTGCTTCTGCAGCGAGGGCACCAGCTCGGCCGGCATCTCCACGCCAAGGTCGCCGCGCGCCACCATCACGGCATCCGATTCGGCGACGATGGCCTCCAGGCTCTGGATGGCCGCCGGCTTCTCCAGCTTGGCGACGATGCCCGCGCGGTCCTTGACGATGTCCTTGATCTCCAGGATGTCCTCGGGCCGCTGCACGAAGGACAGGGCGATCCAGTCCACGCCGAGCGTCAGGCCGAACTCCAGGTCGCGCCGGTCCTTCTCGGTCATGGCCGACAGGGGCAGCACCACGCCGGGCACGTTGACGCCCTTGCGGTCGGACAGCGTCCCGCCATTGACCACCGTGGTCTCGGCGAAGTCCTTGCCGCAGCGCTCCACGCGCAGGCGGATCTTGCCGTCATCGAGCAGCAACTCGGTCCCTTCCTGCAGCGCTGCGAAGATTTCCGGGTGGGGCAGGCTGACCCGGCTGGCGGTGCCGGCCACGGTGGCGTCGAGGTCGAGCCGGAAGCTGGCGTCGGCGGCCAGCTGGATCGGGCCATCGGCAAACGTGCCGATGCGCAGCTTGGGGCCTTGCAGGTCCAGCAGCACGCCGATGGGGCGGCCACGGTCCCGTTCCACGGCGCGGATGGTGTCCAGCCGCTGCTTGTGGTCGGCGTGGCTGCCGTGGCTGAAGTTGAGCCGGAATACGTCGGCGCCGGCTTCGAACAGCGCGTCGATGACTTCCGGCGACGTGCTCGCGGGGCCCAGTGTGGCCACGATCTTGGCATTGCGGGTGCGTCTCATCTTGTTACTCCCTTCACCGCGCGATCAGGATGGCGCGGAAGTCATTGACATTGGTCAAGGTCGGCCCGGTGACAACCGCATCGCCGAGCGCCTCGAAGAAACCGTGGCCATCGTTGGCCGCCAGCGCGTCCTGCGGGCGGATGCCGAGTTGCCAGGCGCGCGCCAGCGTGTCCGGGCCGGCCAGCGCGCCGGCGATTTCCTCCTGGCCGTCCACGCCATCGGTATCGCCCGCAATGGCATGCACGCCCGGTTCGCCACGCAGCGTCAGCGCCAGCGAGAGCAGGTATTCCACATTCCGCCCGCCGCGCCCGTTGCCGCGCACGGTGACGGTCGTCTCGCCGCCCGAGAGCAGCACGCAGGGCGCCGTGAACGGCTGGCCGTGCCGCGCCACTTCCAGCGCCAGACCGCCCATGACCTTGCCGACATCGCGCGCCTCGCCCTCGATGGCATCGCCCAGGAGGTAGGCGCGCAGGCCGGCGCGGCGTGCCACGGCGGCGGCAGCTTCCAGCGCCAGCCGGGGCGTGGCGATCAGCGTGGTGTCGATGGGCGGCAGGCGGGCATCGCCGGGTTTGATGGACTCGGACGCGTCCGAATCGAGCACGGCCAGCACATGCGGCGGCACGTCGATGCCGTAGCGCCGGACGATGGCCAGCGCGTCGGCCCGGGTGGTCGGGTCCGGCACGGTGGGGCCGGAGGCGATGTCGATGGGGTCATCGCCGGGCACATCGGACAACAGCAGGTTGCAGACCCGCGCCGGATGGCAGGCCGCGGCGAGGCGCCCGCCCTTGATCGCCGACAGGTGCCGGCGCACGGTGTTCATCTCGGTGATGGTCGCGCCGGACTTCAGCAGCGACTGGTTGACCGCCTGCTTGTCCGCGAGCGACATGCCGGCCAGCGGCAGCGGCAGCAGCGCGGAGCCGCCGCCCGAGATCAGGCAGATGACGAGGTCGTCCTCGGTCAGCCCGGACACCCGTTCCAGCATGCGCTGCGCGGCGTGGAAGCCGGCGGCGTCCGGCACCGGATGGGCGGCCTCGACGATCTCGATGCGCGCGCACTCCACCGCGTAGCCGTAGCGCGTGACCACCAGCCCTTCCAGCGGATGGGGCCAGGCA
This sequence comes from Cupriavidus sp. OV096, assembly GCF_900115455.1. Classification (NCBI taxonomy): domain Bacteria; kingdom Pseudomonadati; phylum Pseudomonadota; class Betaproteobacteria; order Burkholderiales; family Burkholderiaceae; genus Cupriavidus; species Cupriavidus sp. OV096. The sequence goes on from NZ_FOWM01000017.1 coordinate 66,180, forward strand.
TCTTCCAGCGCGCGGGCCATGGCCGCCGACGCCTTGCCGGCCCCGATCACGATGGTCCGGCCAGGAGACGGTGGCGGCGGGGGCAGGTGGGCGGCCAGCGTGCGCGCGGGCTGGGCGGCGTGGATGGCCGCCTGGAACATCTCGCGGAGCAGTTGGCGGGCCTGGGGGGTGTCCATGGCGGGGCTCGGGGTCATCGGATCAATGGAGGAGCGAGGCATGGGCATCGCCGATGCGGGCCAGCCGGGCGCCGACCGTGGAGGTAGCCGGCTCGGGCTGGTCAGGGATCAGCGCGTCGGGGTCATCGGACAGCTTGCCGTCCAGCGCGTCCTGCAACTGCTGCTGATCCACCGCGCCCACCCAGCGGGCGATGGCGACCGTGCCCACGGCATTGCCGATGGTGTTGGTAATGGCGCGCGCCTCGGACATGAAGCGGTCCACGCCGAGCAGCAGCACCATGCCGGCCACCGGGATCGTGCCCAGCGAGGCCAGCGTCGCCGCCAGCGTGATAAAGCCGGAGCCGGTGACGCCGGCGGAGCCCTTCGAGGTCAGCAGCAGCACCCCCAGCACCACGAACTGGTCGGTCAGGGAGAGCGGCGTGTTGGTGGCCTGGGCGATGAAGATGGCGGCCATGGTGTAGTAGATGCACTGGCCGTCCGGGTTGAAGGTCAGCCCGGCGGGCACCACCAGCCCGACTACCGGCTTGGACACCCCGGCCTTCTCCAGCTTGCCCATCAGCTGCGGCACCACGGATTCGGACGAACTGGTGCCCAGCACCGTGAACAGCTCGTCGCGGATATAGCGCAGGAACTTCCACAGGCTGAAGCCGGAGAGCCGTGCCACGCCGTTCAGCACGATGGCCACGAACAGGAAGCACGTGATGTACATCGTCCCCATCAGCTTGCCGAGCGAGACCACCGAGCCCAGCCCGTACTTGCCGACCGTGAAGGCCATGGCGCCGAAGGCGGCCAGCGGGGCCAGCCGCATGACCATGCCGACCACGCTGAAGATGCCGTGCACGAAGGAATCGAGGAAATCGACCACCGGCTTGGCGCGGGGGCCGATATGGGACAGGGCGATGCCGAACAGCGTGGCGAAGACCAGAATCTGCAGGATGTCGTTGCGGGCCAGCGCGTCGATGATGCTGGTCGGCACCAGGTTCATCAGGAAATCGATAAACGAATGTGACTTTTCAGCCGCATGGGTGTAGGTGGCGATGGCCTTGGTGTCGAGGTGCGCCGGGTCGATATTCATGCCGCGCCCCGGCTGCACCAGATTCACCACGATCAGCCCGAGCACCAGCGCGAAAGTCGACAGCAGTTCGAAGTACAGCAGCGCGCGCACGCCCACCCGCCCCAGCTCCTTCATGTTCTCCATGCGGGCGATGCCCAGCACCACGGTGGCGAAGATGATCGGCGCGAAGACCATCTTGATGAGCTTGATAAATACGTCGCCGAGCGGCTTGAGGTCGCTGCCGAGTTGGGGTGCCCAGACACCCAGTGCCACACCGGCGGCAACGCCGATCAACACCTGGACGTAGAGCTTTCCCAGTAGCTTTCGAATCATGGCTGTCTCCTGCACATTCGAATCTGGCGCGCCTGCGGACCGGCTCTGATGGCCGTTTTTTAGCGTCCGCAGGGCAGCGCGAGCCGCGATCCGGCTCGCAAGGGCCGCCCGGCCAAATGCCGGGACGGCGAGGGGGCGGGAGGGTTAAGCCGCCTTGGCCTGCTTGTTGGCGGCCAGGTAGTCGCAGACCGCCTTGGTCACCTGGACCGTGGTGGCCTTGCCGCCGAGGTCGCCGGTGTGGAGGGCCGGGTTGGCGGTCACGGCCTCGATGGCGGCCATCACGCGCTTGGCGGCGGCGTCTTCGCCCAGGTGTTCGAGCAGCATCACCACGGACCAGAAGGTGCCCACCGGATTGGCGAGGCCCTTGCCCATGATGTCGAAGGCGGAACCGTGGATCGGCTCGAACATCGACGGGTAGCGGCGTTCCGGGTCGATATTGCCGGTGGGCGCGATGCCGAGGCTGCCGGCCAGCGCGGCGGCGAGGTCGCTCAGGATGTCCGCGTGGAGGTTGGTGGCGACGATGGTGTCCAGCGTCTTCGGGCGGTTGACCATGCGCGCGGTGGCGGCATCGACCAGTTCCTTGTCCCAGGTCACGTCCGGGAAGTCCTTGGCCACTTCCACGGCCACCTCGTCCCACATCACCATGGCGTGGCGCTGGGCGTTGGACTTGGTGATCACGGTCAGCAGCTTGCGCGGACGCGATTGCGCCAGCTTGAAGGCGTAGCGCAGGATGCGCTCCACGCCCACGCGGGTCATCATCGACACATCGGTGGCCGCCTCGATCGGGTGGCCCTGGTGCACGCGGCCGCCCACGCCCGAGTACTCGCCTTCCGAGTTTTCACGCACGATCACCCAGTTCAGGTCCTCCGGGGCGCAGCGCTTGAGCGGGCCGTCGATGCCGGGCAGGATGCGCGTCGGGCGCACGTTGGCGTACTGGTCGAAGCCCTGGCAGATCTTCAGGCGCAGGCCCCACAGCGTGATGTGGTCGGGAATCTGGTTGTCGCCGGCCGAGCCGAACAGGATGGCGTCCTTGCCGCGCAGCGCGTCCAGGCCATCGGCGGGCATCATCACGCCGTGCTGGCGGTAGTAGTCGCCGCCCCAGTCGAAGTTTTCGAATTCGAACTGGAAGCCGGCGCCACCAGCGGCCAGCGCTTCCATCACTTCACGGCCGGCGGGAACCACTTCCTTGCCAATGCCGTCACCGGGGATCGTGGCGATCTTGTACGTCTTCATCTTGTGTCTCCTGGTCAGAATCATCGCTGTAGTGCGTGGGACGGATTCTTGACCGTGGACGCGGTGTTGGATCGACGCTAAAGTTAAACCATCTTTAACCTGACATTAACAATGCCATGAGCGCGATGAGCGGCATTCAACCGTCCGAACTGGGTTTTTTCGCGGCGGTGGCCACGGCGGGCAGCCTGAGCGCGGCGGCGCGGGATCTTGGGATCTCGACGGCGGCGGTCAGCAAGCGGCTGGCCCAGATGGAGGCGCGCATCGGCATGCCGCTGCTGACGCGGACCACGCGCCGGATGGGGCTGACGCCCGAGGGGGAGGTGTTCCTGGAGCACGCGCGGCGCATCCTGGGCGAGATCGACGACCTGAGCCAGTTGCTGACCAGCGCCAAGGGGCGGCCGAGCGGCCTGCTGCGCGTGAACGCCACGCTGGGCTTTGGCCGCATGCATGTGGCGCCGGTCATCGCCGAGTACAGCCGGACCTACCCCGATGTCGATGTGCAGCTCCAGCTGTCGGCGGATCCGCCGCCGCTGACGGAGGATGCCTTCGATGTCTGCGTGCGGTTCGGGGAGCCGCCCGACGCGCGGATCATCGCCAAATTCCTGGCCCCGAACCGGCGCCTGCTGTGCGCCTCGCCCAAATACCTGCGCGAGCACGGCGTGCCGGCCACGCCGGGGGATCTGGCGCGGCACAACTGCATCGGCATCCGGCAGGGCAGCGATGCCTACGGGGTGTGGCGGCTGACCTCGGGCAAGGGCGCCAAGCAGCGCACCGAGGCGATCCATGTGCGTGGCAATTTGACGACCAATGACGGCGAAATCGCCGTGCAGTGGGCGCTGGAGGGCCATGGCATCGTGATGCGCGCCGAATGGGATATCGAGCGCTACCTGCGCAGCGGGCGGCTGGTGCAGGTGTTGCCGCACTACGCCACCCCCGAGGCGAACATCTATGCCGTCTACCAGCAACGGCACCAGTTGTCGTCGCGCATCCGCCTGTTCGTGGAGTTCCTCGGCTCGAAGTTCAGCGAGTTTGGAACCTGATCAGGCTTGCTTGACTACTCGATCGATGCCCGCAGGCTGCTCAACCGGTCCAGCGCCTGGCGCAATTCGGCGGTCAGTTCGGCGACCAGCGCGCCGGCGGGCAGGGCGCGGGCGAGCGGTACGGCCTGGCCGGCCCATTGTGCGGCGAACTCGCTGACACCCTTGGCCTTGGCGGCGGCGTGCAGGGCCTTGCCGGCGTCGTAGGTGACGGGATAGTCGGGAATCGCGGGGGCGCCCGGCGCCACGCCGAGGGCGGTGAAGCGGCTGGTGAAGCCACGCGCGGCGCGGCCGGAAATCGCCCGCGTCAGCGTGGTGGCGCGCGGCTCGGCGGCGGTCAGGGCGGCGCGGTAGGCGGCGTCTGCCGATGATTCATCGCACGCCACGAAGGCGGTGCCCAGTTGCGCGGCCTGCGCGCCCAGTGCCAGCGCGGCGGCAATGCCGGCGCCGTCCATGATGCCGCCGGCGGCGATCACCGGCAGGCTGGTACGCGTCACCAGCACCCGCACCAGCGCCAGCGTGCCCAGTCCTTCGTCATCGCCCTCCGGATCGAACACGCCACGGTGCCCGCCGGCCTCGATGCCTTGCGCGATGATGCCGTCGATGCCCGCCGCTTCGATCTGGCGCGCCTCCCGCAGCGAGGTGGCGCTGGCCAGCAGGAGGATGCCGGCGGCCCGCAGCGCATCGATCTTCTCCTGCGCCGGCAGCCCGAAATGGAAGCTGACGACCGCCGGCTTTTCTTCCAGCAGCATCTGATACATCGCCTCGTCGGCCACGAAGCTCTTGTAGATCTCGCGCAGGCCGGCAGGCGGCGTGGCGCCGAATTCGGCGAACTGCGGCGTCAGGTATTGCAGCCAGGCGGCCTCCCGCGCCGCATCGGCCTGGGCCGGGGCGTGGCAGAACAGGTTGATATGGAAGGGCTTGGCGGTCAGCGCGCGGGTCTCGCGGATGACCTTGCGGGCGCCTTCGGCGTCCATCGCCCCAACGCCGAGCGAGCCCAGGCCGCCGGCTTCGGACACGGCGGCGGCCATGGCCGGCGTGCTGACGCCAGCCATCGGCGCCTGGATGATCGGCGTGGCGAGGTTGAGGAGGGAAACCAGATTGCGGGCGGCGGTGTTCATGGCTGGGCTTCAGGTTAGGTGGGCGATGAAGGGGATGGGCCTTGCTGCAATTCCCGCAGGAACGCCGTGTAGGCCGAGGTGGCAAAGCCGGCGCGCTTCACCAGGAAAGTGTGGACGGTGCGGACCGGCACGGTCTGGAGGTGGGCCATTTCGCGATGCACCGCCAGCAGCGAGCGCGGCACGATGCCCACCGCCGACCCGGCGGCCACATAGGCCAGGATGGCGTGGTAGGACGGCAGGTCGATCACCGAGAGCCGGCGGCGCATGTCGTCGCCCGCCTGCTCCAGCCAGTCTTCGGCACATTGGCGGTAGGTGCAGCCGCGCGCGAAGGCGGCGAGCTGGTGCAGCGTGACGTCCTGCGGCTGGCGCACCGGCGGGTGCGTGGCGGGCAGCACCAGCACCAGTTCCTCGGTTTGCAGGTAGGTGCCGTCGAGGCCGTCGCCCATTTCGGTCAGTTCGATGTCGGCTGGCGCGCCCGTGCCCGGATGTGCCACCACGGCGCAGTCGAGCCGATGGCCGAGCACGGCATCGACCAGCGCCTGCGAGGTGCCCGTGGTCAGCTTCAACGCCACGTCCGGCCAGCGCGCGTGGAAGGCGCCGAGCGGGCGGGGCAGCAGCGTGGCTGCCGAGCTTTCCATCGAACCAAGCCGCAGCGGGCCGCTTGGCGCATCCGTGCGCATCGACTGCCGCGCCTCGTCGGCCAGCGCCAGCAGGCGGTCGGCATAGTCGAGCAGGCGGAGGCCTTCCGGGGTGAGCAACATCTTCTTGCTATCGCGCTGGAACAGGCTGACACCGAGGCTCTCTTCGAGCTGCTTCACGCGGGTGGTCACGTTCGACTGCACCCGGTCTAGCCGTTTGGCGGCGCGTGTGATGCTTTGCTCACGCGCCACCGCCCGGAAGATCTCTAATTCTGCCAGTTCCACGATTTACGTTCTTCAAACAAGAATGAAAGTAGATGAAGTATCGTGAATGAAGAACGTCAAGTCAAGGGAATGACTTGGGGTAACCAGCCGCTTAGTGGCCGGCGCTCTGGCCGCCATCGACATGCAGGATCTCGCCCGTCACAAACGGGGCGGTCTCCAGGAACAGCACGGCGTTGGCGATATCGCCCATTTCGCCCATATGGCCCACCGGGTGCAGTGCGCCGAGTGCCTCATGGGTTTCCGGCGCATGCATCGGGGACTTGATGATGCCGGGCGACACGGCGTTCACGCGGATGCCGGTCTTGGCGTACTCGATGGCCAGGGACTTGGTGGCGGCGTTGATGCCACCCTTGGTCAGCGAAGCCAGCACCGACGGCACGCCGGCGATGGCGTGATCGACCAGGCTGGTGGTGATGCTGACCACGTGGCCGCTGCGCTGCTTTTCCATCTCGGCGATGGCCAGCTGGGTGATGTGGAAGAAGCCGGACAGGTTCACATTGGTCACGGCGGCGTAGTCCTGCGCGGTGTACTGCGTGAACGGCTTGGCGACGAAGATGCCGGCGTTGTTGACCAGCGAGTCGATGCGGCCGAAGGCTTCCAGCGCCGTGGCCACCACGCGGCGGGCGGTGTCGGGGTCGCCGATGTCGCCGGGGACGATGGCGATATCGGGATCGTCGGTCGGCTTGATATTGCGCGCCGTGGCCACCACGCGGTAGCCGCGTGCACGGTAGGCCTTGACCAATTCGGCGCCGATGCCTTGGGATGCGCCAGTCACGATGACAACTTTTTGCGAGGACATTTCAGATTCTCCTGGTAGGGGTTCGGCGTGTTTGCCTTGGGCTCAAATCTAGTGGAGCCGGCCCCAACGAAGAAGGCATCGCCCACATCAACAGTTTTGCGTGGCGGGAACAAGTCGGGAGGACGGGCGGTGGACGGCAAAAAAAACGCGCGCCGGCGGGGAGCCGGACGCGCGCGCTTAGGGGAGCTTAGGGGAGCTTAGGGGGAGCTTAGGAGATCGAACTACTTGATGTCTGGGCTGGGCGTTTAGCGCTTAGCGCTTGTCCACGTCCAGCACAGCCTGGGCGAAGGCCACCGGCGCTTCCTGCGGCAGGTTGTGGCCGATGCCGCCGGTCAGGTCGCGGTGCTCGTAGCGGCCCGTGAACTTGCTGGCATAGGCGCTGGGCTTGGGATGGGGGGCGCCGTTGGCGTCGCCTTCCATGGTGATGGTCGGGATGCTGATGGTCGGCGCCGTGGCCAGGCGCTTCTCGAGATCGTCGAACTTCGGCTCGCCCTTGACCAGGTCCTGCCGCCAGCGGTAGTTGTGGATGGTGATGGCCACGTGGTCGGGGTTGTTGAAGGCGGTGGCGCTGCGGTTGAAGGTGGCGTCGTCGAAATCCCACTTCGGCGAGGCCAGCTTCCAGATCAGCTTGGCGAAGTCGTGCGTGTACTTCTGGTAGCCGGCGGCGCCACGGTCCGTGGCGAAGTAGAACTGGTACCACCATTGCAGCTCGGCTTCGGGCGGCAGCGGCACCTTGCCCGCCGCCTGGCTACCGATCAGGTAGCCGCTCACGGAGACCAGGCCCCGGCAACGGTCCGGCCACAGTGCGGCCATGATGTCGGCGGTACGCGCGCCCCAGTCGAAGCCGGCGACGACGGCGGTCTGGATCTTGAGGGCGTCCATCAGCGCGATCATGTCGGCGGCAATCGCCGACGGCTGGCCGTTGCGCATGGTGTCCGGCGAGAGGAAAGTGGTCGTCCCGTTGCCGCGCAGGTAGGGCATGATCACCCGGTAGCCGCGCGAGGCCAGCAGCGGCGCCACATCGACAAAGGCGTAGATGTCGTACGGCCAGCCGTGCAGCAGCAGGGCCACGGGGCCATTGGCCGGGCCGGCTTCGGCGTAGCCTACGTTGAGCACGCCGGCCTGGATCTGCTTGAGCGGAGCGAAGCTGGTGTGGCTGCCCGGCTTGGAGGCCGGCAGCGTGGCGGCCTTGGTGATGGCGGACTGCGCCTGTGCGGCCTGCGACAGCGTCAGTTGCGCGGCGGCCAGCGTTGCGGCGGCGGCGCCCAGGAAACCACGACGGGGCAAATCGATTTTTTCCGACATATTGTTCCTCTCTCCTCGGGTCAGTGATGAACTGACACGAAGTCTATGAGGCCATGGCAAGTGCCATGTGTCGGAATGCACGGTTTTTGTATCGCTGTGTATATGGCGATGCCAGACTGACACGCGGATGCAGAAACCGGGGCTCCCCTAGAGCCGTCGATGGGCGAAATGCCCGCGCCGGGCCCCGGCCATCAGGGTGGCGAACTGCTCGGTGCTCATGTGCACTACCTCGTCGCGATCCCCGGCTTCGAAGTAGACATCGGGATGGGTCATCAGGCTGTCATCGAGCCAGGTCTGCGTGCCGTAGGCCATGCCGACCGGGGGCAGCGCGCCAGGGTCGCAGTCCCGGAACACCTCGTGCACGCCTTCCGTACGCGCCCGGGCCAACTGGCGGCCGGTCTGTTCGCAGATTTCCGAGAGTTTCAGGTGATGGGTGGCGGGGATCACGGCGGCGAGGTAGCCCCGGTTGTCCTCCAGCAGCACCGTGCGGGCCAGCCGGTCGCCGGGAATCGATATCGGCCGGGCTGGCGCCGCGCCATCGGGGCTGCCGTGCCGGTGCACGGTCTCGAACTCGCTCTGCGTCTTGCTCAGGCACCTTGCGAGGGCGGTGGACATGGTCATGAGGGCAACCTCCGAGCGTGGGGCGCTACAGTTGTCTGGAGTACGGGAACTATAGGACAAGCGCCGAACGGCATTTGGTTGGGGCTAACCCGAGCATGGCGGGGGGCCGGGGAGGTGACCCGGGTGGCCCATAGCAAGCCGCTATCGCGACGATTGCAATCGTCACATTTGGTTGACGGCGGCTCTCAACTATATTTTGTGTGCGGCAGGCTTGCCGAGGCAGGCCCACGTGGAAGCGTCGACGCGGAAAGACTAGAACTAGCGTTGGGTACCCCCCAAAGGAGATCGCATGTCTTACGAAAAGTGTCCCTTCAACCATGCCGCCGGAGGCGGCACCACCAACAAGGACTGGTGGCCCCAGCAGTTGCGGCTGGATCTGCTCAGCCAGCACTCGGACAAGTCCAATCCCCTGGACAAGAGCTTCAACTATGCCGAGGCGTTCAAGACCCTCGACCTCGCCGCGGTCAAGAAAGACCTGACGGCACTGATGACCGACTCGCAGGACTGGTGGCCGGCGGACTTCGGTCACTACGGCGGGTTGTTCATCCGCATGGCCTGGCACAGCGCCGGCACCTACCGCATCGGCGATGGCCGGGGGGGTGGTGGGCGCGGCCAGCAACGGTTCGCCCCGCTCAACAGCTGGCCGGACAACGTGAGCCTGGACAAGGCGCGCCGGCTGCTCTGGCCGATCAAGCAGAAGTACGGGCAGAAGCTTTCCTGGGCGGACCTGATGATCCTGTCCGGCAACGTCGCCCTGGAAAGCATGGGATTCAAGACCTTCGGCTTCGCCGGGGGCCGCGAAGATACCTGGGAACCGGACCAGGACGTGTATTGGGGGAATGAAAAGACCTGGCTGGGCGGCGAAGTCCGCTATGGCAAGGGCGCGGCGGGCAAGGATGACGATGGTGGCGTACTGGTGGCTGACGTCGAGAAGCACGGCCAGGAATCCAGCCGGACCGATCCCGGCCGCTACCTCGAGAATCCGCTCGGCGCGGTGCAGATGGGCCTGATCTATGTCAATCCGGAAGGGCCCGACGGCAATCCGGACCCCATCGCCGCCGCGTATGACATCCGCGATACCTTCGGCCGGATGGCCATGGATGACGAGGAAACCGTGGCGCTGATCGCCGGCGGCCACAGCTTCGGCAAGACCCACGGCGCCGCGCACCCCGAGAACGTGGGCGACGAACCGGAGTCCGCCGAACTGGAACTGCAGGGTTTGGGCTGGCGCAACAAGTTCGGCACTGGCTGCGGCCCGGACACCATCACCAGCGGCCTGGAAGTCACCTGGTCGAATACGCCGACGCAGTGGGGGAACAGCTTCTTCGAGAACCTCTTCAACTTCGAATACGAGCTGACCAAGAGCCCGGCCGGCGCCAATCAGTGGATCGCCAAGGACGCACCGGAGTCGGTGCCGCACGCCTATGACCCGGCCAAGAAGCTCAAGCCGACGATGCTGACCACGGACCTGTCGCTGCGCTTCGACCCCATCTACGAGAAGATCTCGCGGCGCTTCAAGGACGACCCGCAGGCGTTTGCCGATGCCTTCGCCCGTGCGTGGTTCAAGCTGACCCACCGCGACATGGGCCCGCGCGCGCGCTATCTCGGCCCGGAAGTTCCGGCCGAGGAACTGCTCTGGCAGGACCCGATCCCGCCGGTGGACCATCCGCTGGTCAATGACCAGGATGTGGCGGGGCTCAAGCAGAAGATCCTGGCTTCGGGGCTGTCGGTCTCGGAACTGGTGTCCACGGCCTGGGCGTCGGCGTCGACCTTCCGCGGTTCGGACAAGCGCGGCGGGGCCAACGGGGCGCGCATCCGCCTGGCGCCGCAGAAGGACTGGACGGCCAACAATCCGGATCAACTCGGCAAGGTGCTGAAGACGCTGGAAGGCATCCAGAGCGCGTTCAACGGTGCGCAGTCGGGCGGCAAGAAGATCTCGATGGCGGACCTGATCGTGCTGGCGGGCGGCGCCGGCATCGAGAAGGCGGCGGAGGCGGGCGGCCAGAAACTGACCGTGCCGTTCACGCCGGGCCGCATGGATGCGTCGCAGGACAAGACCGACGTCCAGTCGGTGGGCGCCCTGGAGCCGAAGGCCGATGGCTTCCGCAACTACCTCGACGCGAAGGTGCAAGCACCGGCCGAAGCCATGCTGATCGACAAGGCGCAACTGCTGACCCTCACCGCCCCGGAAATGACGGCGCTGGTCGGCGGCCTGCGCGTGTTGAAGGTGCAGAGCGGCAAGGATGCCCACGGCGTGTTCACCGATCGCCCGGAAACGCTGACCAACGACTTCTTCCGCAACCTGCTCGATATGGGCGTGCAGTGGAAGCCGGTGTCACGGAATGTGTTCGAGGGTAGCGACAAGTCCGGCAAGGTCCGCTGGACCGGCACGCGCGTGGATCTGGTGTTCGGCTCGCACTCGCAGCTGCGGGCGCTGGCCGAGGTCTACGCCAGTGAAGACGGCAAGGAGAAGTTCGCCAAGGACTTCGTGGCGGCGTGGGTCAAGGTGATGAACCTGGACCGGTTTGACCTGAAGAAGTAAGGGGGGAAGGGCGCCGGACGAAGGGTCCGGCGCCCCCGCCTCAGGCTGCCACGCCCACGGCAAGCCCCATCGATTCCGCCACCGCCGGCGTATTCGCCGCCTCGGCACCATCGACATCAAGCCACTGGCTGACCGCCCCCCGTACCGTCTGTGCCAGCGCCTGCTTGCGGCGCCAGGCGGAACGCTTCTTCGAGGCGATTTCGGCGATGTCGCGCTCGGGCTGCCGCACGGGGATCTCGATATTGCCGGCGGCGTCTGGCGTGCCGTGGTACTCCATCCAGAATCCCTCGTAGTCGCACTGGATCTCGCGCGGCGTATGGCGCTGGCGGCCGACGTGATTCGCCCGGGACACCGCCGTCACGCGGCGCGCGCCGATATGGCCGGCGAAGGCCAGCAGCGCTTCCATGACCACGTCCTTGGGGCGCAGGCCCTCGCAGGCGCGCGTGGCGATGCGGATGCGCTCCCGGGCGGTCTCGCCCATCGTGCCCTGCAGGCCGCCGATGAACACCTCGGGGCCGGCCGGGCCCTGGCGCAGGTAGAAACTCAGTTGGGCGAGGCAGATGCCGGCTTCCTGGTCGATCCAGTAGAACGCCAGTTCGCCTTCCTTGGGATTGGGACCGGGATCGGCCAGGCGCAGCTGGTAGCCGCCGTCCGCCGAGGTCCAGGTCAGGCCGCCTGACATATAGATACGGTCGCAGACGCAGGCCGGCACCATCGCGGCCATGACGGCGTAGTGCTCGATCATCAGCCGGGCGCGCTCGTAGAAACACAGGCCCAGCGCGCCGAGCGGGCGGAACGGCTTCTCCAGCACCAACGGCCGGGCCGTGGCCACCCGTTGCAGCAGCACGCAGGACGCCGCTGCGCCCAACCACAGGCGGGCGGCATTGCCACGCGTGGCCGCCACGGCCAGCAGCCGCAGACGTCGAGACAGCCACTTTCGGCTGCCCGACGGGTAACAGATCGACGACACCGAGGCCACGGCAGTCAAATATTTCAGATACCGGGCCGGAAAATGCTCAAAACGTCCCGCTGCGTCGGCTTGGGAAAGCCCCCGCAAGGTCAAAAATGTTGCTTGCACGACTTAACGCTCCCCTGATTCACGCGCCGTTCCTTCGATGGGAACTGGCTGCGCATATGGCTTCCCTGTCCGCAACGCCCAAAATGAGCGCCAGGTATGGCTAGCCCGTCACTTTTTTCTTGTCGTGCGGGGTGTGCAGGCCAGCTCGTAATATTTCGTAACGCTTTGAAATATTGCCGGTTGACAGGGGGATACCCGGGGGATGCCTTCTTTTGGGGAATACCTCCGGCAATCCTCCTTCGGGGGGATGTGTCGCTTAAGACATAAATCGGACACACAGCGTTAAAATCCTCGCCGCCGCACCAGCGTCGGCGCGGGGGGAAGCACCACGCTGAACGTGCAGTCGAGCGACTTTATTCGTCTGCAAACCAGCCAGCCGGTGCGCTGGCAGGCAGTGATCACGAGCGACAAGACGACGGTCACCAACCAGGTGCTGACCGAGACCCAGTGGTCCGGCAATCTGGTCAGCCCCACGGGCGACGCCATCACCCTGACGGCGACGCAGGTCAGCGATCCATCCAAGGTGTTCACGCTGAAGATCGCCGTGGCGCCGCAGCGCTACAACGGCGTGGCGTACAAGGTGGGCGAGGTGGCGACGTTTGCGGAGACGCAAGTCCGCTTCAACGGCACCACGACGACCGAGAACCTGGCCTATACCATCGCCTCCGTGAGCAACGGGCGGCCAATGATCACCAGCGCCGACGCCATCACGAACGCGCCGGACACCAGCTACGTGCAGGACCTGGATCGCAACCGCCTGTCGCGCACGTACACCAACGGCAATGTGTGCACGTATTCGCCCAAACGCACGCTCTATGAGCTGCCGCTCTACATCGGCAAGACCTGGACCGGCGCGTGGGACTACGCTTGCCAGATGGGTTACACCGAAAAGGGCGCGGTGGTCGGCAAGGTGGAAACGTATGAAAGCATCACGACGCCGGCTGGCACGTTCAACGCCATGCGTCTCGCTTTCACGATCACGTACAGCAACTCGAACGACACCCAGCTGCCCAATGGCGCCGCGGGCAACGCCACCTACAAGGAGACGATCCTGGGCTGGTGGGCGCCGGACCTGGGCCGCGTCGTCAAGTGGCAGTCGAACTATTCCTATGCAACGGGTTTCGCAAATCCGACGTATATGACGACGTACACGCAGACGCTGACCAGCCTCCGTTGATCGCTCGCTGACGAAGCACAAAGTAGTAGGGCTCCCCGCAACGGGGAGCCTGATCACCGCCCGGGGATTCTCAGGTAGCCTATGCCGGGCACACCTGCCCGCCTGACCGCCCACGCCATGCCCACCGCCATCCGCAACGCGCTTGTCTGGATCTTCGATGCATTCGAGCGGGATCCCACCTACGTCTGCAAACGGATGTTTGGCAGCGATGCCGCCTACATCGACGGGAACCTGTGCCTGATCGCGGCGGATCGCGACGACCCGTGGAACGGGCTGCTGGTTTGCACCTCCCACGAGCACCACGCCGCGCTGATCGCGGACATGCCGGCCTTGCGGCCGCACCCGGTGCTAGGCAAATGGCTGTATGTGCCCCAGACCGATCCGGCGTTCGAGGAAGCTGCCGAATGGCTGGTGGCACGCGTGTTCGAACGGGATGCACGCGTGGGCGTAGAGCCGAAGCCCTCCCGGCGGCGGAAGGGATCGATGCTGCCGAAGAACGGTTAGGGGAGGTCTCACGATACCGAACGGATCGTGCCGCCGTCGACGCGGATCGTGGCGCCGTTGACATAGTCGGCGTATCGGCTGCACAGGTAGGCGACGGCGGCGGCGATCTCCTCGGGGCGGCCCAGGCGCCCGACATCGTTGGGCACCATGTCGCGGACGCAGCCCCGCTCGATCTCTTCCCAGCTGACTCCCCAGCCGTGGTGCGGCGCGATCGATTCGAGCAGGCTTTTGACCGCCGGCACAAGGATGGCCCCGGGGGCGACGATGTTCGACGTCACACCGGTACGCTTCAGTTCGCGAGCCAGCGATACCGCGAGGTTATGGCGCGCGGCGAGCGACGCGTTGTAGTCCGGCAGGCCGGCCCCCGGTTGGCCCGCCAGGCCGCCGCCGATCTGGATCACGCGCCCCCAGCCGCGCTCGCGCATCGCGGGGACGAACCGCTGGATCATCCGCACGGCGGACAGGACATTAGCCTCGAAGGTCTCGGTCCATTGGTCGGGCACGGCAGTCGTCCAGTTCAAATGCTGGTAGCGGCCCGCGTTGTTGACCAGGATGTCGACAGGGCCGCCTTTGCGGACCTGCGTGGCGACGGCATCGGCGCCGGCATCGGTGGAGAGGTCGCCCAGGGCCAACCCGGCCATCCCGCCGCTGGCCTCGATCTCCGCGATCACCGCATCCGCCCGCTCCCGGTTCCTGCCGTGCACGATCACGGTCGCCCCTTCAGCGGCCAGCATCTTTGCTATCGCTTCACCGATCCCTGCGGTTGCGCCCGTTACCAGGGTGCGTTTTCCCTTGATTTGCAAATCCATCATCCACTCCAGTGGGCTAAAGTTCTACAAGTGTATAATTTTGTTTCGTGAAAGTCTACGAGTGTAGAAATTATGAAGGCACTGGGCAAGAAGGGCGCTGCAACGCGACAGGTCATCCTGGATGCCGCGCGACAGTCGTTTACGGCATCGGGCTATGACGTGGGGGTTCGGGAGATCGCCGAGGCTGCCGGCGTGACGGCCATGCTGGTCAATCGTTACTTCGGATCGAAAGACCAACTGTTCGAGGAGGTGGTGGATACGGTGCTGGCCGCGCCCGGCATCGTGACGGCGGAGGTCATGGACGATCGGCCCGCCATGCAGGCGTTTTGCAGGGCGCTGGCGCGCGGCTTGGTGACGCGGACCATGCCCGAGGTCACGCCGATGGACGGTTTCCTGATCATGCTGCGTTCGGCAAATAGTCCGAAGGCTTCGGCGATTCTGCGCGGCAAGTTCGAGCAGGTTTTCGCACAGCCGCTGGCCGCGCGGCTACCCGGGCCCCAGGCTGGCCAACGCGCCGCGATGCTGCTGGCCGTGATTGCGGGCGTTCAACTCATGCGCCAGGTGGTTGAGATGGCGGGGCTGACTGAAGCGGATCCGGAGGACCTTGCCGTCCAACTGGAGGGGATTTTCTGCTTGCTGGCCGGGATTACGCCTGAAACTGTTCGACCAGGAAATCGATAAAGGCCCTGGCTCGGGCGGTTTGATTCCGGCGCTGGGAGTAATACACGAACAGGTCAGCGGCGGGGATCTTGTCATCGGGCAGGACGACGCGGAGGCGTCCGCTCTCGAGATACTTGGCCAGATCCCATTCCGAGCGAATCAGGATGCCGTGACCGTCCAGCGCCCACCCCAGGACAATATCTCCGTCATTACTCGATAGCGCGCCATCCACCTTGACGGTCTCCTGACGACCGTCATGTTCCAGACGCCATACGCCGTAGGCGTCGTCATTTTGTCGATGGACAATGCAGCGGTGGTGGGCAAGGTCCGCCGGCGATTTTGGGGTGCCATGCCGCTCCAGGTAGCCCGGCGACGCGCAAAGGAATCGTCGGTTCGACATAATGCGCCGCGCGGCCAGGCGGGTGTCCGGCAGGGTCCCAAAACGGATCGCCAGGTCGAAACCGCTTTCGACGAGATCCACCGGGCGGTCAGTCACTTCCAGCTGGACTTCGACGTGCGCATAGCGCCGTGCGAATTCCGAGACCAGCGGTGCGATGGTGGTTCGACCGAAGCCCAGTGAGGCATTCACTTTCAATAGCCCGCGTGGCTCGGCGCCGCTGCTCGATACGACGTTCTCCATTTCCCTGAGGTCCGCCAGGATGCGTGTGGCATAGGCGAGATAGGTCTCGCCTTCGTTCGTCAAGCTGATGCTGCGGGTCGTGCGGTTCACCAGCCGTACGCCCAGGCGACTCTCCATTATGGCAAGCCGCTTGGTCGCCGCGGGAGGCGTGAGATCCAGCTCCCGCGCCGCGCCCGAGAGGCTGCCCAGCTTGGCCACCAGGACAAAGAACTCAAGCTCCGAGGCAACGTCAGTTTTCACTTGGATTTAATAATGTTTTGAATTGGATTCAATTCTAGAGCATGGTTCTCCGCCTACGCTACGGATTCCCCACGCGTATGCGTGTGCTATCTGTGCATCAGGAGACACATCGTGAGAATCGTTGAAATCCGGGAGAAGACGCTCCCCATCAGCTCGCCCATCCGCAACGCCTATATCGATTTCAGCAAAATGACCCTCAGCCTGGTGGCGGTCATTACGGACGTGATCCGTGACGGCAAACCGGTGGTGGGCTACGGCTTCAACTCGAACGGCCGCTACGGCCAGGGCACGCTGATGCGCGAGCGGTTTATCCCGCGCCTGATGGAAGCCGATCCCGATTCGCTGGTGGACGCCACCGGCAACAACCTGGATCCGCACAAGGTCTGGGACACGATGTTCAAGAACGAAAAGCCCGGCGGGCATGGCGAGCGCTCCGTGGCCATCGGCACCATCGACATGGCCATTTGGGATGCCGTGGCGAAAATCGAAGGAAAACCGCTGTTCCAGTTATTGGCGGACCGCTATGGCAACGGCCAGCCTGACCGCAAGGTGTTCGTCTATGCCGCCGGCGGTTATTACTATCCCGGCCAGGATCACGGCAGGCTCAAGGACGAGATGCGCAGCTATATCGACCGTGGCTATACCGTGGTGAAGAAGAAAATCGGCGGTGCGTCATTGGACGAAGATCTGCGCCGCATCGATTCGATCCTGAGCGTGCTGCAGGACGGCCAGAAACTCGCGGTGGACGCGAATGGCCGCTTCGACCTCGACACCGCTATTCAATATGCGAAGGCGCTGTCGCAATACGACCTGTTCTGGTACGAGGAGCCGGGCGATCCGCTGGACTTCGAACTCCAGGCCACGCTGCGCAATTACTACGACAAGCCCATGGCCACCGGTGAGGACCTGTTCTCGATGCAGGACGCCCGCAATCTGATCCGCTATGGCGGCATGCGTCCAGATCGTGATTGGTTGCAATTCGACTGTGCACTGAGCTATGGCCTGGTCGAGTATCTGCGCACGCTCGACATGCTCAAGCAACACGGCTGGTCGGCCAGCCGCTGCATTCCGCACGGGGGACACCAGATGTCGCTGAATATCGCCGCTGGCCTGGGCCTCGGCGGCAATGAAAGCTATCCGGACCTCTTCCAACCGTTTGGCGGCTTTCCGGACGGCGTCAAGGTAGAGAAAGGCTACCTCACGATGCCTGACTTGCCGGGTATCGGCTTCGAGGGTAAGTCGGACCTGTACAGCGTGATGCGGCAACTGTCGGCGTAAGCCGCACGGTTAAATAAACGAAACGGAGGCAACCGAGCGGATCAGTAATCGGCCCGTGACCGGGTGAGATTGGGGGGTATCATCGCTCCACAAGCGTTGGTGCGCCCCAGCCCCTTCAGGGGTTCAATTGGCTCGGGAGAGGATTCTGAAAGATTTCATTAATGAGACGGAAGGCCTGGCTGGCGCGAGGCTGACGTTGCTTCGCGATGGTCCGATCGAACTCTACCGCGCACAGTTTGTGGATTCGTCGGTAATCGCTGCGATACCCGTGGCCCCGGTGTCCGAAACCTCCCTCGAGCAGCTGCGCTACGAATACAGCATCAGAGACAAGTTCGATGGCGGCATTGCACTGCGCCCTTTAAGGTTCACCGTACATAATCAAAACCCGGCTCTGCTGCTGCACGATTCTGGTGGCGAGATGCTGAAAGACCTGATCTCAGGCGCCACGCCGCCGGAGATTTTCATTCGCCACGCACTGCTCGTGGCGTCGTCGCTGGCATCCGTCCATGACGCAGGCCTGGTCCACGGGGGATTGACGCCTTCGAACATCATGGTGCATCCAGGCGAGCTACGTGCAAGGTTGACGGGTTTTCGTGCGCTAGCCTTGATGCCGACGCTGTCCGCATTCGCTGGCGGAACGGAACGGGAAATGGACCGCGAGGCGCTGCACTATATGGCCCCGGAAGCGACTGGGCGGGTCAATCGAGTCTTCGACGAACGCTCAGATCTATATTCACTGGGCTGCATTTTCTTCCACATGCTGACCGGCCGCGTGCTTTTCCCTGGCGTTTCGCCATCGGAGCTCATCCATGCGCATATCGCTCGTCGTCCTGACGAAGATGTGCTCCTTGATCTGAAACGAAGTTTCAACGCGCGCCTCGTTGAGCTTGTATGTCGACTGCTGGCCAAGGAGCCAAGCGAGCGGTATCAACGGGCTTCCGATGTTGTTGACGATCTGGTTGCCCTGACCACAGTGAATCATCCGCGAACAGCAACCTTGGGACAAAGGCGTCGATCGGGTGCAAGTCTGTTCCGATCCGGAAGGCTGGTGGGTCGCCTGGCGGAGCTTGAGCGTCTTCGCGATGCCATTCAAAGCACGCCGGATGACCAGAAGCGGAGATTATGGTTAGTGGAAGGCCCGGCGGGCATTGGCAAGACCGCTTTAGTCAATCGTCTCAGGTTGGAGGTCGGCGGCAAAACCTGTGAGTTTGCGCAAGGCAAATGCGAGCTTGGGGATGGTGTCACACCCTATGCCAGCTTGTCCCGGGCCCTTCACGCACTCTTGAGAGCGGCGCTTGGATATCCTCCGCTGCAGTATGCGCAACTGCAGCGAAGGCTCCGCGAGGCCTTTGCCGACGAATCATCGATCATCACGACCATTTTCCCGGATTTCAGCCGACTCCTGGGAGAACACACGCACCATCCCGCTGTGTCGGCGCACGCAGAAAGGCATCGTTTCCTCGATGCCATCGCAAAGCTATTGCGTGCGTTCGCCTCGAAAGAGCGCCCGCTCTTATTGTTTCTGGATGACTTGCAGTGGGTCGACGAAGCAACGCTCGAGGTTGTTGAATATGTGCTGCAGAACCCGCTCTGTGGTCATGTCTTGTTGGTCGGCGCAATGCGCGACGGGAAAGTCGAGAGCGAGGGGGCTCACGTGCGCCCCTTTGTTCTGACCGATATGGTTGAGCGGATGACACTCGGACCTCTCTCTGGACGGGAAGTGGGCGGGCTCCTGCGTGCAGTCCTGGACGAAGATGATGTCGGGAATCTCACCGCACTCGAGGGCGCCATTTACCGCGGCGGCGGCGGTAATCCGCTTCACACGATACAGCTGGTCAGATCACTCATCGACGATGAGGTCATGGTCTACGACGAGGGCAACGGCGAATGGGTGGCATCCCTGCCGGCACTTGAAGCAAGATCAGACCTCTCAAGCGTGGTCGAGTTGTTGTCAACAAGGGTTGGGAGTCTGGCCCAGGACGCGCTGATGGCAACGCAATACCTGGCGATTCTCGCAGAGCCGTCATCGCTTGAAATCCTGTCTACGGCGATGTGCCGCCCACAAAATCTGGTCGAGCTTTCGCTGCGAGAAGCCCTTGAAAAGCAGTTCATTGTGTTGAGCGACGGTCTCTACTCCTTCACGCACGATCGGGTTCGCGACGCTGTATACGAAACATTCGGCGATCTCGAACGGCAGGAGAAACATCTGGAAGTTGGCAGCAACCTTTGGGAAAACGTTGTCAAGAATGGATTGAAGGTCAGTGTTTTTGTTGTCGCGAACCATTTGACCAGGGCGAGGCTGCCGGTTTCCGATCATCGACGGCGTCAGTTCGCGTTGATCATTCTTGACGCTGCCAATAAGGCCAGGGAAGCGACGGCCTATGAGGCGGCGATTGCGTACCTCGCCAATGCCCGGGATTTGTTGAAAGATCGGGCCGACCTCGACGGTGACTTGCTCGCGGTTATCGAATTGAGGCTTGGAGAGTGCGAGTTCGTGTGTATGCGAACTATTGAAGCATCAGAGCGAATCGCGGCGATATCGAAAGATCTACTGGATTCCAGGCACCGGGCAGAGCTTATTCGACTACGCCTCGCAATGTATGTGACGTTGGACCAGCCCGATAAAGGTCTGGAAGTTGGATTCCGGTATCTCGAAGAGGAGGCCGGCATCGTCTTCTCGAAGGACAATCGATTGGAAGGCGTCGAGGCCGACTATCGGCGACTTCTAGAGCATTACGGAAGCCGTAGTGTTCAAGATCTCGTCAACCTGAAGCTTATGGTCGACGAACGCGTTCGAAATGCGATGGACGTGATGACGGATCTCATACCGGCGGTGATGTTTTCCAGTCAGGACCTCGCCGAATTGATCATTCTTCGAATGATCAACCTCAGTCTTGAATATGGACACTGCGATGCGTCATGTTATGCCTACGTCTGTCTAAGCTTCATTGCTGGAGCCAGATTTGAGGACTATGCGACGACCGCTGTTTTCGGCGAACTCGCGATGCGGCTCCCGGCGGAGCGAGGGCTGAATCTATACGCCGGTCGTGTTCAGATGTGCTTCGGTGCGCTCAGCCTTCCTTGGACGGGCTCCGCCACGGAGGCGAGGCGGCATCTGGAGGAGGCGACGGCACTCACCGACCGCCAGGGTGACATGACGTTCGCCGTCTATTCCCGACGGCACATTGTCACGAATTTACTGTTCAGTGGTGGTGCGTTGTCGGAGGCTCAACAAATCGCCGAGGACGGTTTGAAACTCGCGCGGGATGCTGCGTTTGCGCTAGTCGTTGACGCGTTCATGGCACAGGCGTGGTTGATCCGCGAGCTCAGGGGGGTTCCCGTCGATATCGGGATGCACGATCCAAATGTCGAGTATCTCGATTTGCTGAGCGACTGTATCAGTGGAAAGTTCCATCGGGACATTGCCGCTTTTGCATTTTGGACGTACCGCCTGCAGGTCGCGGTCCTGTGGGGAGACCTGCCCAAGGCAATGGAGGCTGAAGCGCGCGCCAGCGCATCCGCATGGGCGTCTCCCGCCTTTCTGGAGAATGCTGATTTTGTTTTCTATAGCGGACTATTGCGCATCGCCATGGCGAGGACAGCCGCACCTGCCGATCGCGAAGCTCACACGCGTCTTGTGCGAGATCGGGTTCGGCAGATGCAGTGTTGGGCGGAGGCCTGTCCCGAGAATTTTCTCTCGCGCGAGAAATTGCTCGCCGCGGAGCTTTCTGAGCTGATGGAGGACAAGGCGAATAGTCTCGCGCTCTATGAAGAGGCGATAGCCTTGGCGGATCAGTCGCGCGATATGCACATTCAGAGCGTCGCCAGAGAGCTGGCATCTCGTTTCGCAGCGCGTTGTGGGCTCCGCTCCGCGCAACAGGGATACCTGGAGCAGGCGAGGAGTGCATACGCTTGCTGGGGGGCGGATGCAAAGGTTCGGCACCTCGATGTGGAGTTTCCCGCGCTTAGAGCAGGAAGGAGCACGGAGTTTCGCGAACTCGGGAACTCACTGTTATGGAGCGAGGATCGTTTCGAAACGGAAGTTGTACTGAGGTCGGTCCGGGCCTTGTCGGGGGAGTTCTCGTTACAACAGGTCATGAAGATCATCCTCCAGAATGCCCTGCAATATGCCGGCGCGGAGCGGGCGGTGCTGTGCTTGCTCGAAGACGGCGTGTTGTATGTGGCGGCACGTGCAAAATTGGCACAGGGACAGTTGGAAATGAATCTCGTACGGACGGTCCTCTCGCCGGAGTTGATTGCGACGCCCATCGCCTACCTGACGCTGCGCAGCAAGGAGTCTGTCGTGCTTGAGGATGCGCGCGATGACCCGCAATACGGACTCGACAGCTATGTTCGGGCACACAGATCGCGGTCGATTATGTGTGTCCCACTCCTCAAGCAGGGTTCACTCACAGGATTGCTGTATGTGGAGAATGCGTTGATCGCAGGCGTCTTCAATGCGACGCGTGTGAGGACCCTTGAGGTTCTCGCATCTCAGGTGGCATTTTCCCTGGAAAACGCGAAGTTGTATGAGAACGTTGAAGCCGAGCATATTCGGCGCGCGGAAGCCGACCGTTACGCCCGAGAGACACAGGAAAAATTGGCACGGGCTGCGCGGTTGACAGAATTGGGTGAACTCGCGGCATTCATCGTGCACGAAGTCAGTCAGCCCATCTCCACGGTGAGCACGTGTGCCCGCGCCGCAATTCGATGGCTGAATCGAGAGATTCCGGACCTTTCGGAGGCCGTGGCGGCGCTCGAGATGATCTCCGCAAGCAGCGAGCGTGCGACGAATATCATCGGAAGCATTCGAGCGATGGTCAAGGAGTCTCGTCCGAATAAATCGAGCATGGATATCCACGAGGCAATACTCGAGGTCTTCAACGTCTTGCGGGAGCGCATTGATGCTGAGAAGGTAATGCTATCGAGCACCTTCGCAACGGATGCCTTGATTGTCTCTGGTGATCGCATATTGCTGCAGCAAGTAGTGATGAATCTCTTGACCAACGCACTCGAGGCAATGAGTGACATGGAAGAGCGGGAGAAGTGCATTGCAGTCCAGACCCATATTGATGAACACCATATGGTCTGGGTGTCAGTCAGCGATACCGGCCGGGGCATCTCGGATGAGATCGCAGCGCACATCTTCGACTCTCTGGCCACCACAAAAGGATATGGGATGGGCATGGGCCTCTCCATTTGCAAGTCGATTGTGGAGGCTCACGACGGGAAGATTGAAGTTTGTAGTGCCGGCGCAGCAGGCGCCAGCTTCCGCTTCTCCGTCCCAATCTGGTGCAATTTCAAATAATCCGGTCTATCCCGACAAGGTGATGCGTCGATAACCGTCAAGCTGTGTGCGTTGATTCAGCAACGACTGTGAGGACGCATGCAGGCCACGCTTAACGGCACCGAACTCTTCTTTGACGTGGATGGCGAAGGATTTCGCCCGGAGCAGGGCACACTGGTGGAAAAGCCGGTGCTGGTGGTCATCCATGGGGGACTTGGATTCGACCATGGCTACCTGAAGCCCGGGCTGTCCGCGCTGCGCGATCAGGTGCAACTGCTTTACGTCGACTTGCGAGGGCAGGGGCGCTCGGGACGCCCACCGCTGGATACCTGCACGCTTGAGCAGATGGCCGATGATGTCGCGGCGCTGTGCGCGTATCTCGGCGTGGGGCAGGTTCATGTGTTTGGCCATTCGGCCGGCGGCTTTGTCGCCATGCATTTGGCGTTGCGCCATCCTGCGCTGGTACGGGGGCTGGTACTGTGCAGCAGCTCGCCAACCGTGCAGCCGATTACGGACGATAACGGAGAGCCGGCGCCGACGCTGGCCTCGCGCGCCGGGCCCGAAACGATGGCGGTAGCGGCGCGGGTGTTTTCCGGTGACATTACCGCCGAAAGCGTCGAGGCCTTCTTCCGCGAGGTCGGTCCCTATTATGCGGCGCCGTCCCACATGGACGTGCCGCCTGCGCTCACCGCGCTCAGCATCGCTTCGGTCGACATCATGCGGCATTTCATGACGGTGATTGCGCCGTCCTATGACTTGCGGCCTCTCCTGGGCAGCATCTCCGCCCGAACCTTCGTACTGGTCGGCAAGTTCGACTGGGTGTGCCCGCCGCGCGCCAGCCGTGCCCTCGCCCGGGGCATTCCAGGCGCGGTGCTGGTGGAGTTCGATGACGCGGGCCATTTTCCATTTTCCGAGACACCGACGGCGTTCATCGACGCAATGGCGAATTATTTCGCGAGCTAATACGGAGGGATCATGACTGAACTTTGGCGCCTATCGGCAACTGAACTGGCCTCGCGTATTCGGCATCGTGAGGTGTCTGCCCGCGAGGCAGCAACGTCCGCGCTCGAACGCCTGGATGCCGTCAATCCGTTGATCAACGCGGTGGTCGCACATCGCCCGGAGTCGGTCCTGGCGCAGGCGGATGCCGTTGACGCGGCGTTGGCGCGCGGGGAGGACCCGGGGCCGTTGGCGGGTGTACCCGTCACCACGAAGATCAATACCGACCACGCGGGATTTGCGACGACGAACGGCACACGCCTGCAAGAGGGGCTGGTTGCGCAGCACAACAGTCCGGCCGTCGAGAACCTCGCGCGGGCGGGCGCCGTCCTGCTTGGCCGCAGCAACTCGCCCACGTTCGCGCTGCGCTGGTTCACCGACAATCGGGTCCACGGTCATACAAGCAATCCGCGCAGTCCTGCGCTTACGCCTGGAGGATCGAGCGGGGGAGGGGCGGCGGCGGTAACCGCGGGGATCGGCTGTATCGCGCTCGGTACCGACATCGGCGGCTCTATCCGCTACCCGGCGTACGCATGCGGCATCCACGGATTGCGGCCGTCGTTCGGCAGGGTGCCGGCGTTCAACGCCTCGTCGCCCGAGCGTCCGATCGGCGCCCAATTGATGTCCGCGACGGGGCCCATGGCGCGTACGGTGGCGGATCTTGAAGTTGCGCTGATGGCCATGTCCGCGCCCGATGTGCGTGATCCGTGGTGGGTGCCCGTGCCGCTACAGGGTCCCGAGACGGCGTTGCGGGCGGCGCTCTGTTTGCGCCCGGGTGGCATGGAGATCGCCCCGGAAGTGGAAGCTGCGCTGCGCGATGCGGCGCGGCGGCTGGTGGACGCGGGGTGGACGGTCGAAGAGATCGACGACACGCCGCTGATCCGTGATGCGGCCGAAGTTCAGGAGCGACTGTGGCTCGGCGATGGATTCCCGGCGCTCGTCGACGCTGTTACCCGGGATGGCGATCCCGGGGCGCGGGCCGTGGTCGAGGGCGTGCGTGCCAAGGTCAGTGCGATGCCCGGTGACGTCGTCAACAGCTCGCTGGTGCGCCGGACCACGCTGGTGCGTCATTGGCGCGCCTTCCTTGCCAAATACCCGGTGCTGCTGCTTCCTGTATCGGGAGAGCTGCCGTTCCCGGACGGGCTCGACATGCAGGGCGCGGCGGGCTTTCAGCGCGTTTGGGAAGCGCAGCTGACCATGCGGGCACTCCCGGCGATGGGGCTGCCGGGGCTCGTCGTCTCCACGAATCTGGTCGACTCGGTGCCCGTCGGCGTACAGATCGTGGCCAGCCATTTTCGGGAGGACCTGTGCCTGCTGGCAGGCAAGGCGATCGAGGCGCGCGGCACGCCGCCTTCGCCGATCGATCCCTTTACCAAGTGATGGAGGAGAGCCCCGCGTGGTAGCCACATTCGCGGAAAATGCGAATGACGCCGTCAACCTGCTGTGGCTCAATCCACAATGAAGAGCTTGGCGCCTGTCTTGGTATAAGACTGATGTGGCTCCGCGTTGTCGCCCACCTGATAGCTCATGCCCGCCGTCAAAACAAATTTCCGTCCATCTTCGAGCGTTGTTTCCAACTCACCTTCCATGCAGAAGAGGACATGCCCCTTTTGGCACCAATGGTCCGCGAGGTAGCCAGGGGTGTATTCCACCATCCGCACCCGAATCTGATTCGGCTTTTCACCGAAGCATCGCGTGCGCCAATAGGCCATGCCGGTTTCCCCCTGGTGCGCTGTCTTTTCGACTTCCGCCCAGTTGGTCGTCCCAAATGCAAATGCATCCATCTTCATGCTGTTGTTCCTTGTACTAGGAGTGTCGGTTCACAATTGCCGCCTCTACCAGAGTTTCACGTACGCCTTGCCGATCAGCGGGCGAAGCGAGGCCGATGCAAACCGATAGTTCCTCGCCCTCGACCAATGACCTGTAGACGACGCCAGCGCGTCGTAATGCGGTGAACGATTTCGGCAGCAGGGCTATGCCCTTTCCATTCGCCACATCAGCAAGTAGAACGTGATGGTCCGATGGCTCCCTCAATTTGGATGGGGCGAAACCATGGCGGGAGAAAACTGTCTGGCAGTGATCGAAGAACGCGGGCTGTCGCGCACGCTCGAACCAGAAGACCTTCTCACGTGCCAGGTCCGCGAGACCAATTCTTCTGCGCTTGGCTAAAAGATGGCGTGACGGTATCGCGACGACCATCGGCAGTTGGTCGAGTTCCCGGACCTCCAGTTCGTGCGTTTCCGTAGGCAGCGCGATGAACGCTGCGTCCAGTTTGCCAGCGCGAAGCTGGCGTACGAGCCGGGGCGATGTATCGGAGAAGGTCGAGACGATGGTTCCGGGATGACGGGCTTGCACCCGTTGTGCCAGCCCGTGGAACCAGGCTGGTTCCACGGCGCTAGTCAGTCCAAGCCGGAGGTTGGCCGGCAGACCCTTAATCGTGAGCGCTGCCTCAGCCTCGCGAAGCAATTTGGCAATGCTGCGCGCATAAGGGAGCAGCTTCTCCCCAGCGACGGTAAGCGTCACGCCCCGCGTATTGCGGTCAAACAACCGCGTTCCCAACCGTTCTTCGAGTTCTCGAATTGCCCGGCTCAGTGGCGGCTGGGAAAGATGCAGCGTCTCGGCCGCCTGCCGGAAGCTCAGTGCGTCCGCCACGGCAAGGAAAAGCAAAAGGGATCGGGAATCGAGGCGATCAGACATATCAAAAAGGTATCACAAACTTGGTCATTCCGCATCCCGGGTGCGTGCCCTACATTTGCCGCACCAACTCTTCTGGAGAAGATCAATGAACCTGACTCACCATGCTGCCCTGGCCGCTGTTTCCCGGCGCAATTGTCAACGGGGTGACCTATGAACCCAGAACGTTACGAGCGTGGCTTGCAGATGCTGGCTGCAGTGGATGGGGTTGCCGGTCAGAACGTGGTCGAAACGCTGGCGCAATCGTTTCCGGACTTCGCGCGCTACGTGGTTGAGTTTCCGTTCGGCGACATCTACGCCCGAAACGGCCTCGGCTTGCGCGAGCGGGAACTGGCAACTGTCGCAGCGCTTTGCGCACTCGGCAGTGCATTACCGCAGCTTCGCGTGCATGTACAAGCTGCATTGCACGTCGGCTGCAAACCGCGAGAGGTGGTGGAGGTTGTGATGCAGATGGCGGTATATGCGGGATTTCCGGCGGCACTGAACGGTTTGTCCGTCGTACGTGAGGTCTTCGCGGAGACTGGGATTCCGCTACCACTGGATTGAGGTCGCGGCGCCGACTCGGAGTTCCGCACACCGACCGTGCCTAGGCACGCTTGACGGTCGCATTCTGGTCATCGACATACGCATCGAGGAAAGCATCGGAAGCGACATGGTCGGCGAGTGCGCGCAGGGTGGCAGCTGAATCACTACCCAATACCTCCTCCACACGCTGGTTCGCTTTCGCCCAATAGACGATGGCTTCATGCAAGCGGGCGGTACCCACGCCTGTCAGGGATGCACGCTTGGACCGCTTGTCTTGCTCGTCCGTATGCAATTCCACAAGACCATCCCGAATCAGAGGCCGGAGCGCATGCGTCACCGCGGACATCTGAATCGCGAGTTTGCCCGCGAGGTCCTGCAAGGTTGGTGACCGCCCCCCGTCTGCGGAGGCCAGCCGCTCGATGTCAGCCAATAGCCCCACCTGCGTTGCCTTCAGGCCAAGAGGCGCAAGTGCATCGTCATAGAGGTTGCCCAGACGGCGTGCCGCGCGCCTGAGCGAGGTGTTGGTGCAAACCAGCTTCTCGAAAATGCTCTTTTCTTCACCTGGCATACCGCCTGCGTCCGCAATCGCGGTAGCGGCTTCATCACGTTTCTTTCCCATCCCGTAAGAATGGTTGAGTACAGCACCGTTGACAAGTAGCAGCGATGCCGCTATAAGCTTGAGCACTCAATTAAATACTTGAGCACTCATTCAATTCAACGGAGATATGCATGTCCACTTCCAGAAAAACTGCCGTCGTAACCGGCGCATCATCGGGCATCGGTGCCATCTATGCCGATCGACTGGCCGCTCGCGGCTACGACCTCGTCCTGGTCGCACGGCGCGCCGACCGACTGGCCGCACTGTCGGAGAAGCTGTCTGAGACTCACGGGGTCAAAGTTCAGGTTCTGGTTGCCGACCTCGAGAACGAGGCCGACGTCGTCAAGGTCGAGGCGGTGCTGGCGAACGATGCCCGCGTGCGCGTCCTCGTGAACAATGCCGGCTTCGCTCGACTGCGTCCGCTCGCGCAATCGTCGGTGAACGATTCAACGTCGCAGATCGCGTTGAACATCACGTCGCTGACGCGCCTTACGCACGCCGCGCTGCCCGGATTTCTATCGCGCAACGATGGGGTCATCATCAATATCGCTTCGGTGCTGGCGGTCCACTCGCTGCCGGTGAGCTCGGTCTATAGCGGCACGAAGGCATACGTGCTGGCTTTCACTCGCGGTCTTCAGGACGAACTCGCGAACACTGGCGTGAAGGTGCAAGTGGTGCTGCCGGCGTCGACCGCGACCGAAATCTGGACGGAAGGTGTCTCCGGCGTGCCGCTGTCCGCGCTCCGCCCGGAAAGCGTGATGAGCGCGGAAGATATGGTCGACGCCGCGCTGGTCGGCCTCGATAACGGGGAAGCCGTCACCTGGCCCTCTGTCGCCGACGAGAGCCTGTGGGCGAAGTACGATGCGGCACGTTCCGCGTTATTCGCGGCAACGCAGGTTGGCACGCCTGCCCCGCGCTATCAGAAGACTTGACCGGGGGACCAGTCTGCGCGGACATGGGCAGTTTCGCTCCTGGCTTGGCGGCAGGGCCGTCAGCTTGGGAGGATGTGGGGGAGGGGTGCGACATTAAAAAAAGCGGCCAATGCAGTCCGAGCGTGTTTTTTTGTGCGGGGTGTTGATCTTTCGAGGGGGATGGGGTGGTGGGGCTGGCCAGGGGCGCCTGAGCCGGAGCAGGGCGGGGCAGTTGCATGACGAGGTGCCACGGCGGAGCCAGGCTCGCAGTCACGGGCAGCGATCGACCCATAGCGGGCATCGGCCTCGCCTTTAGCAGTCATTTGTGGGGTGGATCGGCCTTGTCCGTCTAGAGGGGAAACTTGCAAACCGGGACCCGTGAAACGCGCGGGGCATGACATCAGAATCTGACGTTAGACGAAAATTCCACGCAGATCAGGCTGAAATCGCGCGAATTTGCGCTTTCGCCGCCACCTTCTAAGCTGCTCTCATTGCCTGCGGCCCTCAGGCGTTTGCCGCGCGCGTCCCCGCGTGCCGAACGATGAGGCGCCAATGATAAAAAGAAGATGCTCAAGGCTTGTACGGCTGACGCTCGGCTTGTTGTGGGCCGTGGCACCTGGCCTGACGCAGGCGGCACCCGACACGGTGCAGTATCAGGTGCCGATGGCCGAGGCACCGGTCTTTGTCACGCAGGCCATCGACACGTTGCCGGTGCGCGGCACCCGGGTGATCTCGGTGATGGCGTGCGGGATGGAACTCGACTTCGTCAATCGCTTCCGCGCGCACGACAGCAGCGAGGACATGGCCGCCGAAGTCCTCGGCAAGGTCGTGTGGAGCCAGCTCGGCAGGCGTCGTTTGCCATTGGCGGAGTTCGAACCGGGCTGGTGTACGGCAACGGTGACGTTCGACCGTACCGTGATCTGCCGGCTGTTCGAGGACGAGTGCAGGTCCACTGACGAAGCGACCCGCATCGCTGCCGCAGACAAGTTCCTCGACGATCCCATCTGGAAAGCGCTGGTGAGCCCGCCAGAAGGCAGCCTGCCCGATGTGGCGCCACTGCAGCAGAAGCTGGTGGGATTCGCGCCGCCCGTATGCGCAACGCCCGGTTTCTACAACGTATCGGCTGTCCTGCAGGATCCACCGGACCCGAGCATTCCGACAGACTTCGGACGCGTACACCTGACCTTCCGCATTGCCACGGCCTGTCTGATTGCGCAGGCCAACACGGCGCTGCTCAATATGTCGCGGGGCACCCAGCAGGTGGGGACGGACGGGATGCTGTGCGCGGGCCGCGTGGGCAAGACGCACGGCGACTGGGACGCCACGTTGAAGGACCTGATCCGCGTAGCCGAGCTGGACCGCGCGCGGCCCATCCTGTCACAGGAAGCGAGGACCAGGCTCAACGATCAATTGATCGATATCGATGGCGGCCCCGCGCAGGAGCGCTATCACCTGTGGGAATGCGGCAACGAGGAGCGCAGTGTCGGCAGCCCGCAGGAGCGATCGGACGACCGCGACGGCTTCGACGGGTTCATGGAAGACCTGGCGAACACGCTGGAAGACCTCGCCTGGATTCTGCTGATCATCTTCCTGATCGCTGCGGCGGTGGCGGTGACCATCTTCACTGCCGGTCTTGGCGGCGTGCTCCTGCTGGTGCTGGTAAGCGTGGTGGCCGCGGGGGTCGCCACGGCAGCTGCCCTCGCGCTGGTGCTCACGATTCCGGAAACCGAGAATCACCTCTTCCTGATCAACACCACGAAGTACCTCAACAACCAGTACATCATGTCGAATGGGGGCACCGGCTATGCGAGCGACCAGAAGAATCTACGCGAATGGCTGCTGGAACATACCCAACGCGTGGTGAAGGCCGACTTCCTCGAATACAACAGCCGGCCCTATCAGCGATACAGCCTGGCCGCGATCATGAACCTTGCCGATTTTGCCAAGGACCCCGATGTCAGAACTGGCGCGCAGCTTGCGCTTGAGTATGCGGTGGCGAAGTATGCGATATCGAGCAACGAAGGGCGGCGCATCGTGCCATATCGCCGCAAGCGCGAGTACCTGTTTCACGTCGATGGCCTGCCTCACGATCCCAAAAAATGGCCGTTCAACGGATTGTTCGACCTCAGCGAGGGCGCCGACTACCTGCACGCCCTGGGACTGCTGTACTTCGGCCCATCGCTGAACCTGCCGGCAGGCGGCGGCAATTCCTATGCGGCCACCAGCGCGTACGCGTCGCAGGCGATCTATGCGGCCACGTCATACTGGCGGCCCGACGAAGCCATCTTCTCGTTGGCGATGGAACGCGGCCATGCGCCGCTCGTGCATCAGCGCATTCACCACGATGGCTGGGAGATCGTTTCCAGCGGGGCCAGTTTCACGATCACGGCCGGCGGCGTGACCACGGGCATGCCGATGAACACGACCACCGATGGACTTGACGGCACCATCCTCAAGGACACGCAAGACGGCCTGGGCGCGGCGGTGCCGACGACGCTGATGCTGGCCGGCCCCCCGCACGTCGCACCGCTGTTCGACCGCAAGGAACGCGTTCGGGAATCGGATACACGCCGTTCTTCGTTGGAGCGTTTCCTGCGTTTCGATGGCAGGCGGGCGGAGGTGGGGGGCCATGCCCCCAGCTACGACCAGAACCTGTGCGTCTGGGACGGCTTCGCTTGCGGCGTCAATCTCATGATTCCAGACGACCTGAGAGCGTGCATGAAGCCGGATGACCAGCGCCCGAACTGGTTCCTGGTCCGGTCCGACGATCCCGCGTGCCCGGGTTACAACGCCGGTCCCACGTTCTGGATGGCCATCTACAACGAGCCGCGCGCAGGGAACGACTCGCGTTTCGGCCCGTTCGATAACGTCGGCCTGATCGAGATCGTCGACGGCGCGGAGATGGACTTCGAGACATTCAGCACGCGCGCGCGGCAACGGAATCCGGGGCCCGGTCCGCTGATGGGCACGGGCTCCGCCTGCAATGGTGAATACGTGTCGGTGCGAGGCACGACCGGCCAGCGTATCGGTTTCGATTGCGTACAGGTGACGTCCGTCAACGGCACCGCACAGCCGGACCGCGATGACTGGCCTCACGCGGGCGCCGCCCCGGGCGCGCTGGGCGTGGCGCCCATGACATCGGGCGGCGACGGCCGCGTCGAGATCACCAGTCCGGTGACGCGGCGCAGGATCGTGCTCGATTTCACGCGGCTGGATAACCCGATGTTCATCCTGCTGGGTCCGCCATGAACCTGATTACGAAGTGGTTGCACGGTATCGTGCCAATGCTCGTCGCGGGCCTGGCCCATGCCGATGCCACCGTCACGGCCTGCGGCCAGGACGTCTGGCCTGGTGATGCACGCACGGACCTGAGCGAGGCGCTTCAGGCCGGCGGGCGTATCACGTTTGCTTGCGCCGGGACCATCGCCTTCACCACCACGCATGCGCTCAGCCGGGACGTGGTGATCGACGGCGAGGGCAAGGTCACGCTCGATGGCAACGGACACCGCATGTTCGGGATCCGCGCCGGTGTACACGCCTCGTTCACACGTATCACGATCCGTGGGGGTGGCACATCGGGCGGCAACCCAGGCAGCGTGATTTCGGGGGAAGGAGCGGTATCGTTGCTGGCAGGGACCACCATCCGCAACTCGGATCGTCCGATCTGGCTGCTGGCGGGCAATCTCGTCTTGCGCGATGCCTGGATTGCCGAGAATACCGGTCCCGTGCTGGTGGTGTCCGAAGGAGAACTCGATATCTCGCAAAACAGTCGTCTGACCGACAACAAGGGTGGCGAGGTGCTGGCCACGGGGCCGGGCACCACGGTGCGCATTGCGGATACCCAATTCCTGCGCAATGGCCACGCCAGCTTTGGCGGCAGCGCGGCGGGAAACTGCGAAGTCACCATCCGGAATGCCTGGTTTGCCGATAACGCCGATACACAGGACGGCGGCGCCATCCTGTCGCGCTGCGCGCTGACCGTGGAAGACAGCCAGTTCGAGCGCAATCGCGCCGGCGGCGATGGCGGCGCTATCCGCCAGACACACGGTGCCACGGCGGTCATGCGCAAGGTGACGTTCCGCGCCAACCAGGCGGCCGGCAGCGGGGGCGCCATCGCGGCCGTCTGGGATTTGCAACGGCAGGGCAGCCTGCGCGTGCGAAACAGCCGATTCGAGCGCAACGTCGCCACCCGTGCCGGCGGCGCAATCTATGCGGGAGAGTCTGCGCTGGTGGAGATCAGCGTCGATGGCTTTGTCGGTAACACGGCCGGTACGGCGGGCGGCGCCATCTACGCGCGGCAGGCGCGGCTCGACAGCAGAGGCAGCCTGTTTCGCCAGAACACCGCCAATACCGGCGCCGCTATTCAGACGCTGTGCATGCCGGCCATGGGGCAGATTGCGAACACGATCCTTGTCGACAACTCGGCAAAGCAGGGCGCTGGCGCGTTCCATGGCGGCAACGTGCGATTCCTGAACGTCACCATCGCCGGTAATGGCAGCCGTCCCGTACAGCACGCCCAGCTTTGTGGTGATACATCGGCCATCGAGTTCGCCAACACCATCGTGCTGGGTAACTGGAATGGCGCCTGCGGGGGCGCGGATGCGCAGCGCACATTCCGCGACCTTGGCCATAACCTCCAGTTTCCCGGCAATGCCTGCGGCAGCACGATTCCCAGTGTTTTCCCGATACTGGGGCCGTTTTATGCACCGCTGCGTCCACTGAGTCCGGCCGGCAACGGTGGCGACAATGCGCTATGCATGGCGGCTCCGATCAATGGGCGGGACATCTTCGGCACACATCGGCCGCAGGGTGAGGCGTGTTCGATCGGCGCGGTGGAAGGGGACCTCTCGACCCTGTTCGACCGTTACTGGCGCAAACGGCGCGACGCGTTGACGAAGTAGAGAGGCGGCGCCGATCGCAGCAGAGTGTGCGTGCTCCGAACGGGGTAAGCCGTGAGTAGCATGGCAACAAGTGAAAGACATCCTATGCTCGGCGCATGCTGCGCTGCATCGATTTCCGCTCTCGCCATCCACGAAATGCGCATCGGACCAGAATTGCTGCTGGGCTCTGTCTCCATCAAGTTAGTTTTTTTGAGGCGTGCCCCTTGAGACACTCCTACACAGCATACGGGCGTGAAAATTCAGTCGCGCGAGAACGTGGCTCCGCCGGTTGGCCGGATATACCGTGGGGTTGGCAGCCCCATGGCCTTGGCGGCATTGAGAATGCCGTCCTCGATCGCACCGGCGTCACGCACGGACTGGTATTCGCCGTCCTTGAAGATTACGTTGGCGCCATAGACGACCATAAAGCCCTCAGCGGGCTCTTTGGCATCGGCCGGTACCGAGAACGTGTGAATGGAGCCGCCCGGTTCATACAGGTAACTACCGGCTGTTTGCGGGTCCTCTGGGTACTCGACATAGTTCCATTCGCCCTTCGTCGTGAAGAAGTGGACGGTCCCGGTGTGGAAATGGGGCGGCAGTGTCGTGCCTGGCTCGAATTTTCCGTACAGGACCCAGACACCGCTCTCACGATCGAGGAAGAGCGGGACGATGGTGGAGCCGGATTCCGAGCCTGGGAACGCCACTGCATCGTGAATGTTGAGGGACAGCAGTCGATCCTGATGGGTAAAGACCTTGGGCAATGCCATGATGCAAATCTCCTGAGGCGACGAGTCGAATCGCGCGGATATAGATGTGTCTCGTCGCCGGTATGTTGAAAGTGTCCGGAAGTCCGGGTGGCTCAGAGATAAAGTCCGCCATCGACTGCAATCTCGGTGCCGGTGATGTAGCGAGATTCATCGCTTGCCAAGAACAGCGACGCATAGGCGATGTCCCATGGAGTGCCTTGGTGGCCCATCGGGCAACGCAGATTTCGCGCGTCGCGTGCGGCTTGTCCCGCCGCAGCGTCACCCTTGGTCAGGTGCGCGGCGTGTGGTGTGTCGATCAATCCGGGGACCACGACGTTAGCCCGAACACGATCAGAAGCGTAGCGGCGCGCGAGCACACGCGTCATATGGTTGAGCGCCGCCTTTGACGTGTTGTAAGCCAGAAACGGCATCGGGCTCCATTTTCGGCTGGCGATCGACGAAATGTTTACGATCGAACCACCGCCCTGTTTCACCATGCGAGGGACTACCTGCTGGCATGCCAGCATGACGCCTTTGAGATTGATGTCGAAGACGCGATCCCAATCTTCTTCGCGGATATCCTCGAGCTCCGCCACGATCTCGATACCGACATTGTTATGTAGTACATCGATGCGTCCGAACTCGGATGCGCAATAGCTGGCCATGGCTGCAAGCTGGGCCTTACTGCATACGTCGGCCTCGAACGGCAGTGCATCGCCGCCGGCTTCGCGGATTTGCTCAACAACGCGTTGCGCGGCTTTGGTGTCGCGGTCTACGCAGAGGACGCGCGCGCCTTCCCGCGCATAGACAATGGCCGCGGCAGAGCCATTGCTGACGTCCGCGCCACTGGAGCCAGCGCCCACGACGATGGCGACCTTACCGGCCAGCCGGCCATGCCCACTGGCGATTGCAAGTGCTGAATCTCCCATGCCGGCGTCCCTTAGCGTAGGCCGAGCGCGCGCAGCTTGGCGTCGGGCGCCGAGTATGGGCGCTCGCAGATGATCTTGTCCGAGCCCGGCGCAAACTCGAACGTGGCGGCCATTCGAACCCGGAAGGTGCGGCCCGTCGGTGCGAAGGTCTTGCCGTTGGCCTGGAGCGGACCGAGATGCGTGCCCTGCAACCAGAACTCTACGAGCACCGTTTGGTCGACGGCAGCAATGGCGATAATTTCGTTCTTGAGGTCGGGGAAGGGAATCCGCGACGAATCAAAGTAGCCGCGCACCTCGGTTTCGCCGTCAAAGACAACGCCGCTGCCATGCATTTCGTAGCGGGGGTGGGCAAACGTATCGATGACGGCATCCCAGTCATGGACACATTCCAGAGCCATGTGGTCCCGCACGGTCTTGATGCGTGCGGCGTCGAGCGTAGCTGACATTAAAAATCTCCTGTGGTAGATGATGAGAATTCGAATGGTGATCGGGTGCTGTGTGTGAGGCCGGTCGCTCAATCCAGCTTGATGTTCGCTTGCGTCGCGATTGCCTTCCACATGGGAATATCGCGGGCATTGACAGCCTGTTGCTCCGGTCCGGGCACATACTTTGCAGTGATACCCAGCGAGAGCAGCTTGTTGACGACGTCATGCTCCTTGAGCGTGGTTTCCAGGACGCGAGACAATTTCTCCACGATGGGTTTTGGCGTCTTTGCTGGCACGTACATGACCCAGGTCAGTTCGCGGTCGAAGTCCACCCCCTGTTCCTGGTAGCTGGCGACGTTTGGCAAGCTAGGCGAACGTCGCGTGCATACAGCGAGCGCCTTGACCTTGCCTTCCTTGACGAAAGGGGTGGCAGTCACCATATCGACGAAGCCCACAGAGATGTGGTTGCCGAGGATGTCGGTCACAATCTGCGACGTGCCCTTGTATGGCACGTGCTGCATCGGTATGCCGGACTTCTGGCTCAGGACCTCGCCACAGAAGTGGCCCGTGGATCCCGCCCCCCAGCTTGCATACTGAATCGGCGTCTTGTCCTTGCGCGACAGCGCAATCAGTTCCTTGAGGTTGTTCGCTGGATACTGATTGGCAGCAATCATCACGATTGACGAATTCCCTATCGCCCCCAGACTCTGGAAGTCGCGCACCGGGTCGTAGGGCAGCTTCGTGTACGTGGCCGGCGCAAGCTGGTGGGTCGACATGCCGCCGATCATGATCGTGTAGCCGTCCGGTGCTGCGGTGGCGACGGCGTGGGTACCGATCGTGCCAGCCGCACCCGGCTTGTTCTCCACCACTACCGGCTGCTTGAGTTGCGCCGCGAAGCGTTCGGCGAGCAGGCGGCCGAGAATGTCGCCGCCGCCGCCGGCGGAGAAGGGCAACAGCATGCGGATAGGGCGATCGGGATAAGTGGCGACATCGCCGGCCTGGGCGGCGGTGGTGGCAAGGGCGAGCAGGGCGCTGGCGAGAAATCTGTTCATGGCTGTCTCCGTGGGTATCCGTCCGTTCTGCGATGCAGACGTCTTCAGTGCGTTCCAATCGATGTGGAAACGTTTCCATGAAAGTTTGGTAGACCATGTGGGGCACGGCAATCATGGTAAACTCTATGTCGCATCTGAATGCAACGCAGACTAGAGTTGGAACTGGAAACGTTTCCAATTTTGGGGAGGGAGGCAATGAGTTTGCTGTTTGGTGGCGTTTGCCAGATTGGCTATGTCGTGCGCGACATTGAGAAGGCCATGCGGCACTGGAGCGACGTGTTGGGCGTCGGCCCCTGGTTCTACAAGGAAGCCGTTGGTACCACCGAGTTCCGTTACTACGGCAAGACATCGGCACTGCCAGACCTGTCTATCGCCCTTGCCAATTCAGGGGGCGTCCAGATCGAGCTGATCCAGCAACGCAACGAAGCGCCGTCGCTGTATCTGGATTCCCTGAAGCGGGCAGGAGAGGGCATGCAGCATATCGCCTACTGGACAGACGACCGGTTCGACGAGTACGCGGAAGCCTTACGTGGGCGCGGCTACGTAGAGGGGCACGGCGGCCGCATGGGCATGCGCGGCCGATTTGCCTATTACGTCCACGCGGACTTGCCGGGCAACATCGTGGAGATTTCGGAAATGGCGGGCGGCAAGGGCGAGTATTTCGCGTCGATTGCCGCCGCTGCCAAAGGCTGGGACGGCGCTGATCCCATCCGCCGGATCGGAGCGCCGCAATGACCGCCAACGAAAGCAGGGAAGCGGGGCGACGCGTCGGGGTGGTGACGGGCGCTGCGCGTGGCATTGGATTGGCGATTGGTGCCCGTCTGGCCGCAGAGGGTTTTTCCGTAGCATTGTGGGATCGCGATGCCGGGCAACTCAACGAGGCTGTGCAATCGCTGCGTGCAAGTGGCGCAAACGCGATGTCTGTCGCGGTTGACATCACGGATCGCGCTCAGGTCGACCGCGCGCTGGCACAGTCCACGGCAGCGCTGGGAGCGCCCACGGCGCTGGTCAACAATGCCGCGATTCTGGGGCGCAGCGGCCCGACGATCGAGGCCTCTCTCGATGAATGGAAGCGCGTCTTCGACGTGAACGTCTTTGGCGGGTTGCTGTGCGCGCAGGCTGTGGTTCCCCTCATGGTGAGTCACGGTTATGGCCGCGTGGTTAATGTGGCGTCGATTGCCGGGAAGGAGGGCAACCCCTTCGCCGGCGCCTACGCTGCATCGAAGGCAGCGCTGATATCGATGACCAAAAGCCTGGGCAAGGAATTGGCCGAAACCGGTGTGCTGGTCAACTGCATCACGCCTAGCGCGGCTGACACCGATATCTTCGGCGTCTACGACGATAGCCAGCGTGCGCAACTGCAGGCGCGACTGCTGGAGCGCGTGCCGATGAAACGCTTCGTCCGCGTCGAGGAGGTCGCCGAGATGGCGGCCTGGCTGTGCTCCGCGCGTTGCAGCTTCAGCACCGGGGCGGTTTTCGACATCAGTGGCGGCCGTGCGATGTACTAGATGTGGGCGGATTTGGGCGATAATCGCGAGCGAAGCCGGCCGCACTGCCGCCATCCGCTAGCAAGCCCCGGGATCAAAAATGAGCAGCCGAACGCGCACCCCTAGTTCCGATACGCCCGCCCGCGTCACGATTCGTGACGTGGCGCGGGCGGCCGGCGTGTCGCTGGGCACGGCCTCGCGGGCGTTAAATCGTAGCGGTCCCGTAAGCGAAGCGGCTCTCCAGGCCGTCGAACGCGCAGCGAAGGCGCTGGCGTATGCACCAGATCCGATCGCGCAGAGCATGCGCACAGGTACTTCTGGCGTGGTGGGACTGCTGGTTTCCGATCTGGCCAACCCCCTGTATGCCCGCATCATTACCGCGGTGGAGATGCGCCTGCAGCGCGAAGGCTACGCCATGGTGGTTGGAAACACTCACAATAGCAAGGCGCAGGAAGAGCTGATGGTGGACCTGTTCCGCCGGCGACGCGTCGATGGACTGATTCTCGGGCCCTGTGAAGTAGAGCGTGCCGACTATCTTGAACAGATCTCGCGTGATCTGGCCGTGGTTGCCATGGACCGCGACTTCGGCGAGCAGGGATCGGGCGTTCACGTCGACCACTTCCGCGGCGCATACGAAGCCTGCCGGTATCTGCTTGACCTGGGTCATACGCGCATCGCGCTGATGACCTCCGACGGTGCCTTGCGACCCGGACGCGAGCGTATCGATGGATATCGCGCGGCGATGGCCGAGCGTGGCCTGACGGTGGATGAAACGCTCGTCCGAGCCAGCCGCTCGGCCATGGATTTGTCGTTCAGCGACGCGCTGGCCCTGCTTTCCGCAAAGTCCCGGCCGACGGCATTCATTTGCCTGGGCACGCGCATCCTGTCGGGTGTACTGCAGGCAACGCGACAAACCGGCCATCGGGTGCCGCACGATGTCAGCCTGATCTGCGTCGGCGACGGCGATCTGCCCCAACTGTATTCGCCCGCGATCACCGCGATCAGTTGGGACCTCGAGGCCGTGGGCACGGCCGCCGCTGAAATTCTGCTGCGAGCGATTGGCGGCGCCGCGGAGCGCGCACAGGCGAAGGAGCAGGGGGGGCAGGAAGTACGGCTGACCACGCAAGTCGTTATGCGCGAGTCCTGCGCACCGCCTCCCGCAGCCAAGGCCTGAGGGGGCACGCAGCGTGCCTCGACGAAGCCACGACCATCGGGCCCGTATCGCGTGGCCGGAACCACGCGACCAGAATGACCGCCGCCAGTACCAGCGGCAGGCTCAGCAGGTAGGGGCTGAGCGTAAAGCTGCCGGTTGCTGCTGGATCGCGCCGACTGCAGCGGGCGCCACCAGGGCTGAGGCCGCGCAACAACGCCTCTCAACGAATCTGGAACAAATCGAGCCATCCCGCGACACTTCAAAAAGAATAAGACCTCCAGGAGGCCGCTTGGATTTGCCGCCGCAACAGTTCCATCTAAATCAATCCTACATATCCAGATGCGCTTCTCAAAATGGTTTTTCGTCACGATGGTCGCAGTCACCTCGTTTTCACACGCGAGTCAGGGCTTGGGAGGTCACCGCTACCAAGGACTCGGCTGGAGGCGTTCGCCGAATTATTCGCTACAGAAGCGAGCTGCCTGACTGGGTTCACAGATCCTCGCACGGAGCACTTGTTGTGATTTCCTGGCCGATTGTCAGCCAGTCCGGCTTGCCAACCAAGCGCGAATCTCAGCTTCACTACGCTTTCGAGGACGGACTGCAAGCGGCTGAAGAAGGCGAGCGAGTTGGTGTACTTGCCGTCGTGAACAGCAGCTCCATTAGCCGGACGGTGGCGTCGTCGACAAACACCAGCAGCGTGCACGCCGGCGCCCGGTCCTCGAACCACGCGT
Source organism: Cupriavidus sp. OV096 (assembly GCF_900115455.1). Taxonomy (NCBI): domain Bacteria; kingdom Pseudomonadati; phylum Pseudomonadota; class Betaproteobacteria; order Burkholderiales; family Burkholderiaceae; genus Cupriavidus; species Cupriavidus sp. OV096. The sequence goes on from NZ_FOWM01000017.1 coordinate 106,127, forward strand.
GATCGCTGCCGTCGATCTGCACCAGCTCGCCCAGGCAGGCCCGGCGGTTGTGCGGCTGGTGGACCTTGGGCGGGCGCAGCTTCCTCGGCACCCAGAAGCCGGCGTCGATCATGATCCGCCGCACCGTCTCCTTGGCCAGGTCGATCCCATGGCGCTCCCGCAGCTTCTCGGCAGCTAGCGTGGGTCCGAAGTCCGCGTAGCTGTCGCGGATCAGGCCGCGCACGCGGGATTCCAGACCAGGAGGAAGCTGCCGATTGCTGCTGCATCCACGCTTGCGAGAACCCAACCCACAGGGCCCGTCCTTGCGATATCGGAGCGCCAGCCGTTCGATCTGTCGCCGCGACAGGCCAAGCTTCTCGGCCGCGCGCCATATCGGCAGGCCTTGTTCGACCACGGCCTGAATCACCTTGAATCGGTCGAATTCGCGCATCGTCATCGTGATGGACTCGGGCATCGGCATGGCGGCCTCCGGTCTTGCGCAGACGGGAAACCGCCAGAATGCCAGCCTTGGCTAAGGGGGCGACATTTCTATCTAGCTGCAGTCCGACATTAGCATGTAGCCGCTACATC
>NZ_FOWM01000014.1:0-159775 GCF_900115455.1 Cupriavidus sp. OV096
GCGAGCACTTAATAACTTTTGAAGCATCACGCAGACCGGAGTCTGCGTGGCGTTCGCCATCAAGCGCCCACACTTATCGGTTGTTTGGTTGTTAAAGAACTGGCCACACCGGCTTTGCCGGGGGCGGTACTGCTTGTCTGCGCTGCGTCGTTTGCGTCGCAGCAGAGAAACGAGATTATGAAGAACAACCTGCGTTTCGTCAACAGGTCAGCGAAGTTTTTTTCGCTGCGGTCAGCGCTGGAAAACTCCTCAGCCCGACCACCCATCAACCCCGCAACCCTTGTCGCTGCTGCGTTTGCAGCGCGGTTTGTGTTGCGAGGGGACGAATAGTAGGCGACTGATGGCAGGCTGGCAAGCGATTTCGCAAAATAATTCTCAAGTTCATTTCAGGTGCCGTTTAGAGCACAAAACGAGGAAACCATGACCATCCGTATCGTGAGATTAGGATCGCCGCGCGCCGAGGATGAGGGGCTGCGCATGGGCACGGTGCGACGGCCGCCGCGCGGGGTGCCCAAGGCTGAGTTCGCCTGCCGTGACTATTACGATGTCTGGTACCCGGCGCTTGCACCATCCACGGACCTCGTCGCGCAGGCCCAGGCCGCCACGGACGGCAAGGCGTGGCGTGCCTTCGAGAAGAAGTACCGTGCCGAGATGGCCGAGCCCGATGCCAGCCGCACGCTAGATCTCCTTGCAGCCTTGTCCCATCAGACGAACTTCTCGCTCGGTTGCTATTGCGAGGACGAATCTCACTGTCACCGCAGCATCCTGCGCGACCTGCTGGCCAAGCGCGGCGCCGACCTGGCGTAATCCGCACGATATGATGCGAAGCTTCGCCGCCTCCTTATTAGCAAGCAGGCAAGGCGAAGCTTCTCACTGGCCTCTCATACGTCGATGGCACTGAACCTCGTCTGGCTTGGATTCTTCCTGATTTCCTTCCTGGCCGCCTGCGTGCGGCTGGCTCACGGCGACACGGCGGTCTTCCCGGCCATGCTCGCCAGCCTGTTTGACAACGCGCGCACCGCTTTCGAGATTTCTCTTGGGCTGGCCGGCGTCATGTGCCTCTGGATTGGCATCATGCGGATTGGCGAGCGGGCCGGCGTGGTCGATCTCTTCGCCCGGGCCATGAACCCATTGCTGCGTCACTTCTTCCCCGGCGTGCCGCAGGGCCACCCGGCACAGGGCGCGATGATGATGAATGTGTCCGCCAATCTGCTCGGCCTGGACAACGCCGCCACCCCGCTCGGGCTCAACGCCATGCGCGAGCTGCAGACGCTGAATCCCAAGCCGGACACCGCCAGCAACGCCCAGATCATGTTCATCGTCCTGAACACGGCCGGGCTGACGTTGATTCCCACGTCGGTCATCGCCATCCGCCAGGCGATGGCCGTCAAGCAGGGGCTCACCGGCTTCAATGCGGCCGATATTTTCCTGCCGACGCTGCTCGCCACCGGCGTCTCCTGCCTGGCCGGGCTGCTGGCCGTGGCCTGGGTGCAGCGACTGAACCTGCTCAAACCCGCCGTGCTGGCCGCGTTCGCGATCACGGCGGCGGCTGTCGGGGGGCTGTTCGTCTGGCTGCGGCAGGCGCCGCCGGATCAGGTGAGCCAGTTGGCCGCGCTCGCCGGCAGCGCCTTCATCCTGTCGCTGATCACCCTGTTCCTGGTTTGCGGCGCGGTGCGGCGGGTCAATGTCTACGACGCCTTTATCGATGGCGCCAAGGAAGGCTTCGGCGTCGCGGTGCAGATCATTCCTTATCTAGTGGCGATCCTCGTGGCGATCGGACTGTTCCGCGCCTCGGGGTGCATGGACGTGCTCATGCAGGGCCTGTCGGCCGGATTCGCGTGGCTGGGACTCAATACCGACTTCGTTCCCGCGCTGCCAGTCGGCCTGATGAAGATCCTGTCCGGCGCCGGCGCGCGCGGGCTGATGGTCGATGTGATGAGCACTTACGGCGTCGACTCCTTCCAGGGCCGACTCGCGGCGATCATCCAGGGTTCGACCGAGACCACTTTCTATGTGATGGCCGTCTATTTCGGTAGCGTCAATGTGCGCAATACCCGTCACGCATTGGGCTGTGCGCTGTTCGCCGATGTGGTCGGCATGACCGCCGCCGTGTGGATCGCCTACCTCTTTCGATAGCGCTGTTGTCCCAATGCAACGTGATTGTGCGCTTTTGAAGTCATTCTCGAACGCGGGACTTGGTGCGTCGCAACAACCTGTGTATAGTGAAGTCTGTCTCCTCCACCACCTCGGTGGATTCCAACCCGCGCATCACTTGCGCGGGTTTTTTTTGCCCAAAATCTGTGGAATCCTCAGATCGATAGGCGGTTTTTGATCGGTCTACATCACGAATGTGACATCTGCACCGGTCAGCGTCACTTTTCCCCGTCGTGGTGCAAGCGCGCACAGTTGCCGCGCAAATCGCAGAAAACCCACACCTTTGTTGCGATGCACCAATCAGCATCGTAGAGTGGCATCAGCAATAACCCTGACACCCCGCCGCTCTCCTAATTTGCCTGCGATGCCTACCGCTGCGCGCCTTCTCCGATACTGGCCCGATACCGCCTACCTGCGGCGTGGCATCGTCTACGCCTTGTCTTTCCTGGCGCTGGCCGGTACCGGCTGGCTGACTGGCGAACACGGTTATCTCTGGTCGGCAACGGCATCGATCTGGACCTGCCTGGCTGATCGCCAAGGCACGGCGGCCGCCCGCATGCGTGCGCTGGGCACCGTGGGCATCGGCGGTGCGCTGGCCAGCGCACTGGGCGCGAGCCTTTCGGGGTCGCCGCTGCTGGCACTGCTCGTGGTGCTAGCCGCAGGGCTGGTGGCCGGTTTGGTCGAGCTACGCGGCCCCGCAGCCGCTTTGTGCCTCAAGCTGCTCTATGTGGTGCTCATCGCCGCCTGCCTGCAGCCGGCCGAAGGTTTACCGATCGCCACCTACGCGTGGACGAGCAGCGTCGACTACCTGCTAGGCGGCGTCTTTGCCTGCCTGGTTTGCCTGCTGTTGATTCCCTCCCAGCGCGACACCCGGCCGCGGACGGAGGTAGTCGCCGTCTACGACGCCCTGCTGCGCTTTGCCGATTTCCTGGCGACTACCGCGCCCGCCCACGACAGCACGCCACATAAGCAGGAAATCCGCCTTCGTATCGAAGCGGCGCGCGCCGCCGTGACCGCCCGGCGTGGCCTGCGAGACCCGCTGGGATTGCTCCACTACGCCTACGCCGTGGCGGTGGCCGACGCCATCTTCGCCCTGCTGATCGTCGCTGGCGAACTGCGCGAGCGCGCCGGCGACACCCACGGCCTGCCGCTGGCCTATGCCGCGCGCTGCCTCGCCGATACGCAGGAGCAGGTTCGCCAGGCCCTCGCCCGTCATGCCCCGGACCTGCCGGCACTGAGCGCGATGCTGACCCGCGACCTGCGTGGCCTCGTGGCGCAGCGCCCCAATGCCTCCGCGCCGCCCCCTTACCAATCCGCCCTGGCCGCGCTGGCCCAGCACCCCGGTTTCGATCGATGGCGCGAGCGCTTCGTCTGGCCGAATACCGGCGTCACGGCCATGCTCGACCGCCTGGCGCATACGCTGGCCGACCTCGCCGCGCGCGATGCCCGGGTGTCGCGCCACGCGCTCCGGCTGGCGCTGGCGGGCGGGCTGAGCCTGTTGCCGTCGCAGATCTGGCAGGTCCATCACAGCTACTGGGTGGCCGTCACCGTGATCATGGTGCTGAGCCCGCGCCTGCAAACCACCCGGCAGATCTCGTTTCTGCGCTTTGCCGGTTCGCTGGGCGGTGCGCTGCTGGCCTGCGGCATCAGCCTGATGCACCCCACGCCGACGCTGGCGCTCGGCATCAGCGCGGTATTCCTCGCCGCCGCCTATGCGACGCGGCTGGCCGGCAATGCCGGCGCGTTCGCGTTCTGCCTGACGCCAGCGGTCATCCTGTTCTCTTGGCTCGGCGAGCCCGCCGCCAGCAGCAGCCACGTGGCGGCATTGCGCGGCGCCGATACGGCCATCGGCTGCCTGATCGCGCTGGCCAGCTATGTGGTGCTGGCGCCACGTGCGGAGTTGTCGCGCGCGTTCCGCCACAGCCTGGATGCGCTCGCGGTCAACGCGGTCTACCTCCGCGCCTCGATCAGCGCGGCGCGCGCGCTGTCGGCGGCGCCAGCCCGGCTCGAGGCGCTGCGCGTGGCTGCCGGCCGCGCCTCCACCCGTGCCGAGGACACGCTCGCCCAATGTGCGGCCGAACTGGATCCGGCGCTGGCGGTCACTCATCGCACCCTGCATGCCACAGCGCGGCGAATGGCCGCACTGGCAGGGCTGCTGCGTGCCGGCACCGAATCGGGGGAGATCTACACGAAGCCCGTGCCGGCCGTGCAGGCACTGCTTGGCGATCTGGAGGCCCGACTGGCCGAGGTGGCCGTCCGACCGGGTCACACCGGCGTGACGGCAGCGGTGGCGCCGGCCCGGCTGGCACCGCTAACGCCCGCCGATCCGCCCTTTGACCGATTTCTGGCGGAACAGGCTGGCTACGCGGACAACCATATCGATGCCGCGCATCACACGGTCGCCAGGCTGCGCACCCTGGTGGCGGAACAGGCGCTGGCGACGCGCTCGCGCTTGCGCGGGGTCAAGGCGGGATGAGATAGCCCGGCATTTCGGCGTTCGGGCAGGCGCTCGCAACTATCCTAGAATGATTGGATATCCGCCGTTTCCCCGTTCCCGACAAGTACGAGGTGCGCCATGGCTCAAATCTCCTTCCCGACCAGCGTTCCGTCTTACTGCGCCGCCAGTCTGACGCTATCGTGCCCCGCTACGGTCAATGGCAATTCATCGCAGTATTCCGTGACCGCCGAGGCGCTCGAGAACCATTGTGGCGCCCAGTCGCCGCGCGAAGACGACCTGCGCGCCGCGTTCACGAGTCACCGCCAGCGCATTGAGCATCTGGCGGAAACCCTGTTCGAGCTGACCAAGGCGCGCGAGATCGTCCTGCGCAGCGGGCATTTCCGCTTCGCGGACTGATCGATCAGCCTTCGGCCGCCTGCCCGCGTACCAGCAGCACCGGCATCGTCGCCTGACGGATCACCGCCTCGGCCACGCTGCCGAGCACGATACGCCGCACGCCGCGCCGGCCGTGGGTGCCGATGACCAGCAGGTCCCCGCCCCACTGGCGCGCGGCTTCATTGATCGATCCGGCGATGTCGCCGGCCACGGCAGGCTCCGTCACCAGTTTCGTCTCGAACGTCGCACCGGCGTCGCCCAGCACCTTGCCGGCCGCCTCCAGCGCGCGTTTGCCGCTGTCCGCGAAGGCGCGCTCGATCTGCGTGGGGTCGTAGTAGCCCGCGTCGAACAGCATCACGCCGTTGTCCACCACATAGAGCGCCAGGATCGTCGAGCCGCCGCCGGCCACCCGCAGGGCCTCGCGCAGGGCCAGGTCGGACGTGCTGCTGCCATCCACCGCCACCACGATCCGGTTGTAAGCCGTGCTAGTCATTGCCTTGTCCTCCGATAGAAGAGAGAAGCGCCGCAGCCGTGCCGCGACCGCTACATCCGATACTACACGTGGCGCCAAACCCACGTGATGAGCCGATTCTGAAAATGGGATAGGCGGATCACCCATCACGCGCACCCATCCATACGCCATTAAATTGACCGACCGGTCGGTTTATATATATAGTGAGCAGACCCGCCGCCGCCGTCCAGCCTCGACAAGAACAACCACCGCGCGGCCACCCATCAGAAGGAGACGTTATGTACACGCAGAGTCTCGACCTGCCCGGCCAGCCTGCCCAGCCCACGGCCACGCCGCTCGGCGGGCCGCAGGATGCCGGCCTCGCCGCGCGCCAGGCCGCGTTCGACGCGCGCATGGCGGAAGACGGCAAGATAGAGCCGATGGACTGGATGCCCGACGCCTACCGCAAGACCCTGGTGCGCCAGATTTCGCAGCACGCGCATTCGGAGATCGTCGGCATGCTGCCGGAGGGCAACTGGATCAGCCGCGCGCCGTCGCTCAAGCGCAAGGCCATCCTGCTGGCCAAGGTGCAGGACGAAGGCGGCCACGGCCTCTATCTATATAGCGCGGCCGAAACGCTCAATGCCTCGCGCGATGATCTGGTCGATGCCCTGCACACCGGCCGCGCCAAGTATTCGTCGATCTTCAACTACCCGACGCTGACCTGGGCGGACGTCGGCGTGATCGGCTGGCTGGTCGATGGCGCGGCGATCATGAACCAGATTCCGCTGTGCCGCTGCTCGTACGGCCCGTACGCGCGCGCGATGATCCGCATCTGCAAGGAGGAGTCGTTCCACCAGCGCCAGGGTTTCGACGCCCTGCTGGCCATGATGCGCGGCACCGATGCCCAGCGCGAGATGGTCCAGGACGCGGTGAACCGCTGGTGGTTCCCGGTGCTGATGATGTTCGGCCCGCCGGACGCCGCCTCCACCAACAGCGGCCAGACCATGGCCTGGGGCATCAAGCGGATCTCGAACGACGACCTGCGCCAGAAATTTGTCGATGCCACCGTCGAGCAGGCCAAGGTGCTGGGCGTGACGCTGCCCGACCCCGGCCTGAAATGGAATGCCGAGCGCGGCCACCACGACTACAGCCCACTCGACTGGGACGAATTCTGGCGCGTGATCAATGGCGACGGCCCTTGCAACAAGGAGCGGCTGGCCACGCGCGTGAAGGCGCACGAAGACGGCGCCTGGGTGCGCGAGGCCGCGCTGGCCCACGCCCGCCGCCGCGCCGAACGACCGCAGCGCGAAGCCGCCTGACCGCCGCCCAAGGAGACAGACATGGCGCAATCGACACCTGAGACGCACCCGAGCAAGAAGGAATGGCCGCTGTGGGAAGTGTTCGTCCGCAGCAAGCAGGGACTGGAGCACAAGCATTGCGGCAGCCTCCACGCCGCAGACGCCGAGCAGGCGCTGCACATGGCTCGCGATGTCTACACGCGCCGGCAGGAAGGCGTGTCGATCTGGGTGGTGCCCTCGTCCGCCATCACGGCCAGCGCGCCGGCGGAGAAGGCCGAGCTGTTCGATCCGGCCGCCGACAAGATCTACCGGCACCCGACGTTCTACCAGCTCCCCGACGAAGTCAACCATATGTAAGGCCGGCACCATGACGCAGACCCTCGTCGCCGACGATCGCGCCCTCGACAGCTCCCACGACCTCGCCCGCACCGCGCCGCTGCAGTACGTGCTGCGGCTGGCCGACAACGCGCTGATCCTGGGCCAGCGCAACGCCGAATGGTGCGGCCATGGCCCGGCGCTGGAAGAAGACATCGCGCTGGCCAACATCAGCCTGGACCTGATCGGCCAGGCGCGGCTGCTGTACGCCCATGCCGGCGAACTCGAAGGCCGGCTCACCGGCCGCGCGCGCCAGGAGGACGAGTACGCGTACTGGCGCGAGGAACGCGAGTTCCGCAACTGGACGCTGCTGGAGCTGCCGCACACCGGCCCGCTGGCCGGCACGGCCCGGACCGAGCGCGACTACGCGGTCACCATCATGAGAAATTTCCTATACGGGGCGCTGATGGCCGCACTCTGGCCCGCGCTGGAGACCAGCCAGGACGCGGGGCTGGCCGCCATCGCCGCCAAATCGGCCAAGGAGGCGCGCTACCACCTGCAGCATGCGGCGGGATGGGTGATGCGGCTGGGCGACGGTACCGATGCGTCCCACGTCCGCATGCAGCGCGCGCTGGACCACCTGCTGCCCTATATGAATGAGTGCTTCGCGCCCGATCCAGTCGAGCAGGCCGCCGCCGACCAGGGCGTGGCCGTGCCGACGGCAAGCCTGCGCGACGCCTGGGAGGCCATCGTCCACGCCACTCTGGAGGACGCCACGCTGCGCCTGCCGGCGCCCTCGGCGTTCGTCTCCACGGGCAAGCTCGGCGTGCATTCGGAACACATGAGCTACCTGCTGGCCGAAATGCAGGGGCTGGCACGCGCCCACCCCGGCGCGCAGTGGTAGGCGGGGGTCCGGTCATGCGGATGGCGTCGACTGTCACCTCCCCCTTCGCACCGGCCTTCCCCGTCGCCACCGCGACCGGCCCGCGCTCGGCCGACGAACGCCTCGCCGCCGCGTGGGCCGCGCTGGAGGCCGTGCCGGACCCCGAAATCCCGGTCGTGTCGATCCGCGATCTCGGCATTTTGCGAGACGTACGGCTGGCCGACGATGGCGCGACGCTGGAGGCGGTTATCACGCCGACCTACTCCGGCTGCCCGGCCATGTCCCAGATCGAGGAAGACGTGGGCCGCGCGCTCGAAGCCGCCGGACTGGCGCCGTGGCGTGTGCGCACGGTGCTGGCGCCGGCCTGGACCACTGACTGGATCACCGAGGCCGGCCGCGCCAGCCTGCGCGCGTACGGCATCGCCCCGCCGGGGCGTTGCGGATCGCAAGACAGCGAGATCGGCGCGAGCGCGACGGTCAGGCCGCTGCGCTTTGTCCCACGCGCCCTACCCCACGCAACCCCGGCCATCGCCTGCCCCCATTGCGGCAGCACGCACACCGAGGAGCTATCGCGCTTTGCCTCCACGGCGTGCAAGGCACTCCACCGTTGCCTGGACTGCCGCGAGCCGTTCGACTACTTCAAGCCGTATTAAGTCCAGAAAGCCAGAGGCAGACACGCGATGACCCCACAGTTCCACCCGCTGCGCGTGGCGCAGGTACGCCCGGAAACGTCCGACACGGTGTCGATCGCCTTCGAGGTGCCCGAGCCGCTGCGCGACGCCTACCGCTTCACGCAGGGCCAGTTCCTCACGCTGAAGGCTCCCGTCGACGGCAAGGACGTGCGTCGCTCCTATTCGATCTGTTGCGGGGTGCAGGACTACGACGAGCGCGGCGAACTGCGCGTAGCCGTGAAGCTGGTGGACGACGGCGTGTTCTCCACCTGGCTGCACGACACCGTGGCGCCCGGGCAGGTCTTCGAGGTGATGACGCCCGATGGCCGCTTCCACGTGCCGCTGGACACCGCCGCCGCGCGCCACTACGTGGCCTTTGCCGCCGGCAGCGGCATCACGCCGGTGCTGTCGCTGATCCGTACCACGCTGGCGCGCGAGCCGCGCAGCCGCTTCACGCTGGTCTACGGCAACCGCAGCGTGGACAGCATCATCTTCTCCGAGGCGCTGGAGGATCTGAAGAACCAGTATCTGTCCCGTTTCACGCTCTACCACGTGCTGTCCCGCCAGCCACAGGAGGTGGATCTTCTGCACGGCCGGCTCGACCGCGCCCGGGTGGCCGCCTTCCTGGAAACGCTGATTCCCGTCGACGATATCGACGCCGCCTTTGTCTGCGGCCCGGCCTCGATGATCGACGAAGTGGAGGCGGCGCTGAAGGAAGCGGGCCTGGATCCGCACCAGATCCACGCCGAACGCTTTGGCGTGCCGCTAGCGTCCGCGCCTCGTAAAACGTCGACGGAACACCACGCGAGCCACGCCGGCACCGCCGAACTGGTGGTCGTGCTGGACGGCAAGCAGCACAAGATGCGCCTGCCGCTGGAGGACGCCAATGTGCTGGACACCGCGCTGGCAGCCGGTCTGGACCTGCCCTACGCCTGCAAGGGCGGGGTCTGCTGCACCTGCCGCGCCAAGGTGCTCGAAGGCAAGGTCGAGATGGAGAAGAACTACACGCTGGAGCCGTGGGAGATGGAAAAAGGGTTCGTGCTCACCTGCCAGGCGCGCGCGCTCACGCCCCGGGTGGTGGTCAGCTACGACGAACGCTAGTTGTTGCTGGTGGCACGACTGTCGCCGTGATTACAATGGCGGGACACGCTCCATGCGTCGCATCGTCCGCCACAGGGCCGTTCGCCAACGGCGGGACCGATGGCGGCCGGGGTTCCGCCGGGACACGTCGCACCCTATACAATCACGGTCATGCAATATATCCATGTCGTCAACGGCGATGTTGCGGGCAACACGCTGCGCCAGGCCCTGGCCCAGGCGGCCCGTCCCGATCCGGTGGTCGTCCTGCGCGACGACCTGGCCGTCGGCCCCATCGCGGATGTGGACAGCACCGGCCTGATCCGCTCCGGCTTCTGGCAGCGGGTGGCGCCCCATACCGATATCGACTTTGCGGCCGAGATGCGCCAGGCGCTGGACCAGCTCCAGGCGCTACGCCGCGACGACCTGGAGGTCGCCATCTGGCACGGCCAGAGCGCCTCCGACCAGCTCATGCTGCGCCGGGTGGTCTTCCACCTGTACCAGGCGCCCCAGCGGATCAATGAAGTGTCGATGGACCTGCGCGAACTGGAGGTACCCGCCCAGGGCAACCTCGCCGCCATCGGCATGTACCCGGCCGCGCGGCTGGCGCGGCGGTTCTCGACCATCGCGCCGGTCTCGGTGCTGCGGCTGGGCCGGCTGGGCTACGAGTGGCAGCAGAACGTGAAGGAGAACGCCGACGTGCGGCTCTGGAAGGGCAATACGCTCGTGCCGGCCGCCTACCATAACGTCGACGACGTGATCCTGGAGCGCGCGCCCGAGGACTGGAAGCCGGCCGCCGAGGTGGTCGCCAGCGTCATGGGCGCCATCGAAGGCCTGCTGGCGAGCGACTGGTTCGTGTTCTGGCGCTGCCGGGAGCTCATCAGCACCGGGCAGCTCATGCTGCGCGGCAACGCCGATTCGCTCCAGACCTGCGAACTGCGCCGCAACCCCCTCAGCGCGAGCGCGGAATAAGCGGCCCATGGCAAGAACCAAGGCGCCCGATTTCGAGGCACAACGCGAGCAGATCCTGGACCTGGCCGCCGCCGCCTTCGCGGCCAGCAGCTACCCGAGCACGTCGATGGCCGACCTCGCGGCGGCCTGCGGCACGTCCAAGGCGCGGCTCTATCACTATTACGAGAGCAAGGAAGCGATCCTGTTCGACCTGCTGGACCGCTACACGCGCCAGCTGATGCTGATCGTCACCCAGGTGGAAGCCGAGAGCGAGCGTCAGGGCCGTACCGACGCCGAGAGTTTCGGCGATCTGCTGCGCGCCTTCCTCGCCGAATACGAAACGTCTCAAACTCGGCACATCGCGCTGATCAACGACGTCAAGTTCCTGGCCGACGAACAGCGCGACCTGATCCTGAAGCGCGAGCGCGACGTGGTAGCGGCCTTCTCCCGCAAGCTGCGGCTGGCCTACCCGGCGCGCGTCACGCGCGAGAACCAGACCGCGCTGGCGATGACCGTGTTCGGCATGATCAACTGGACCTTCACCTGGCTCAAGCCGGGCGGCAAGCTGTCTTACGGCCAGTTCGCCGAGATGGTCGTGGACCTGCTCGACAACGGCCTGGCCAATGGGCTGGCCGACGGGCTGGCACGCAGCGCGCCGGCCCAGCCCTGAATCAGGACCACTCCGCGTCTTCCTGCTTCTGCCGCTGTTCGCGGTCCTGGCGGAACATTTCCTCAAGTTCGTCGCGCGCCTGCCGCGCCAGCGATACCAGCTTGGTCTGGTCGCGGTAGTGCGGGTAGAAACGGTCGATCGCCTGGATATTGTGACGCCGGAAGCGCAAGGCCACGCTGCGCGCGTCGGCCGGATCGATGCCCAGCCCCTCCAGCACGCGGCGGCCCATCATCAGCGAACCCTCGAACATCTCCCGCTCGAAGATCTCCACACCGCGGTCCTTGAGCTGGTACACGTGCGAGACGTGGCGCGCCCGTGCGTAGATCTTCAGGTGCGGGAAGCGCGCTCGCACGCGGTCGATCAGCGCCAGGCTGTCTTCCATGCCCTCGATGGCCACCACGAGGATCTGGGCCGTGCCGGCGCCGGCCGCCTCGAGCAGGTCCACGCGGGTGGCGTCGCCATAGAACACCTTGAAGCCGAAGCCCTTGAGGAACTCGATCTGGTCCGGGTCGTGGTCGAGAATCGTCGCCGTAATGCCCTGCGAGTACAGCAGGCGGCCGACGATCTGGCCGAAGCGCCCGAAGCCGGCAATCAGCACCGGGTTGTGCTGCGGCGGGATCGCGTCGTCCTTACGGCGCGACAGCGCATGCAGGCGCGGCGCGATCAGGCGGTCGAAGACCAGCAGCAGCAACGGCGTGGCCACCATCGACAAGGCCACGACCAGCACCAGCAGCGCCTCCATATGCGGCGGCAGCAGGCCCGCGTGGGCGGCCACGCCGAACACCACGAAGGCGAACTCGCCGCCTTGCGAGATCAGCAGCCCGAACAGCAGCCACTGGCCGCGCGAGATGCCGAAACGGCGCGCCAGCAGCGCCAGAATCAGCGTCTTGACCGCGACGAAGCCCAGCACGAGGCCCAGCACCTGCCCCGGGGACTCGCTGAGCACGCCGAAGTCGATCGACATGCCCACTGCCATGAAGAACAGCCCCAGCAGCAGGCCCTTGAACGGCTCGATGTCGGCCTCGAGCGCATGGCGGTACTCCGAATCCGCCAACAGCACGCCGGCCACGAAGGTGCCGAGTGCCATGGAAACGCCCACCGCGTCCATCATCAGCGCGATGCCAACCACCAGCAGCAGCGCGAACGCAGTGAACATCTCGCGCATGTCCGTGCGGGCGATGAAGCGCAGCACCGGGCGCACCAGGTAGCGGCCCACCACCACCAGCAGCGCCATCACGGCCACCGCCTTGCCGGCGGTCTGCCAGGCTGGCGGGCCATGCGGTACCGCGCCGACGGCATCGGCGGCCAGCAGCGGCAGCAAGGCGATCATCGGGATCGCGGCGATATCCTGGAATAGCAGAATGCCGAAGCTGGCCGCGCCAGCCGGGGTGCCCATCAGGTTCCGCTCGGCCAGCGTGGCGAACGCGATGGCCGTGGAAGACAGCGCCAGGCCAAGCCCCGCCACCAGCGCCACCTGCCACGGCGCGCCCAGCAGCGCGGCCAGGATACCCAGCACCACGGCACAGACCGCGAGCTGCGTCGTCCCGTAGCCGAAAATCGATTTCTTGAGGTTCTTGAGCTTGCGCGGCTCCAGTTCCAGGCCGATGACGAACATCATCATCACGACGCCGAACTCCGAGAAATGGAGGATCGACTCGACATTGGTGACCAGCCGCAGCGCGAACGGGCCGATGGCCGCGCCGGCGATCAGGTAGCCGAGCACCGCGCCGAGGCCAAGCCGCCGCGCCAGTGGCACCGCCACCACGGCCGCCACCAGGAACACCAGCAGCGCAATCAGGAAGTCATGCTGGTTCATGGCGCGTCCTCCGGCTCCTCGGACGGCACTTCATCGGCCGAGGCCACCTCGGGCGGTACCGGCTCGGGCGGCGCCAGATGCCGGGCCACATGCTCGACATGCAGCGCGATGGCCTCCGGATCGGCGTTGTTGGCATCGTGCAGCACCACCGGCGGCAGCCAGGTCATGCCGCATAGCACGGCGGTCTGCTCGAGCGGCAGCAGGAAATCGGCAATCGGATGGCCGTGGGAGCCGTCCGGCCCGTAGGCATCGGCGTGGCCGCCCGTGCTGACCACCACCAGCATCGACTTGCCGCGCAGCGCCGTGCCGCCTGGCCCGTAGGCCCAGCCGGGCTCGAGCACTTCGTCGATCCAGAGCTTCAGCAGCGCGGGCACGCTGTACCAGCGGACCGGGAATTGCAGGACGACCGTCTCGCTGGTGGAAAGCAGCCGCTGCTCGGCCACGACGTCGATGTCGTAATCCACATAAAGCCGGTAAAGCTCGCGCACGGCCACGTGCGGCAGGGCGGCCAGCGCCTCGGCGAGCGGACGGTTGACGCGGGAACGGCGGGGCGCGGGATGCGCATAGATCACAACGATGGGGGGCTCGTGCATGGAGGGTGGCAAGGCGAAGATTCCGGTTAGCGTCTGATCACCACAGACCGCTGGAAGTGTGCGGCGTTGCAGCAAATCCACACCGTCACCCATATGACGTTGTAGCCTCTCCGGCAACCGCTTGATTTTACGGGATTTTCTTGGCCGTCACAGTCTGATGCAATTTCCTGCGCCGACCATTGCGCCCGAAAGCTTACGCGACCCTGACAATTCCACTACAATACTTTTCGCATTGCAGCAACCTAGTGTTTGCCCCGAGATACGCCAAAAGTGGCTGGGCATTCACTGTGTGGGTGCTATTTTTCATACTGATCGCAGCAAGAGGAAACCAAAGTGAACCCGCTCGAACTGAGCAAGGCCGTCGGTGCCGTAACCGATGAAGATCTTCGCCGTGCCGCCGAGGCCAGTGCCGCCAGCCGCTCCGGACATCGCCCCACCGTTCTGGTGCGGGAGTTGGCCGCGCATCACCGCTCGCGCCTGCTCAAGCATTTTCTCGCCCTGGGCGAGGAAGATCGCCTGCTCCGTTTTGGCCAGTCCGTTGGCGACCATGTGATCGAAGGCTACGTCGACAGCATCGACTTCGACCACGACACCGTGTTCGGCGTCTATGACGAAGACCTCGTGCTGATCGGCGTGGGCCACTTTGCCAACCTGCGCGACAACGCCCAGGGCCGCGTGGCCGAGTTCGGCGTGTCGGTGTCGCAGAGCGCGCGGGGCCGGGGCATCGGCAGCGCGCTGTTCGAGCGTGCCGCAATGCATGGCCGCAATACCAATGTCCGCACGCTGTACATGCACTGCCTGTCGCGCAATGCAGCGATGATGCACATCGCCAAGAAGGCCGGCATGAAGGTGCAATACGCCTATGGCGAGGCCGATGCCTACCTGGAACTGCCGCCCGCCGACACCGTGAGCCGCCTGACCGAGGCGCTCGACGAACAGGTGGCCGACCTCGACTACATGGTCCGCCGCAACCTGCGCGACGCACGGCGCTTCGGCCTGCGCTTCTGGCGCTCGCTGCTGCCGCAGAAGCACGTGATCTGACGGCTCGGCCCGTTATCGCACGAATCGCAAGACGAATCGACGCACCCTGGTGGTGCGTCGATTGCGTTTACGAGCCGATTTCGTCGATCAGTCGCCGGCCACCGGCAGCGCCGTGGTGTCCTTGATCGACTCCAGCGCGAAGCTCGAACGAACATCGATCACCGACGGATGGGCCAGCAACTGCTCCTGCATGAAGCGGGCGAAGTGCTCCATATCCTGCACATAGACCTTGAGCAGCAGGTCCATCTCGCCGGTCATGGCGTGGCACGCGGCCACTTCGGGCCAGTTCTGGATGGCCGCGCGGAACAGGTCCAGCGGCGCCTTGCCCTTGGGCGTGCCGCCCTGCTTCTCCAGCCGCACATTGATATAGGCGAGCAGCCCCAGCCCGATCTTGTTGGGCTCGAGCAGCGCCGCGTACTGGCGGATCACCCCGATTTCCTCGAGGCGGCGGATCCGGCGCAGGCATGGGCTCGGCGACAGGTTCACGCGCTCGGCCACTTCCAGGTTGGTCAGCCTCCCGTTGGTCTGCAGGACCTCCAGAATCTTGCGGTCGATCTTGTCCAGCTCCACCTTGCTCACGTTTTGTTGCTCCGCAGTATATTTGTCGGCAATTTTTTTGCGCAAATTTAGCAAGTCAGGCACAACTACGCAATTTATTTGATGAGGAATCCGCCTGAACCGCCCTCGACGTGCGCCGGCGGTGCGCCCCGGAGAGGCAAGGATGGTGCCAACTTCGGCACTTTCCGAGGTACTGAGGCAAAAAAAAGCGCGACCCGAAGGTCGCGCTTTCCAGCAGGGTGGCGAAGGCTTAGCCGCCGCTGCTCGACGGCACCGCCGGGGCCGAGGCGCCCGGACTGCGGCCAGGGCCGCCGTGGTGCTTCATGTGTTCGTCGCGCATCTTCTTCATGCTCGACTCCACTTCGGCGGTAGTCACCTTGCCGTCGCGGTTGGCGTCGATCGTGTCGAAGCGGTTGGCCATGCGCGGGAACGCGGCCTTGAACTCGTCACGGGTCAGCGCGCCGTCGTTGTTCTTGTCCGCCGCCTTGAACTTGGCTTCGAACTCGGCGCGCATCTTGGCGCGATGCTCCTCCATCGACGCCTTGCGGTAGGCCGCCAGTTCCGACTTGTCGAGCTTGCCGTCCTTGTTGGTATCGATCTTGGCGAACATCGCGTCGGCCTCGGCCTTCGAGATGGCGCCGTCGCCGTCCGTATCGACCGATTTCAGCCACATGCCGCCATGGTGGCCGGGGCCGCCGTGGTGACGGCCCATGTCGCCGCGCGGGGCGCCTGCCGGGCCCTGGGCGGCCGGCGGGGTGGTCGGTGCCGGGGCCGGCGTGGTGGCCTGGGCGAAAGCGGCGCCCGCGACCACGACCATGGCCGAGGCGGCCGCCAGCTTCTTCAGGATGTGCGTCGTGTGAGTCCGTTGCATGTCTGTGCTCCTTTTCGTCATGTTGGGCATGTACGGATTAGAACGCAGACGATCTCGCAAAGTTGGCACTTTTAATACGATGTTACGGGCCTCACAGAAAGGATGACTCGCGTAAACAGGCGAAAGACAGGCCAATATTGCGCAATGGTTTGAAACGGTGGCGGGTCAGCCGCCGCCAGGCGCATCCGGCATGCCGCCGGGAGCCATCTGGGCCGGCGCCACCTGGGGCTGCGGCTGCATGGTCTGCGGCGGCGGCGGTTGATAGGGCTGCTGAGGTGGCTGGGCCGGTTGCGCCATCGCGCCAGCCGTCACGGACGGCGGCGGTGCGAGGTTGGCCGGCGGTTGCAGCGGCGTGGAGAGCGGCGCGGCAGCCCCGGAAGGCGGGGCCGCCGGCGCGGTGCCACGGCTGCCGGCGCTGACGCCGGTCTGGAGCGGCAGCGCGATTTCCTGCCGCACGCCGTTGCGTTCGATCACGATGTTGCGGCCATGGATCTCGGTCAGCTTGATCTGCGGCGACAGCGACGTCCCGGCGCGCACGGACTTGGCCGGCCCGCCATCGAGCGAAAGGATGGCGGCGGCCGGGCCCACGCCATCGAGGTCCGCCACCACGCCGATCAACTGCACGTCACGCACGCCCGACTGGGCGCTGCCGCCGAACAGCGTAGCCACGGCGCCCGTCTCTACTGCCTCCGTCTGCGCCACACGCGCGCTCTTGGGCACCGGGATCGTGCGCATCGCGCTGAACGCGAGCACCCAGTGCGTCACCAGCGCGCACAGCGCCACAAATAGCAACAGCCCCGCGACGCGGGGCAGCCAGGGAGCGGAGAGGTCGAAGCGAAGCGGAGACCGGGAAAGGGTGGCCACGAGACAGTACGCCGGCACGCCGGCGATCAAAGAAGATCGCCTAGCGTACCAGACGCGTGTGTCGGCTGTCAGTCAGCGGGTCAGAGCAGGTCGTCCAGCAGGTCCGGACCGAACACTTCGCGATGGATATGGCCCACAGGAATCCCCGCCGAGATCAGCGCCAGGCGCTGGGCCTGCATGAACCCGATCGGACCGCACATATAGACCTGGCCGTCCTGGAACGCGGAGGTTTCCTCGGTGGTCAGCAGCGCGTGGATCGGCAGCGTGCCGACGTGGTCGTAGTCATGCCCCGCCACGTCGCCGTCCTGGGGCGTCTCGTAGCTGATATGGGTACGCAGGTTGGGCATGCGTTCGCGCGCCCAGGCCAGGTCCTTGCGATGGGCATGGTGACGGCCATGGCGCGCGGCGTGGGCGAACAACACCGGACGGTTCGGGTTCTCCAGCGCCAGCGTGCGCAGCACCGAGATCATCGGCGTGATGCCGATACCGGCCGACATCAGCACCATCGGCGTGTTGCCAGCCAGCGCGGGCGCGAAGTCGCCCCACGGCGTGCTCACGTTCAGCGTCGTGCCAACACGGGCGGTGTCATGCAGCCAGTTGGAGACGGCGCCGGCCGGGGTCTCGGCATTGCCGGCCTCGCGCTTGACCGAGATGCGCCACGTCGCCACACCACGTTCGGCGGAGAGCGAATACTGGCGCAGCTGACGGCCGCCATCGGGAAAATTGGCTTCCACGCTGATGTACTGGCCCGGCGCGAAGTCGCGCAGCGGCGTGCCATCCTCGGCGGCGAGGGTCAGCGCGACCACGGCATCGCCTTCGTTTTCGCGGCGCACCACGCGTACGGCCTGCAGCTCGCCCGCCTTCACGTTGTGGCGGTCATAGAGGCGTGCTTCGGCGGCGATCAGTTCGCCGGCCAGCAGCCAGTAGGCTTCGTCCCAGGCGGCCATCAGGGGCGGCGTGGCGGCGTCGCCGAGCACGGCGGCAATCGCTTCGAGCAGGTGCTTGCCGACGATCGGGTAGTGCGCGGAGGTCAAACCCACGGCCACGTGCTTGTGGACAATGCGCTCCACCACGGGCGCGAGCACGTCGGCGCGATCCACATTGGCGGCGTAGGCGAACACCGCGGAGGCCAGCGACTGCTGCTGCGCGCCATTGGCCTGGTTGCCCATGTTGAACAGCCGGGTCAGTTCCGGCCGCGCGGCGAACATTTCGCGATAGAAGTGCGTCGTGATGGCAAGGCCGTGCTCACGCAGCACGGGAACGCTGGCATCGATGTAGGGGCGGGAAGCTGCCGACAGCATTTGGAAAACTCCGATTAATTATCATGCATACTAGATGCATGTTTTATCGCACAATAAAACCGGCGCATGGCTCGGGGGTCCGGGATCTGATGTCCCGGAACCGTCAGGCTGCTCGCCGGTTCAGGAAATTACGATGCAGGGTGATGATCGACTCGGCGGTACGGCTGCCAATGACATCGCCCAGGGACACGCCGTCCAGCGCGCGGTAGAAGGCCTCCTCGGCCTCGTCCAGCGCCAGCTTCAGCCGGCAGTTGCCCTTGAGCGCGCACGGCGGATCAGCGCAGTCGACCACCGACTTGTGCCCTTCCAGCTCGCGCAGGATCGTGCCCACCGACAGCCGTTCCGCACCCGGCCCAAGCTGCAGGCCGCCGTGGCGGCCACGCGTGGCCGTGATCCAGCCGAGCTTCGACAGCCGCGCGGCCACTTTCACGAGGTGGTTGTGCGAGATGTCGAATTGCTGGCCGACCTCGGCAATCGTGATCGGCCGGGTGCCATCCGCCCGCGATACATACATCAGCAGGCGCAGCGCATAGTCGGAAAAACGGGTCAGTTGCATCGTGGTTGAAATACTAGATAAGATGCATTGAAGATGCAAGATATAAATGCATGCCTGCCGGCTACGCCACACCCCACACGAAACAGTCACGCCATGGGGGTTATACTTTCTGGCCATACCCGGCCGTGCCTGCCCGTCAGGCGCGGAATGTCCATCCCGATAAGGCCAGACACCACGATGCGCAGATTCGCCAACTTCTCCTCCACCCGCACGCCCGCCACTGCCCGCCCGCATGGCCAGCGCCGTGCCCGCGGCTTCACCCTGATCGAAATCATGGTGGTGATCGTCATCCTGGGGGTGCTGGCAGCGCTGGTGGTGCCCAAGATCATGAGCCGCCCGGACGAAGCCCGTATCGTGGCCGCGCGCCAGGATATCTCGTCGATCATGCAGGCGCTCAAGCTGTATCGCCTCGATAACGGCCGCTATCCGACCACCGAGCAAGGCGTGCAGGCGTTGGTCAGCAAGCCGACCACCGAGCCGGTGCCGAACAACTGGAAGGGCGGCGGCTACCTCGAAAAGCTGCCGAAAGACCCCTGGGGCCATGCCTACCAGTACCTGAACCCCGGCGTGCGCGGCGAAATCGACGTGTTCAGCTTTGGCGCCGACGGCCAGGCCGGCGGCAGCGCCAACGACGCCGATATCGGCAACTGGGAATAAGTCCTCCCGCCTCCTGCCCCTTCATCGACATGGCCCCGGCGACGCCCGCCTTGCTCCCGCGCCGCCCTTGCCCGCAGCGCCGCCGGCCCGCCGGCTTCACGCTGCTCGAGCTGCTGGTGGTCATGGTGATCGCCGGCATCGTCATCTCCCTGGTGGCCGTCAATGCCTCGCCCAATGAGCGGGGCCGTGTGCTCGATGACGGCCAGCGCATCGCCCGCCTGTTCGAACTCGCCCAGGAAGACGCCCAACTGGGCGCCCGCCCGCTGGCCTGGGAGGGCGATGCCGGCGGCTGGCGCTTCCTGGAATCCACCCCGCAAGGCTGGGTGCCGATGCGCGCCGATGTTTTCGCGCCCGGCCACTGGCGGCTGGGGCTGGACAGCGTGATGATCGTCGAAGGCGGCCGGCGCGTGGGCACCGGCCCGCAGCGGCTGGTATTCGGCCGCGAACTGGTGGACGAGCCGCAGCGGCTGGTCCTCACGCGCGGCGACATCCGCGTGGACATCACCGGCGATGGCAGCGGTCGCTACCAGGCCACGGTGCCGCAATGAGCCGCCGCCCTGCCTCCCGATCGACCCTCCGCCAGCAATACCGATCCGGCTTCACGCTGATCGAGGTGCTGGTGGCGCTGACCATCCTCGCAGTGGCGCTCACGGCCGCCATGCGGGCGATGGGCTCGATGACCGAGTCGAGCGCCGCGCTGCAATCGCGCATGTTGGCCGAATTCAGCGCCGAGAACCATTTCGCCACGCTGCGGCTCTCCAAGACCTGGCCTGAACCCGGCACGCGCGGCTACGACTGCCCGCAGGGCGGCACCCCGCTCTGGTGCGAGGAATCGGTCTCGGGCACCCCCAATCCGTCGTTCCGGCGCGTGGAAATTGCCGTGTACCCGTCGGCCACCGACAAATCGGTCAGGCTGGCCTGGCTCGTCACTTTGGTTCCCAATGAAACGCGCGGCGTCCTCTGAGCGGCCCTCCCCCCGCAGCCGGCGTGGCGGCTTCACGCTGCTGGAGATGCTCGTCGCCATCACCCTGCTGGCCGTGATGGCCGTGATTGGCTGGCGTGCGCTGGATTCCCTGACGCGCAGCCGCGAACGCCTGACCGATCACGACGCACGCCTCGACGCCCTGAAGGTGCTCTACGGCCAGTTCCAGTCCGATTGCGAGCACCTGGCCAATCCCACCCAGCTCCAGGCCAGCCCCGTGGAACTCGGCGCCAACCAGTTGATGCTGGTGCGCGACCGCCGCGACGAAGGCCAGCCCACCGCCTGGCAGGTGGTGGTCTACCGTGTGGATAACAACACGCTGGTCCGTATGGCCAGCCGCCCCGCGCTCTCACGCAACGCGGTGCAGGGTGCGATGGTGAACCTGCGCCAGGGCGCGCCCGGCGGCGCCCAGGTGCGGCCACTGCTGCCCGATACGGCCGAACTGGCCGCGCGGGTCTGGGTGGAGCCGGCCGGCTGGCAGGCCGAGAACGGCCGGGTGCGGGCCGCGCTGATGCAGCAGAGCGCCATCGACAGCGCGGCGGCGCAGGCCGCAACCGCAGCCGGCACCGCTGGCGCAAGCGACGCGGACGCCGGCCCCGCCAACATCAACGGCAATGCCACGCTGCGCGCGCTGGAGCTGACCGTGCTGGCAAAGATGGGCGATGGCGACGCGCCACGCCGGTTCCAGAAAGTCTGCATGACCGGCCTATGAACGCGCGCCCTGCCCTCCCTCGCCACCGTACCCACCAGCGCGGCGCCGCCGTGGTCACGGCCCTGCTGATGGTGACGCTTGCCGTGGTCATCGTCTCCGGCATGCTGTGGCGCCAACAGGTGCAGATCCGGTCGATCGAGAACCAGCGCCTGACCGCGCAGGCCGCGTGGATCGAGCGCGCGGCCGTGGACTGGGCGCGGCTGATCCTGCGCGACGACCAGCGCCGCTCCAACGTCGACTATCTCGGCGAGCCGTGGTCGGTGCCGGTGGCGGAGACGCGGCTGTCCGACTTCCTCGGCGCCGGGCTGCGCACGGACCAGGCCGGGGAGACCTCGTTCCTGTCTGGCCGCATCGTCGATGCCCAGGCGCGCTTCAACCTCAACAACCTCTATATCTGGAACGCCTCGGGCAGCGGGCGCGTGGTGGAGATCGACCTGCCCTCGCTGCTGGTTTACCGCCGCCTGCTTCAAACGCTCGGCATGAATCCGTCGCTGGCAGAGCCGACCGCGCAGTATCTGGTACGCGCGGCACGCGGGGCGTCGCCCGACGGCCAGCCCGTGCCGCGCCCGCCCGACACCGCCGCCGACCTGCTCGCCATTCCCGGCTACAACCCGGAGATGGTGGCCGCGCTGGACCCGTTCATCGCCTTCCTGCCCGAACGGACCAAGATCAATGCCAACACGGCCGAGCCCGAGGTACTGGCCGCCGCCATCGACAAGCTGCCGTTGGACCGCGCCCGCGAGCTGGTGCGCCAGCGCGACCGCGCCTACTTCCGCAATACGGGCGACATCAGCACGCAGCTGCGCGCCGTCGCGCCGCAGGCCGGCAGCACCGCCGGCGAAGCGCTTGAGGTAAGCACCCACTATTTCCTGGTGTATGGTCTGGTGCGGCACGAGCGCGCGCGGCGGCTGCAGGTGTCGTTGGTCCAGCGCGCGTCCACGCTCGGGAGCGGCAACACCACCCGTGTACTCTGGGTGCGCGACACCGACCGCCTGCCGGAGGCGCCCTGAGTCATGCGGGCACCCCCGGGTGCGGCATGCTCCATAAATGTCGGACAAACGTCGAGACCAGATTCAGACAGGACTGTATTGACGTGCTTTAGTCACACAGGCAAGGTACGCTGTTGCGCCGAACCCGGGCGGCCTGCCGCGCCGCCCCACCCCGACCGAGCGATTCCATTTAGGTAACCCTTGAGCACCACCCTCTACGTCCGCCTGCCGCAACGGCCGCACGACCAGCCGCAACCGTGGCAGTTTGGCGCCATGGCTTTTGCATTGGTCCGCACGCCGGTGGCGGACAAGAGCCGCCGCCCGGGCCTGCCCCACGCCCCCGAACTGTTGCGCGAAGGCCACGCATTGGCCGCCGACATGCCGGCGGCGGACCGCCTGGTGCTGATCGTGGCCGCCTCAGACGTGCTGCTGACCACGGCGATGGTGCCCCCGCTGCCGCCCGCGCGGCTGCGGCTGGCCCTGCCGAATCTGGTCGAGGACATGCTGGCGACGGACGCCGCCCCCTGCCATATCGCGCTCGGGCCGGCGCTGGACCCGACGGCGACCGCCCGTGGCGCGCGCCGCCGCCTGCTGATGGTGACGGACCGCGCCTGGATGCGCGCCGCGCTCGACAACTTTGCCGAACACAAGCACCGCCGCCGCCACGTGGTGGCCGCGCAGCTTTGCCTGCCGTTGCCGGAACCGGTCGAAGCGGTGCCGGCCGACGCCGAGGCGCCCGAGCCCGTGCTGGCTGGTGCCGGCGCTGCCCAACCGGCGCCTGCCGTGGCTGCATCGAAGCCCACCGCCCCAGTCCAGCCTGCCACGTTGATCGTGGAGGCGGCTGCCACGGCACTTTCGCAATCCGCCTCGTTGCTCGACGTCACGGCCACCGCCACGACGGAAGCGACGCGCATGTGGCAGGTCACGGCCCGCACCGGCCAGTACGAGGGTTTCGGCCTGATGCTGGGCGATGCCGCGCTGGCGGCCTGGCAGGCGCTGGCTCCGGCCGGCCAATGGCATGGCGACGCTACGGCGCGCGCGCACGCCCCGGTGCCGGCACTCCACGCGCAGCCGCCGGTCGCCCGTGCCTCGCGGATTTCCGATGCCTGGCGCCTCTGGCTGGTTGGCGCCGAAGACTGCCTGCAGAATCCCCAGCTCGACCTCGCCCAGTTCGAATTCGCGCAGGGCCGCATGGATCGCTGGAACCTGCGCGCGTGGCGCCTGCCCGTGGCGCTGGCCATCGGCCTGCTGCTGGTGCAGATCATCGGCGTGAATATCCAGTGGCTGCTGCTGCGCAACGAGGCGAAGCGGGTCGAGGCCGCGCAGGCGGACCTGCTCCACACCGCCTTCCCCAATGTGCCGCAGATCGCCGAGCCGCCCTTGCTGATGCGCCGCCAGGTGGAACAGCTGCGCACGGCGAGCGGGCGTAGCGTGCCGGGCGATTTCCTGCCGCTGGCCGATGGCTTCGCGCGCGGCGCCCAGCAGTTGCCGCCCGATGCGCTGCTGGCGCTGGAATACCGCGCGGGCACGCTCTATGTGACGCTGAAACCCGGCACCAACACCGGCGCGCTGCGCAACGCGGTGCGCCAGACCGGCCTGCAGATGGAAGAAGACAAGAATCCGCCGGACGCCGCGCGCGGCGGCAGCTCGCCCCCGCAGGGCGCCACGCGCTGGACCGTGAAGGCCGCATCATGAAAATGTCGCGTCCCTCCGCCCGGCCCAGCGCCCTCTCCGCCCGCTTCGCGCGCCTGAAACCGCGTGTGCCGGAACGCTGGCGCGAACGCTTCGACGCCTTCTGGAACGCCCGCAACCCGCGCGAGCAGGCCATCCTCGGCGGCGGCGCCGTGTTGCTGGTCCTCGTCTTCGGCTACCTGCTGCTGTGGGAACCGGCCGCCGATGGCCGCGCCCGCCTGAATCGCAATCTGCCGCAGATGCGCGCGGACCTTGCCGAGATGGAAACGCTGGCGCACGAGGCACGCGGCCTGGCCGCCAGCCCGGCCCCCACGCTGCGCGGCGATGCCCTGACCCAGGCGCTGCAGGACAGCATGGGCCAGCATGGCCTGAAGCCGACCAGGCTGGCGCCGACCGGCGACAATGCCGTGCAGCTTCAACTCGATAAAGTACCGTTCGGCGCAGTGGCCGGCTGGCTCCAGGACGTACGCGCGCAGCAGCGGCTCAAGGTGGTCGATGCCCGTATCGCCTACGTGGGCGCGACGGCGCTGGTCAACGTGACCGCCACACTGCAAGGCCCCGGCTCGGGCGGCCGAAACTGATGGTCCGGCTGGAATCGCTGCGTCTGACGCGCCGGCGCGCGCCCGTGGCGCGTGGCTGGAAGCGCGTGCGCTGGGCGCTGCTGGGCGTCGCCACGGTAGCCGTGACGGTAGCGGCCTGCGCGCCCGCCGCATGGCTGGCCGAGAGCGTGGCCAGCCGCACGCAGCGCCGGGTACTGCTGGCCGACGCGGCCGGCACGATCTGGCACGGCAGCGCCACGCTGGCGCTCTCCGCCGGCGCGGGGAGCCAGACCGCGACGGTCCTGCCGGGCCGGCTCGAATGGAACGTGGCGGGCTGGCCGCTGTTGGTCGGGACGCTGCGCGTGGCGCTGGCGCACACCGAGGCCATGGCGGCCCCGGTGACGCTGGCTGTGACACCGACCGGCTGGACCGCGCAGGCCGGCGCCATCCGCCTGCCGGCCGCGCTGCTGGAAGGCATCGGCGCCCCGTTCAACACGTTGCGGCCGGACGGCCAGATGCGGATCGACTGGTCCGCGCTGCGCGGCCAGTTCGGCGACAAGAAGACCGGCAGCCAGACTTTCGGGCACCTGACGTTGCAGTTCGACCAGGTGTCCTCCGCCGTGAGCCGGGTACGTCCACTCGGCAGCTATCGCGCCGAAGTGGACCTGGCCGGCGTGGACGGCAAGCTGCAACTGAAGACCACGGCCGGACCGCTGTACCTGGAGGGCAGCGGCACCCTGGGCCGGCAGGCACGCTTCGAGGGCACGGCCCGTACCGACCCCGACGCCGCCACGCAACTGGCAGGGCTGTTGAGCCTGCTGGGTAGACATGAGAACAACGTGACACGGCTGCGCTTCTGAGCCACCACTAGCCCTTGACCGAGCGCAGCACGCCTAGAACCATGATGACAACGCACGCACACCACCGCTTTCTCCGTACCGCCTGCGCCCGCGCCACCGCGCTGCTGTGCGGCCTGTCCCTGCTGGCCCCTGCCCCGCTGTGGGCCCAGGGCCAGGGCCAGCCGCCGCAGCCCAACGACATCACGCCGCGCACGCAGAACCGTGACCAGGTGGTGCTGAACTTCGTCAACGCCGACCTCGACTCGGTGGTCAAGGCGGTAGGCCAGGCCACGGGCAAGAACTTCGTCATCGATCCGCGCGTGAAGGGCACGGTGAATCTGGTGACGGAGCAGCCGGTGTCGCGCGCGCAGGCACTGGAGACGCTGGGCTCGGTGCTGCGCATGCAGGGCTATGCGATGGTGGAGAGCAACGGCTTCACCAAGGTGGTGCCCGAGGCCGACGCCAAGCTGCAGGGCTCGCCCACCGTGATCGGCGCCGGCTCGAGCCGGGGTGATCAGGTCGTCACGCAGGTGTTCCGGCTCAACTACGAGTCCGCCAACAACCTCGTGCCGGTGCTGCGCCCGATGATCGCACCGAACAACACGATCACCGCCTACCCGGCCAACAACACGCTGGTCATTACCGACTACGCAGACAACCTGCGCCGGCTGGCCCGCATCATCGCCGCCGTGGATGCGCCGGCGTCGGGCGAAGTCGAACTGATTCCGCTGAAGAACGCCATCGCCAGCGACGCCGCCGTGGTCCTGCAACGGCTGCTCGACCCGTCGGCCTCCGGCGGCGCCGGCGGCGGCGCGGCCCCCGGGGGCGATGCCAGCCTGCGCACCTCGGTCGTGGCCGAGCCACGCACCAACTCGCTGATGATCCGCGCCTCCAGCCGCGCGCGCGTGCAGCAGGCGCGCCAGCTGATCGAGAAGCTCGACCAGCCCTACGCCCGCCCCGGCAATATCTGGGTGGTGCCGCTCAAGAACGCCGATGCGGTGAAGCTGGCGGCCACGCTGCGCGCCATCGTCGCCGCCGACACCAGCTTCGCCAGCTCCACGCAGCAGGGCGGGGCGGCCGGCGCGGGCGCCAACACCGCCACGTCCGGCGCGTTCCAGAACCAGGCGTCAACGCAGAGCGGCCAGTACGGCGGCGGCTCGTCCAGCAGCGGCGGCTATGGCCGCTCGGGCTCCTCGGGCGGTTCGGGCTTCGGCGGCGGCGGCTCGAATGCCTTCTCGTCGTCGTTCGCGGTCAACCAGCAGCCGACCACCGGCGGCACGATCCAGGCCGACCCGACCACCAACGCGCTGATCATCACCGCCAGCGAGCCGGTCTACCGCAACCTGCGCGCCGTGATCGACGACCTCGACGCGCGCCGCGCGCAGGTCTACATCGAGTCGATGATCGTGGAAGTGACCGCCACGCAGGCCAGCGAACTGGGCATCCAGTGGCAGGGCCTGATCAACTCGGGTGGCAACGCCATCGGCTTCGCGGGCACGAACTTCGGCTCGGGCGGCAAGAACATCATCAACCTGACCGGCGCCATCGCGGCCATCAACAACGACAGCACGGCGGGCATCGCGGCCGCCACGCAGCTGGTGCCGGACATCGGCGGCCTGAACCTGGGCGTGGTCAACAAGGCCATCGGCCTCGGCGCGCTGCTGCGCGCCCTCGGCAGCAACGACAGCGTGAACCTGCTCTCCACGCCGAACCTGATCACGCTGGAGAACGAGGAAGCCAAGATCCTGATCGGCCAGAACATTCCGATCACGACCGGCTCCTACGCCCAGACCGGCAGCTCGGCCTCGGTCACGCCGTTCCAGACCTTCGACCGCAAGGACGTCGGCATCACGCTGCGCGTGCGGCCGCAGATCACGGACGGCGGGCTGGTGAAGATGCAGATCTACCAGGAGTCCTCGTCGGTGGTGGCCAACACGATCAACGCCACGCAGGGCCCGACCACCAACGTGCGCTCGATCGAGACCAACGTGCTGGTGGATGACGGCCAGATCATCGTGCTGGGCGGCCTGATCGAGGACAGCTACGGCGACGGCGTGCAGAAGGTGCCGCTGCTGGGCGACATTCCCTACCTCGGCGCCCTGTTCCGCTACGAGAACAAGAACCGCAAGAAGACCAACCTGCTGGTGTTCCTGCGCCCGTACATCATGCGCACGGCACAGGCCACCGACCGCCTGACGCAGGACCGCTACGAGTACATCCGCGGCCAGCAGCAGGGCTTCGTCTCGCCTAACATGTTCGTACGCGACAAGGACACCCCAGTGCTGCCGCCGGCGGACGCGCCGGGCGCGCCGTTCGTCGATCCGCGTTACAACGGGCCGGTGCAGAGCCCGCTGCCGCTGGACCCGACCCTGCCTGCCGCGCCGTCGCCGGCCCCGCAGGCAGCGCCGCGCCCGATCTCCAAGGGCTCGCAAGCCACCGATACGCCACGCGCCGGTTAAAGGCTAACCATGGCCACCGAAACTATCGACAACACCGCCCTGCCGGCACCGTCGGCACCGGCACCTGCACCACTCGAGCCGCCCTCGCCGATGGCGGCGCGGCTGGTCTCGTACTCGTTTTCGCGCGAAGCGCCGCTGCTGATCGCCCACCAGCGCCCCGATGGCGTGGAGGTCTGGGTCAGCCGCGCCACGGCGCCACAGGCGCTGGCCGAGGTGGCCCGCGTGCACGGCGCGCTGCAACTGCGCGTGCTGGAGCCGGACGCGCTGATCGCGGCGATCTCCGATGCCTACAACCGCCAGGACGGCAGCGCCGCCCAGGTGGTGGGCGAGGTGGAGGGCGAAGTCGACCTGTCGCGGCTGATGCAGGACATTCCCGCCGTGGAAGACCTGCTCGAGTCCGAGGACGACGCGCCGATCATCCGCATGATCAACGCCCTGCTGACCCAGGCCGCGCGCGAGCAGGCCTCGGATATCCATATCGAGCCGTTCGAGTCGTCGTCCGTGGTGCGTTTCCGGGTGGATGGCACGCTGCGCGACGTGGTGCGGCCCAAGAAGGCGCTGCACGGCGCGCTGATCTCGCGGATCAAGATCATGGCGCAGCTCGACATCGCCGAGAAACGCCTGCCGCAGGACGGCCGCATCACGCTGCGCGTGGGCGGCCGGCCGGTGGATGTGCGCGTCTCCACGCTGCCCACCGGCCACGGCGAGCGCGCGGTGCTGCGTCTGCTCGACAAGGAAGCCGGCCGGCTGGACCTCGCCAAGCTTGGCATGGCGCCCAATACGCTGGGCGGCTTCGATCACCTCGTGCGCCAGCCGCACGGCATCGTGCTGGTGACCGGGCCGACCGGTTCCGGCAAGACCACCACGCTGTACGCGGCACTGTCGCGGCTCGACGCGCGCACCACCAACATCATGACGGTGGAAGACCCGATCGAGTACGACCTGGACGGCATCGGCCAGACCCAGGTCAATCCCCGCATCGACATGACATTCGGCAAGGCCCTGCGCGCGATCCTGCGGCAGGACCCGGACGTGGTGATGATCGGCGAAATCCGTGACCTGGAGACGGCGCAGATCGCCGTGCAGGCCTCGCTGACCGGCCACCTGGTGCTGGCCACGCTGCACACCAACGACTCGGCCTCGGCCGTGACGCGTCTGGTCGATATGGGGATCGAGCCGTTCCTGCTGTCGTCGTCGCTGCTCGGCGTGCTGGCGCAGCGGTTGGTACGCCGGCTGTGCCCGCACTGCAAGCGCGAGGAAGTGATCGAAGTGACACCCGCCGAGGCCGAGATCCTGCACGCACAGGGCAAGCCGCTCCAGCGCGTGTGGCACGCCGTGGGCTGCGACAAGTGCGGCCATTCGGGCTACCAGGGCCGGATGGGCGTCTATGAACTGCTGACCGTGGATGCCGACATCCAGACCATGATCCACCGCCAGCAGCCCGAATCCGAGATCAAGCAGGTGGGGCTGGCCAAGGGCATGCACACCATGCGGGCCGATGCCCAGCGCTGGATCGACAGCGGCGCCACGTCGCTCGAAGAAGTGCTGCGCGTGACGCGCGAATAGCCGGGAGCCGCACCGCATGCCCGCCTATCGCTACGAAGCCGCCGACGCCACCGGCCGCGCCGACCGCGGCGTCATCGAGGCCGACAGCCCCAAGCAGGCGCGCACGCAACTGCGCGCGCGCGGGCTGACGCCGATCACCGTCGATCCGCTGGCCGGCGCCGGGCTGGCGCCGCGCACCGGCAGCAGCGTCCTGGTGCGCCGGCTCTCCACGCAGGAGCAGGCGCTGTTCACGCGCCAGCTCGCCAGCCTGATCGTCTCCGGCCTGCCGCTCGACGAGGCGCTGGGCGCGCTGGCCGATCAGGCCGAGCGCCAGTACCTGCACGAACTGCTAGCCGGCATCCGCGCCGAGGTGATGGGCGGCAGCTCGCTCTCCGTGGCGCTGGCCCAGCATCCGAAAGACTTCCCCGATATCTACCGCGCGCTGGTCTCGGCCGGCGAGCACTCCGGCCACCTCGGCGTGGTGCTGGAACGGCTGGCGACCTATATCGAGACGCGCAACCAGCTCACCTCGAAGATCCGGCTGGCCTTCACCTACCCGGCCATCGTCACGGTGGTGGCGTTCGCCATCGTGATCTTCCTGCTGTCGTATGTGGTGCCGCAGGTGGTGAGCGTGTTCGCCAACACCAAGCAGAAGTTGCCGACGCTGACCATCGTCATGCTGGCGCTGTCGGATTTCGTACGGAACTGGTGGTGGGCGGCGCTGGCCGTGATCGCGGTGGCCACGCTGGTCATCCGCAGCGTGCTGCGCCAGCCGGACGTCCGCCTGGCCTGGCACCGCTGGCTGCTGACCGCCCCGCTGTTGGGCAAGCTGATCCGGGGCTACAACACGGCGCGCTTCGCCAGCACGCTGGCCATCCTGGTCTCTGCCGGCGTGCCGATCCTGCGCAGCCTGCAGGCCGCCGGCGAAACGCTGACCAACCTCGCGCTGAAAACCAACGTCGACGACGCCACCACCCGCGTGCGCGAAGGCGCCTCGCTGGCCCGCGCGCTGGCCGCGCAGAATCAGTTCCCGCCGGTGCTGGTCCACCTGATCCGCTCCGGCGAAGCCACCGGCAACCTGCCGATCATGCTGGAACGCGCCGCCATCGGCGAAAGCCAGGAACTGGAACGCCGCACGCTGTTCCTGACCAGCCTGCTGGAACCGCTGCTGATTCTGACGATGGGCGTGGTGGTGCTGCTGATCGTGCTGGCGGTGCTGATGCCGATTATCGAGATCAATCAGCTGGTGCGCTGAGTTTCGAACTCGTACGATGGTCGCGGCAAGGCCCCAGGCGTAGCCTCCTTCGTGCTCTCACGGTTGAGAGACTTCGGTGGAGAACGACCATGCTCGAATGCACCTTTGAACTGAATGGCAAGGCAATGAGTGCGCTGCGCTGCGGCGCTCTGGCTTTTCCAGCGTTTTCAGGCCTGGCGACGCACGTAAATCGCCCGGAATTCATGTGCACCTTGGACTCGGGGCCAATTCCACGCGGCACCTATTTCATTATTGACAGGCAATCGGGACGCCTGCTTGGTCCGATCAGGGATGCTTGGAGCGGGAAAGGCGACTGGTTTGCCCTGTACGCAATAGACCGCAAGATCGACGACTACACCTACTGCAACGCCGTGAAGCGGGGAAACTTCCGGCTTCATCCCAAGGGCGACCTCGGAATCAGCAAAGGCTGCATCACGATAGACAATCCAATGGATTTCCACCGGCTGCGGGGGCTGCTGAAGGGACAGAAGCTAAGTCCCATTCCGGGAACCAAACATTTGGCATATGGAAAGGTGGTCGTCAAATGACAAGGTTCGCGCGCTATCTTCTACTGATACTTTGGGTGCTCATCGCGACTTTGGGCGTGACTTACCTCTGGATCCACGAGCTTGGGCGCTATGTCCATTTGCCCGATACCTTTTGGGTATGGGTATTCGCCCATACGCCTGGGTTCTGGGACGGTGAATCGGCTTACGATCTCGCCATTTTGATTTACCTCGGCATCTCGTTCGTGGTGGTCGCTATCGGGACGTGGGCGGCGTGCCGCCTTGCACGGTTCCGGTCCCTGCGTCGATCCAACACATCACTGCGCCGACATTAGACGGCCGGTCAGCGCTCATCGTGCTGGCGGTGCTGATGCCGATTATCGAGATCAATCAGCTGGTGCGCTGAGTTTCGAACTCGTACGATGGTCGCGGCGATACGGAGTCGCTAGCCTCGTGGGCTCTACTGCCTGCGAGGTGAAATGACTACGCTTATCCGCTAACTGCTGCTCGGCCTGTGGACCATCGTGGGGACGCTCGGCCTGACCTACGTGTGGTTCCACTGGGTCTCGTTCCTCATCCCATTTCCGGAAGCTTTCTGGGTCTGGATGCTCACCCAGTTCCCTGAGTTCGGGGACTGTGAATCGTCCCACGACCTCGTCATGCTGATCCACCTCGGGCTGTCGTTCGGGGTGGTGGTCATCGGAACCTGGCTGACCCGCAGATGGGTGCTGGCCCGGCGCCGGCGCATGGCCGGACTTCGTTGATGCGCCTGCCCTCTCCCTCGGTCCCTCTCCCACGGGGAGAGGGAAGCACCCCGAAGGCATAGCCACGGCTGGCGGTTAGCTCCCCGCGCCCGCCTGCTCAAGCGCGCAGCCCTCTGATGCGCTGAGTTTCGAACTCGTACGATGTTCGCGCCAAAGCCTGAGGCGTAGCCTCCTTCGTGCTCTCACGGTTGAGAGACTTCGATGGAGAACGACCATGCTCGAATGCACCTTTGAACTGAATGGCAAGGAAATGAGTGCGCTGCGCTGCGGCGCTCTGGCTTTTCCAGCGTTTTCTGGCCTGGATCACCATAAGAATCGACCCGAATTTTCCTGCTATGCAAGTACAGGTCCGATTCCCCGCGGAACCTACTACGTCGTTGATCGGCAATCCGGAGGCATGCTCGGGTCGATCAGAGATTCGCTTCGGAACAAGAACGAATGGTTCGCTCTCTATGCTGTTGACGGCAAGATAGATGACGAAGCCTTCTGCACCGCCATACGGCGCGGCGAATTCCGCCTCCATCCGAAGGGCGGCCAAGGCATCAGCAAAGGGTGCATTACCGTCGAGAGCCACATGGGCTACCACCACCTCCGCTCGCTCCTCAAAGCCCAGCGACAACACCCCGTGCCGGGGACGACGCTCAAGGCGTATGGCAGGGTGATCGTCAGATGAAGACCTTGGCTCGGTGGCTATTGTTGGCCGTGTGGACGGTTTTTGCCACGCTCGCGCTAACCTTCGTTTGGCTGCGTTGGCTTGCGGCCATCTTCCCATTCCCGGAGTCGTTCTGGTTCTGGATATTCACCCATGTCCCGGGATTCTGGGACGGCGAAGCTGGCGACGATCTGGAACTCCTGGTCCACCTCGCCTTGTCATTCGTGGCGGTGGTGATCGGAACCTGGCTGGCGCGCAGGTGGATGCTGGACCGGCGTGGGCGAGCGGCCCGGCTTCGTTAAGCCGGCCGCCCTCCCCTCACTACCTTACTCCGCTGCCTTCTTCACCGCCTTCTTGGCCGGCGCGCGCTTGCGCGGGGCGGCTTTCTTTGCGGGAGCTTTCTTGTCGGCGGACTTCGGGGCTTCCTCGGCGGGGGCCGGGGCGGGCTCGGTGGGTTCCTCGACAACCTGGGCGGACAGCACCGTCGTGCCCGGGGCGGCGAAGACCGACTGGTCGATTGGCCACGGGGTGTCGCTCAGGGCGACTTCGGGACGCTTGGCGCGCTTGCCGCGTGACGAGGCCGGGGGTTCCACGGCTTCCGGGATCAGGGTCGAGGCGGAGCCGGCCGGTTCGTCCTCGGAGGCCGCCGAGAAGACCGGGGCCGGCTCGGGGATGGCGTCGATCTCGACCACCGGCGCGGGCGTTTCCACCGGCGGCACAGCCTGGGCCACCGTGGTGGCCGGCAGCGGTGGCGGCGACGGGCGGCGCTCCTGCTGGTTCGACTGGTTTTGCTGCGGGCGCTGCTGCTGGCCGGACTGGCCGGACTGTTGCCCAGACTGCTGGCCCGATTGCTGGCCACCCTGTTGCCCACCCTGCTGGCCCGACTGCTGCCCCGGCTGGCCGCCCTCCCCCTTGGCGCGCTTCTTCAGCCGCACCCAGATGGTCTTGTTGTTCCCGCCGTTGCGCGTTTCCACCTCGAACAGGTTAGTCGATGCCACGAGTTCGGACAGCTTGCCGTACCCATAGTTACGCGAGTCGAATTCCGGCGCCTGCTTGGCGATGTGGTTGCCCATGCCGCCCAGCGTCGACCAGCCGTCCTCGTCGGACACCGCCTGCGCGGCGCTTTGCAGCAGGCGCACCAGCCGCGAGTCCTGCCGCAGCTCCTGGGTGTTGCGGCGGCGTGCCGGGGCCACGGCGCCCTCGGCTTCCACGTCGGTATCGGTGTCCGCGCGCAGCACATCGGAATAGATGAACTTGTCGCAGGCCGTCACGAACGGCTTGGGGGTCTTGCGCTCGCCGAAGCCGTAGACGATCAGCCCCTGCTCGCGGATGCGCGACGCCAGCCGCGTGAAGTCGCTGTCACTGGAGACGATGCAGAACCCGTCGAAGCGGCCCGTGTAGAGCAGGTCCATCGCGTCGATGATCATCGCGCTGTCCGTGGCGTTCTTGCCCACGGTGTAGCGGAACTGCTGGATCGGCTGGATCGAGTGCGACAGCAGCCGCTCCTTCCATCCGGCCAGGTTGGGCTTGGTCCAGTCGCCGTAGATCCGCTTCACGGCGGCCACGCCGTACTTGGCCACTTCGGCCAGCAGGCCTTCCACGATGGCGGGCGCCGCGTTGTCGGCGTCGATCAGCACAGCCAGGGTCGCGCCCTGGCGAGGGGAATTTGTCATGTGTCGATAGGGGGTTGCGGTGCAGCCGGCGCCGCCCGGAGCGGGCGGTCGGGGCCGCCTGGATGCAACGCAGTGTACACGCTGAAAGCCCGTGCCTACGGGAAATCACGGGGGTAGCTGGCCCGGTTTATGCTGCATAGCAAGGTACCGCGCGCGCAACGCGGGTGCTACCATGCCGCGCAGAGACACGGCCTTCCCACGCCTCCACAAGAGGCCCCGGAAGGTTGCCCACAACTGATGTGTCGGTGATCCCGACAGCATGCCCATAGAGGAGCACTTATGAATGCCCCCCTGACCCCGCCGGTCAGCGACGCCATTCGTCGCGCGCTAGAGAACGTTTCCCTCGAAGACAAGTACACGCTGGAACGCGGCCGCATCTATATCAGCGGCACGCAGGCGTTGGTACGGCTGCCGATGCTGCAGCAGGAACGGGATCGCGCCGCGGGTCTGAACACTGCCGGATTCGTGTCCGGCTATCGCGGGTCGCCGCTCGGCGCGCTCGACCAGTCGCTCTGGAAAGCCAAGAAGCATCTTGCAGCGCACAACGTCGTCTTCCAGGCTGGCCTGAACGAAGATCTCGCCGCCACCTCGGTCTGGGGCTCCCAGCAGGTCAACATGTATCCGGATGCCAAGTTCGATGGCGTATTCGGCATGTGGTACGGCAAGGGCCCGGGCGTGGACCGCACCGGCGACGTCTTCAAGCACGCCAACTCCGCCGGCTCCAGCCAGCACGGCGGCGTGCTGGTGCTGGCCGGTGACGACCATTCGGCCAAGTCCTCCACGCTGGCGCACCAGTCCGAGCACATCTTCAAGGCCTGCGGCCTGCCCGTGCTTTATCCGTCGAACGTACAGGAATACCTCGACTACGGCCTGCACGGCTGGGCGATGAGCCGCTACTCCGGCCTCTGGGTGGCCATGAAGTGCGTGACCGACGTGGTGGAATCGTCGGCCTCGGTCGAACTCGATCCGCACCGCGTGGAGATCGTGCTGCCCGATGACTTCATCCTGCCGCAGGGCGGCCTGAACATCCGCTGGCCCGATCCGCCGCTGGAACAGGAAGCGCGGCTGCTCGACTACAAGTGGTACGCCGGCCTGGCCTATGTGCGGGCCAACAAGATCGACCGGATCGAGATCGACTCGCCGCACGCGCGTTTCGGCATCATGACCGCCGGCAAGGCCTACCTCGACACCCGCCAGGCGCTGTCCGACCTCGGCCTCGATAACGAGACCTGCGCGCGCCTGGGCATCCGCCTCTACAAGGTGGGCTGCGTATGGCCGCTGGAGGCGCACGGCGCGCGCAAGTTCGCCGAGGGGCTGCAGGAGATCCTCGTCGTCGAGGAAAAGCGCCAGATCATGGAATACGCGCTCAAGGAGGAGCTGTACAACTGGCGCGACGACGTGCGCCCCAAGGTGTACGGCAAGTTCGACGAGCGCGACAACGCGGGCGGCGAATGGTCGATCCCGCAGAACAACTGGCTGCTGCCGGCCCACTACGAGCTGTCGCCGGCGATCATCGCCAAGGCCATCGCCACGCGGCTGGAAAAGTTCGACCTGCCGTCCGATGTGCGCGCCCGCATCGCCGCCCGTCTGGCGGTCATCGAGGCCAAGGAGCGCGCGCTGGCCACGCCGCGCGTGACCGCCGAGCGCAAACCGTGGTTCTGCTCCGGTTGTCCGCACAATACGTCAACCAACGTGCCCGAGGGTTCGCGCGCGCTGGCCGGCATCGGCTGCCACTACATGACCGTGTGGATGGACCGCAGCACCAGCACCTTCAGCCAGATGGGCGGCGAAGGCGTGGCCTGGATCGGCCAGGCGCCGTTCGCGGGCGACAAGCACGTGTTCGCCAACCTCGGCGACGGCACCTACTTCCACTCGGGGCTGCTGGCCATCCGCGCGTCGATCGCGGCGGGGGTCAACATCACCTACAAGATCCTCTACAACGACGCCGTGGCGATGACCGGCGGCCAGCCCGTGGACGGCGAGCTCTCGGTGCGCGACATCGCCTACCAGGTATCCGCCGAAGGCGCGAAGCAGATCGTCATCGTCACGGACGAGCCCGAGAAGTACAACGGCGCGATCAAGCTGCCCGAGGGGCTCACCGTCCACCATCGGGACGAGCTGGATCGCATCCAGCGTGAACTCCGCGAAGTGCCGGGCTGCACCATCCTGATCTACGACCAAACCTGCGCCACCGAGAAGCGTCGGCGCCGCAAGCGCGGCACCTTCCCCGATCCGGCCCGCCGCGCCTTCATCAACGACGCGGTGTGCGAAGGCTGCGGCGACTGCTCGGTCAAGTCGAACTGCCTGTCGGTGGAGCCGCTCGAGACCGAGCTGGGCACCAAACGCCAGATCAACCAGTCGTCGTGCAACAAGGACTTCTCGTGCCTGAACGGCTTCTGCCCGTCCTTCGTGACGGCCGAAGGCGCGCAGGTGCGCAAGCCCCGGGAGCGGGGATTGTCGATGGACAGCCTGCCGGTGCTGCCCCAGCCGACGCTGCCATCGCTCGACCACCCGTTCGGCGTGCTGGTCACGGGCGTGGGCGGCACCGGCGTGGTGACGATTGGCGGCCTGCTCGGCATGGCCGCGCACCTCGAGAACAAGGGCGTGACGGTGCTGGACATGGCCGGGCTGGCGCAGAAGGGCGGCGCGGTGCTGTCCCACGTGCAGATTGCCGCCAAGCCCGATGACCTCCATGCCACGCGCATCGCCATGGGCGAGGCGGATCTGGTCATCGGCTGCGATGCCATCGTCTCGGCCAACGACGAAGTGATCTCGAAGACGCAGGCGGGCCGCACCCGCGCGGTGGTCAACACCGCGCAGACGCCGACCGCCGACTTCATCAAGAATCCGAAGTGGCAGTTCCCGGGCCTGTCGGCGGAGCAGGACATCCGCACCGCCGTGGGCGAGCAGTGCGAGTTCATCAACGCCAGTGCGCTGGCCGTGGCGCTGATCGGCGATGCCATCTACACCAACCCGCTGGTGCTCGGCTTCGCCTGGCAGAAGGGCTGGATTCCGCTGACGCTGGAGGCGCTGGAGCGCGCCATCGAACTGAACGGCGTGTCGGTGGACAAGAACAAGGCCGCGTTCGACTGGGGCCGCCACATGGCGCACGACCCGGCGCAGGTGCTGGGGCTGACCGGCAAGCTCAAGCCGGCCATGGACGGGGCGGACGTGGTGAAGCTGCCGACGTCTTCGGGCGCGCTGCTGGAGAAGCTGATCGCGAGCCGCGTGGACCTGCTGACCCAGTACCAGAACGCCGCCTATGCCGCCGAGTACCGCGACGCCGTGCAACGCGTGCGCGCGGCCGAAACGGCCATGGTGGGCGCCGGCAAGCCGCTGCCGCTGACCGAGGCCGCCGCGCGCAATCTGGCCAAGCTGATGGCGTACAAGGACGAGTATGAGGTGGCGCGGCTCTACACCGACCCGGTGTTCCTCGACAAACTGCGCGCCCAGTTCGAAGGCGAGCCCGGCCGCGACTACCAGCTCAACTTCTGGCTCGCGCCGCCGCTGATGGCCAAGCGCGACGACAAGGGGCATCTGGTCAAGCGCCGCTTCGGCCCGTCCACGATGACGCTGTTCCGCCTGCTGGCCAGGCTGAAGGGGCTGCGCGGTGGTGCGCTCGATATCTTCGGCAAGACCGAGGAACGGCGCACCGAGCGCGCGCTGATCGGCGAATACCGGGCGCTGCTGGACACACTGGCGCAAGGCTTGTCCGCCGCGAACCACGACACCGCGATTGCGCTGGCGAACCTGCCGGACGATATCCGCGGTTTCGGGCACGTGAAGGAGAACAATCTCAACGCGGTGCGCGGCCGGTGGGCCAAGCTGCTGGCGCAGTTCAAGCATCCGGAGGCGGGGCAGCAAGCCGCCTGATCGCGCTGAGGTAAGCAGGGGCAGGTGTCGGCAATCGCTGGCACCTGCCCTTTTTTTCGTCTATCAATGTTCAAGTGAATCTTTGCGACTTGCGTATCGCCACCGCAACAGCGTCACGGCGCTGACACGGTCAGCCGGAACAATCCGCATTGCCGCCGCCCAGCCGGGCATCACGCGGCACTTTTCGCAGTTCCAATCGCCGTTTCCACCTTCAAAGCGAGGTTCGCATGCCGTCCACTACGCTGGTGTTTCGACGTTTCATTCGCGCATGTTCCGGGCTGTTGCTCGCGGCCGTGTTCTCGCCGGCGTTCGCGGGCTACTGGACCGGCGTGTCCCGCAGCCTGCCGGTCTCGCCGCTCGGCAACACGGTCGCGCTGTCCTGCCATAACTGCTACGGCGCCAGCAATGCCGCCACGACCACGCAAGTGTCGATGGCGCTGAACCGGGGGCTCGACCTCGTGGAGTTCGACCTGACCCTGCACGCCGATGGCCAGGTCTATGTCGAGCACAGCGACTCGGAGTCCGCCGTGGGCACCTTCGCCAGCGCGCTGGCCAATACCGCGCTGCAGCAGAGCGACCGCATGCTGTTCCTCGAAATCAAGGAGGGCTACTCGACGGCCGCCGCCAGCGACACGCTGATGCTCGGCGTGCTGCGCGCGATCCGCGACTGGGGCTACGCCACGGCGGGCCGGCCGGTCATGCTGCGCGCGTTTATGGACGGCAATAACCGCCACCAGCATCTGGTGCGCGCCCAGGCGCTGCTGGCACAGTCGGAATTCGCGAGCATCCGCGACCATGTGCGCTTCCATGCCCTGATCGAGAGCGATATCCGCAACCGCATGCGCACGGCCAAGAGCCTGGGCTTCCAGGGCGTGGAACTCGAATACCGGATGGCGAGCCTGTTCGGCGCGATCGATCAGGCCAAGCTGCTCGGCCTCGGCGTGGGCGTCTACACCACGCCGGCCAGCCTGGGCGAACTGTACCTGTCGGCGCTGCGCGAGGACGTGGATTTCATCACCTCGGACTACGACCGGGGCGCCACGCCGCTGGCTACCTCGGCGCGGGCGCTGATCACCGAAGCCACGTCGCTGGTGCACATGAACACGCTCACCCAGACCGCCTACCCGCTGACTTACAAGCGCACCGGCCCGACGAACTACGCGGTGGCCCAGAGCGGCACCACGCCGACGCTGGAAGTGCTGTCGGTCACGTCCGATGAGGACCGCGTGGGCGGCAGCATGGTGTTTGCCGGCGCGCAGTCGGTCACGACCTGGCAGGCCGACAACGACATCAACGGCGGCTTCCTGGTCAGCGCGGTGGTCAACTTCGACGACCTGACCTCGGGCGCCACCGCCGCGATCCTTGCCAAGAGCGACGCGGGCGGCTTCGCGCTGGAGCAGGCGGGCACGCTGCTGCGCTTCGGCGTCTACGTCAACGGCGGCTACCAGTACGCCACCGTGCCGCTGTCCTCGCTCAATGGCACGGATTCGTACTTCATCGTCGGCGCCTATGACGGCGACGGCGCGGTGCGGCTCTGGGTCAACAACGTCGAGCGCACCCCGTCGGTCTCGGTGACGGGCGGCGTGGGTCTGAACACCAGCCCGATCGTGATCGGCGCCGACCCGCAGGGCGCCACGGACCGCCGCTACTTCTTCAAGGGCAAGGTCCAGCAGGTGATGGTGCAGCGCTGGCGCAACCACTGATCGCGCCCGGGCCCCGCCTCGCGCGGGGCCAGTTTTGTCGGGCTACTTGATGCCGGCGTTCATGAACGACTGCATGAACTGGCGCTGGAACAGCAGGAAGGCGACCAGCAGCGGGCCAATCGACAGCAGCGTGCCGGCGGACAGCACGCCCCAGTCCACACCGGTCTCGGGCGCCGCGAACAGCGCCATGCCCACGGTCACCGGCCGGCTTGCCTCGGTGTTGGTAATCACCAGCGGCCACAGGAAGTTGTTCCAGTGATAGCTGATGGACACCAGCGCATAGGCCAGGTAGGTGGGCCGGGCCAGCGGCACGTAGACCTTGAGCAGGATCGCCAGCCGGCCCAGGCCCTCGATGCGCGCCGCGTCCTCCAGCTCCTGCGGCACCATCATGAAGGTCTGGCGCAGCAGGAAGATGCCGAACGCGCTGCCGATGTAGGGCAGCGCCACGCCGAGGTAGTGATCCACCTGCCCGAGCCGCGCCACACTGACGTAGTTTTCGGTAATCAGCACCTCCGGCATCACCATCAGCTGGAGCATGACGATGGCGAACACCAGCCCCCGGCCCGGGAAGCGCAGCCGCGCCAGTGCATAGCCAGCCAGCGTGCACACCAGCAGCTGGAGCACCAGCAGCAGCGTGACGATGCAGAACGTGTTGACGAGGTAACGCGCGAACGGCGCCACGCGCCACGCGGCGGGGAAGTTGCCGAAGCCCCAGCGGGTGTCGAAGGACAGGCGCAGCGCATCGCCATCGGGGTGGAAGGCTGCCCAGAACATCAGCAGCAACGGGGCGATCCACAGCAGGCCGGCCAGCCAGCCGGCCACGGGAAGCAACAACCGGGGAGGAGCGATCGTCATCGGTAATGGACCCGCTTGCGGGAGAACCAGAACTGGAGCGCCGAGCACAGGGCCAGCAGCGCCAGCAGCACCAGCGTCAGCGCCGAGGCGTACGAGATGTCCTGGAACTTGAACGCCACTTCATAGAGGTAGTAGAGCAGCAGCGTGCTGGCGTTGTTCGGGCCGCCGCGCGTGAGCACG
The DNA here is from genome assembly GCF_900115455.1 of Cupriavidus sp. OV096. Classification (NCBI taxonomy): domain Bacteria; kingdom Pseudomonadati; phylum Pseudomonadota; class Betaproteobacteria; order Burkholderiales; family Burkholderiaceae; genus Cupriavidus; species Cupriavidus sp. OV096. The sequence goes on from NZ_FOWM01000014.1 coordinate 40,782, forward strand.
AACAGGTGATCGACCAGCTTGAACGCGTTGATCAGCGCGTTGACGACCACGAACAGCGTGGTCGGCGCCAGCAGCGGCAGGGTGACCCGCCGTAGCCGGTACCAGGCGGACGGCGCCTCGATGCGCGCCGCGTCGCGCTGTTCGGGTGAGATCGACTGAAGCGCGGCGAGGTAGAAGATCATGAAGAAGCCCGCCTCCTTCCAGATGGTGATGACCATCAGCGCGGGCAGCACGGTCTCCACATCGCCCAGCCAGTTGCGGCCGGCGATGCCGGCGGCGCCGAGCAGCTGGTTGAACAGGCCGATGTCGGGCGCGTAGAAGAACAGCCAGACGTTGGCGGCGGCCACCATCGGCAGGATGGTCGGCGTGAAGAAGGCCAGCCGCAGCAGGCCGCGGCCCGCGAAGCGCTCATTGACCCAGAGCGCCATCGCCAGCGCCAGCATTACCGAGACCGGCACCGTGACCAGCGCGTACCAGAAGTTGTTGCGCAGCGCCTGCAGGAACACCGGGTCGTCCAGCAGCGCGGCGAACTGGTCCGCGCCGCTGAACATCGGAGCGACGCCGGGCGCCTGCGTGTGCAGGCTCTCCCAGACGCTGCCCGCGATGGGCCAGTAGGTGAACGCCGCCAGCAGCACCAGCGCCGGCAGCAACATCAGCCACGCATGGACGGCCGGCCTGGAGACGAAGGATCGGGAAGTCATGGCGTGGCGGATGTCGTTCACGGTGGGCCCGCCGCGTCAGCGCTGGTACGGCTTCAGGATGCGGTCAGCCTGCGCCTGGGCGCCGGCCAGCGCGGCCTTCGGCTCCTGCTGGCCGGTGATGGCCGACTGGAGCGAGTCCTCGAGCACCTTGCGCACGCGGCCCGCCTGGTGCGTCGACAGTTCCGCCGTCGCCACCTGGAGCTGGTCACGCGCGACCAGCGTCTGCGGCACCTTGGCAGCGTAGCTCTTGAGCGTCGGCGTCTCGTAGCTGGCCGGGCTCACGCCCATGTAGCCGGTGGCCACGCTCCATTCGGCCGAACGTTCCGGCGCCGTCAGGAATCGCACCAGACGGTAGGCGGCCTTCTGCTCGGCTTCGCTGCCGCTCTTGAACAGGTAGAAGTTGCCGCCGCCGGTGGGCGAGCCACCCGTCGGGTTGCCCGGCAGCGGGGCCACGCCCACGTCGAACTTGGCATCCTTGAGCACGGCGGTCAGGTTGCCCGTGGAGTGCCACATCATCGCCGTCTTGCCCTCGACAAAGTTTTGGCGCAGCGTGCCCCATTCGATCAGGCCCTTCGGGCTCAGGCCGTCCTTGGCCAGCGAGGTCCAGTACTGGAGCGCCTCCACGGTCTTGGGCGTGTCGAAGGTGGTGTGCGAGCCGGCGGCGTTCATCAGCGTGGCGCCGTTCTGCTTGGCCAGCGCGCCGAACATCCAGTAGGCGTAGCCCGTCGACGGAATCATCACGCCCCAGCGCGACGTGGCGCCACCGTCCTGCTTCACCAGCTTGGCAGCAGCCTCGCGCATCTCGGTCCAGGTACGCGGCGGCTTGTTCGGATCCAGGCCGGCCTGCTTGAAGGCGTCCTTGTTGTAGAACATGACGATGGTCGAGCGCTGGAACGGGATGCCCCAGGTCTTGCCGTCGGCGCGGCCGTTGTCCATCAGGCCCGGGTAGAAGCTCTGGAGCCACGCCTTGTCTTCCGGCGTGGTGGCGAAGTCATCGAACGGGCGAATCACGTTCTGGTCCTTCAGCTCGAACAGGTCGATCGAGAACAGCACCGAGGTCTGCACCGGCGTGCCGGCCTTGAGGGCGGCCAGCGCCTTGGTGCGGGCGTCGTCGTAGTTGCCGGCGTAGATGGCGTTGACCTTGACGTCCGGGTTGGCCTGCTGGAACTGGTCGACCAGCTTGTCTACCACCTGCGTCAGCGGGCCGCCGACCGAGACCGGGTAGTACATGGTCACCTGCGTCTGTGCCGCCGCGCCGAGCGCGGCCATCGAGAGAACGGCGCCCAGCGCGAGGGCGAGGCCACGGGATTTGAACGACATGAAGGCTCCTGGTGAAAGACGAATCAAAACATCGGGAAAGTCATGGGGATGGAGGGAGGCCCCTCACGCGGCAAACCGGTGGGCGCGTGCGGCCGGCCATTCCAGCGCCAGCCGGCTGCCGGTCTGCAGCGCAAGCCGGCCCGGATGGCGCACCAGCACGGGCTGCTCGTAGACCTGCACCTCGATCAGCGTGTCTGCGCCGTGATATTCGCTGCGCGCGACGACGCCATCGTGAATATCCGTGCCGGCAGTGCCCGTCGCCGCCAGCGCGATGTGTTCGGGACGAATGCCCACCAGCCCGTCCAGCCCCGGCACGCGCAGCAAATTCATCGGCGGCTGGCCGATAAAGCGCGCCACGACGGGCGTGGCTGGCTGCTCATAAAGCTGTTCGGGCGTGCCGACCTGGGCGATCTCGCCCTGATGCATCAGCACGATGCGGTCGGCCATGCTCATGGCTTCCACCTGGTCGTGGGTGACGTAGATCACCGTCAGCCCGAGCGCGCGCTGAAGCTTGCGCAGTTCGGCGCGCATCTCGGCACGTAGCTGGGCGTCGAGGTTGCTGAGCGGCTCGTCCATCAGGCAGACCGGATGATGCGAGACGATGGCGCGTGCCAGCGCCACGCGCTGCCGCTGCCCGCCCGAGAGTTCACCCGGCTTGCGCGCGAGGAGCTTGTCCAGCCCGAGCATGTCGGCGGCCTGCTTGAGCCGCGCCGCCTGCTCCTCGCGCGGCAGCTTGCGCGCGCGCAGGCCGAAGACGATGTTCTCGCCCACGCTCAAGTGCGGAAACAGCGCGTACGACTGGAACACCATGCTCAGGTGGCGCGCGGCGGGGTCCACGTCGGTCACGTCCGCGCCATCGAACCAGATCCGCCCGCCGCTCGGCCGGTCCAGTCCGGCAATCAGCCGCAGCAGCGTGGTCTTGCCGCAGCCCGAGGCGCCGAGCAGCGCGATGAACTCGCCACGCGCCACGTCGAGGTCGATGCCGCGGAGCACGTGTTGCTCGCCGAAGCGCTGCTGCAGGTTGTCGAGTCGCAGGTAGGCCATGGGTTCTTATCAGCGTATGGGTCGTCGATTGCGTCAGCAGATATGAAGCGAGACACCCGCGCGTTCGCACAGCGCGGGCAGGTCCGCGCCAGCGTCGGTGCGGGCTTCCTCATCGGTGAAGAAATGGTCGATCTGGGCGAGCGTGGCCACGCGGCAGGGCGCGTCGCGCAGGAACTTGCTGCTGTCGGCCAGCACCGCGCGGACGTGGCTGTTGGCGAACAGCACCTGGGTGAACTCCGCCTCGTCCGGGTGGAACTCGAACAGGCTGCCGTCGGCATCCACCGCGCCCGCGCCGCAGATCGACAGATGCGCGCGAAAGCGGCGGATGAAGTCGAGCGTGGCGCTGCCCATCACGTCGCGGTCACCGGGACGCAGCCGGCCGCCGGCCACCCAGGTCTCGATGGCGGGCTTCTCGGCCAGCGCGTGCACGGCGTCCAGGTTGTTGGTGACCACGCGCAGCGGCCGGTCGGCCGGCAACGCGCGCGCGAACTCGGCCACCGTGGTGCCGTAGCCGAGGAACAGCGTGGCGTTGTCCGGCACGAGTGCGATGGCCGCATGGGCGATGCGCCGCTTGCGTTCGATCTGCGCCGTGCTGCGCTGCAAAAAACTGAGGTTGCGCTGGCCCGCCGGCAGGCTCAGCCCGCCATGCAGCCGCCGCACCAGGCCCTGCTCGCTCAGGTCGTTGATGTCACGCCGGATCGTCTGCGTGCTGACCTGGAAGCGATCGGCAAGCTGGTCGGTGCTGAGTTCGCTGGCATCGCGCAGCCAGTCGAGGATTTCACGTTGTCGCGGAGTTAGGCTCATTCGATCATGTTAGATGTTCGAATGAAAATTTAAACCGGAAGTGTGTCGGGTAGATGACTGTCGCTTTCGGTACACTGGGGTTCACCCTGTCTTCCCCTGTTCTCTACTTCCGCTCATGCAGATCCGCCCCTACCGCCCCGCCGACGAATCCACCGTGGTTGCCCTGTGGCAAGCCTGCGGCCTGACCCGCCCCTGGAACGATCCCCACCGCGACATCGCGCGCAAGCTGACCGAGCAGCCCGAGCTGTTCCTCGTCGGCGAGGTCGATGCCCACGTGGTGGCCACGGCGATGATCGGCTTCGACGGGCATCGCGGCTGGGTCTACTACCTCGCCGTCGCGCCCGCCTGCCAGGGGCGCGGCTATGGGCGTATGCTGATGGCGCGCGCCGAGGCGCTGCTGATCGAGCGCGGCTGCCCCAAGATCAACCTGCAGGTGCGCGAAGGCAACGACGCCGTGATGGCGTTCTACGCGAAGCTCGGCTATGGCCGGGATGCGGCCGTCAGCCTGGGCAAGCGGCTGATTCCGGACCAGTGATCGGGCGGAAGACCCCGACAAGGAGACCCCATGACCACGTATCAAGGAAGCTGCCACTGCGGCCGCGTCGCCTTCGAGGCGGATGGCGAGATCACGCAGGTGCTGCAGTGCAACTGCACCATCTGCCGCCGGCGCGGGCATCTGCTCTGGTTCGTGCCCAAGGCGCAGTTCCGGCTCAAGACGCCGGACGAGCACGCCACCACCTACCGCTTCAACACGATGAAGATCGCGCATCGCTTCTGCCCGGTCTGCGGCTGCGGCCCTTACGCCGAGGCGACCGACCCGAAGGGCAATCCCACCGCCGCCGTGAACGTGCGCTGTGTGGATAACGTCGATCTGGGCAGCCTCAAGGTCATCGAGTACGACGGCCTCCACGCCTGATCCTGGCTGACCGCCCATGCTCCGCATCGCCGGCATCGACCACCTCGTACTGCGCACCGCCAACGTGCCGCGCCTCGTGCGGTTCTATATCGATGTGCTCGGCTGCATCCTGGAGCTTGAGCAGACCGCCATCGGCCTGACGCAGCTCCGCGCCGGCAACGGGCTGATCGACCTCGTTTCGCTGGACGGCCCGATCGGCCGTGCCGGCGGCGCGGGACCGGGGGCAGAGGGCCGCAACCTCGACCATTTCTGCCTGCGTATCGATCCGTTCGATGCGGAGGCGATATTTGAGCATCTGCGCATTCATCACGTTGATACCGGGCCGGTCGAACAGCGCTACGGGGCCGAAGGCACCGGTCCGTCGATCTATGTGAAGGACCCGGACGGCAACACCGTCGAACTGAAAGGCCCGCCCAACCTGCCCGGCGATGGCAGTCCCTGAGCAAGTGCACTGACGTAGGCATTCGCCCGTCACGCCGATACAATTCCCGCTTCATCCATCGCATCGCCACCGGCGCGCCCCCGCCCTGCGCCGGGCGCGCCATGACCACCATCGACGCCCCCGCCGTACCCACCGCTGCGCCCCCGCCCCGCCATATCGTCTGGACGCTCGGCCTGACCGAGATCATCAGCTGGGGCACGCTCTATTTCACGTTCACGGTCTTCATCGACCCGATGCACCAGTCGCTGGGCCTCGGCAAGCCGTTCCTGGCCGGCGGGTTCTCGCTCGGGCTGCTGGTCTGGGCGCTGTGCTCGTTCGCCGTGGGCCGGCTGCTGGACCGCGTGCCGGCGCGCAAGGTGATGGGATGCGGCTCCGTGCTGGCGGCCATCGGCCTGTTGCTGTGGGCGTGGTCGCCCTCGCCGACGATGTTCCTGCTGATGTGGATTCCGCTCGGGCTGGCCATGGCGTCCACGCTCTATGAACCCGCCTTCGTGGTGCTGCGCCAGGCGTATGGCGATGGCTACCAGAAGCCGATCGTCCACGTGACGCTGCTGGCCGGCTTCGCCAGCACGATCTTTATCCCGCTCGGCCAGTGGCTGGTACTGCACCTGGGCTGGCGCGGCACGCTGGTGATCTTCGCCGCGCTGAACCTGTTCGTCTGCGCGCCCCTGCATGCGCGGCTGCGCTACACGGCGCATGCCACCTACGCGTCCGCGCAGGCTGGCGGGCCACTTGCCGGCGCCGGCGGGCCCGGCATCGCGCGGCTGACGCTGCGCCAGCCCGTGTTCTGGGCCGTGGTGCTGGCCTTCACGGCGACGGCCGTAGTCGCCTCGCTGCTCGGCGCGCACCTGATCCCGATGCTGACCGAGAAGGGCATGCCGGTGGGACAGCAGCTCATCGTGGCGGCGCTGATCGGCCCCGCGCAGGTGGCCGGCCGGCTGGCCATGGCGCGCCTGCCGATCCACCACCCGGTGCGGCTGTCGATGCCGGTCTACTGCCTGATGGGTGCCGGGCTGCTCTGCTTCGCGCTCGGCCACGGCTACTGGCTGATGCTGGCCGCCGTGCTCTATGGCTGCGCCAATGGCGTCAACACCATGCTGCGCGCGATGGCCATGCCCGAGCTGATCTCCCGCCACCACTACGCCACGCTGAACGGGCTGATGATGACGCCGGTCCTGATCATGCAGGCCGCCGCGCCGTGGTTCGGCGCGCTGCTGTGGCGCGCCGCCGGCGGTTACTGGCTGATGCTGTGGGTGATGGTGGCGCTGGCCGTGGGCGCGCTGCTGGCGTTCGGCTTCGCCCTGCACAAGCGCGGGCTGCTGCGCCCGGAGGCCGCCGCATGAGCGATGTCTCCCGCGCCACGCGCGGCACCATGGCGCTGTTCTTCGTCAACGGCGCCACCTTCGCCACCTGGGGCGTCCACATCCCGACCATCAAGGCGCGCTTCGGGCTATCGGACGCCATGCTCTCCTTCGCCATGCTGGCCGTGGCCGGCGGCGCCATCCTGGCGATGGGCCCGGTCGGCCGCTGGGTGGCGCGGCTGGGCAGCGGGCGGGCCTCGATGCTGGGCGGCGTGGCGTTCGCGCTCTGCACGCTCGGCATCCTCGCCATGCCTGCCTTCACGCTGCTGCTGCCGATGCTGCTCCTCTTCGGCATGGCCAACGCCGCGTTCGACGTGTCGATGAACGCGCAGGCCGCCACGGTGGAGGCCAGCCGCCCCCGGCCCGTGATGTCGGCCCTGCACGGCATGTTCAGCCTAGGCGGCATGGCCGGGGCGGCATTCGGCGGACTGATGCTGACGCTGGGCGTGCCGCCGCTGGCCCATGCGGCGATGATCGCGGCCATGACGGCGCTGACCGCCGTGGGCGTTGCGGGCGGGCTGCTGGCCGATCATCCGGCCATGCCGACGACCGACCATCACCATCGCGCGCACGCTTCCCGCGCGCTCTGGCTGCTTGGGCTGATGGCGTTCCTCGGGCTGGTCGGCGAAGGGGCGATGTACGACTGGACGGCGGTCTATATGCGCGATGTGGCGGAAGCCCCGCTCGGCTGGATCAGCTTTGGCTACGCCACGTTCTCGGGCGGCATGGCCTGTGGGCGCTTTGGCGGCGACCTGCTGCGCGCGCGCTTTGGCGATGCCCGCACGCTGACCGGCAGCGCCTGGCTCGGCTTTGCCGGCATCGCGCTGGCCATCGCGGCGCCGTGGCCGGTGCCGACGCTCATCGGCTTCAGCCTGATGGGGCTGGGCGCGGCCAATATGGTGCCGATCTTCTTCGTGGCGGCGTCGCGCCTGCCCGGCGTGACCGCTGCCGAGGGCATCGCGCGCGTGGCGCGCTTCGCCTATGTGGGATTGCTGCTGGGGCCGGTGCTGATCGGCGGGGTGGCGCACCTGGCCAACCTGCGCTTCGGGCTGGCCGTGGTGGCGGTGACGATGGGGGTGATCGCGCTGTTCGGGGCGCGCGCCGCGCGGCGGTATCTCACGCCGCGCTAGCCCGAAGGAAGATCAGGCGGCCTGCCGAGCGGGGGCGCTGCCCGCGCCCTGCCCCTCGAACACGAAGGTGTCCATGGCAAGCACGCCGTAGGTGACTTCATCCGCGATGCGATCGACCTGGGCCTGCCCATCGGTCGCCGATGCAGGGCCGAGCGCCGCGCCCAGCGCCACGAAGAACGGCAGCAGGTGTTCGTCGGTCGGGTGCGCGCGGCGGGCGAATGGCGCGTTGTCCCGGTAGCCGGCGATCCGGCTGGTATCGCCGGTGGCCAGCGCTTCGTCCAGCGCGTCTTTCATCCAATCGCGGAATGCATCGACATAGGGCTCGGTCTCCGGGCCATGCTGGGCCTTGCGCCCGCCCCCGAACACTTCCTGCAGGTTATGCGTGAAGCTGCCCGAGCCGATCACGATCACGCCTTCATCGCGCAACGGTGCCAGCGCACGGCCGATTTCGATCTGCGTGGCGGGGCTCAGGTACGGGTTCAGCGCAAGCTGCAGGACCGGCAGGTCGGCGTCCGGGAAAAAGTGACGCATCGGCATCCAGGCGCCGTGGTCGAGCGGACGATCGGCGTCCTCGGCCACGTAGCAGACGCCCTCCACGCCGGCGGCTTCGACCAGCACCTTGACCCGGGCGGCCACGTCCGGGGCGCCGGGCGCGTCGTAGCGGAGCGCGTACAACTCGCGCGGAAAGCCGCCGAAGTCGTGCCACGCCTCCTGGCGCGTGCGCGTGCCGACGACCAGCGTGCTGTAGATCCAGTGTGCCGAGATCACCAGCACCGCCTTGGGCTGGCGCGCGCGCAGGCGTTCGCCCAGCGCATCGAATGCGGCGCCCGTGGGGCCGGGGTCGATCGCCAGCATCGGCGATCCGTGTGACACGTAAATGGCGGGAAGCGTGCTCATGGCCTTCAATCCTTTTGTCCAACTGCATGAAGTTTGGCAACAATGGCCGCCCCCGGCGTACCCCGATTGCGGATACCTCGTGCAAATTTTCTGAACATCGGACCGTGCGCGTCACACCCGCCTCGCCACCGCGTTGGATAGCGCACACAGGCCGACAGCGTAGGCCCGCGCCTGACGGCAGGCATATGGCGATTGGGCCTATGATGGCGAAAAGCCTGCGATCCCCGGATCGCCTCCCCAAGCTGCCTCGGACCGGCCCACCGGCGAACATCGTGTTCAAGCCCCACGCTCCCCTTCACGCCCTGCCCCACGCGCTGTGGTGGCAGCCGGGCGTCTATGGCAGCGGGCCCGCCGTGGTGTTGTGGATCGTGGCGCGGCTGCCGGCGGACACCCTGGCCGCCGTCTTCGGCACGCCGCTGGCCCCCGCACTGTTCAACCACGCCGGCGACACCGTCTTCGTCACCGGCTGGATCGCCAGCGCGCTCTGGCTGTGGTTCACGCGCAAGAAACCGGCCCCGCCGGCGCAGAATGACGCCGTCACGGCGGTACCTGATCCCTCCCAACCGCACACCCAAACCCGGCAAATGTAAGGATTCGCTTAAGATGGCGGCTGTTTTCACCGTCATAGAAAAGTGTAATGTCCGTCACAGCTGCCACTGCCAATGACCTGTCCAAAGCCACCCGACGACGCGCGATCCTCGCCGCGACCATCGGCAACGGCCTGGAATGGTTCGATTTCACCGTCTACAGCTTCTTCGCGGTCATCATCGCCAAGCTGTTCTTCCCCACCGGCGACGACCTCACCTCGTTCCTGCTGACCGTAGCCACCTTCGGCGTGGGCTTCTTCATGCGGCCCGTGGGCGCCATCGTGCTCGGCGTCTACGCCGACCGTGTCGGCCGCAAGGCGGCGCTGACGCTGACCATCCTGCTGATGGCGCTCGGCACGGCCATCATCGGCCTGGCGCCCACTTACGACAGCATCGGCCTCTGGGCCCCGGCGCTGATCGTGGTGGCGCGGCTGATCCAGGGCTTCTCGGCCGGCGGCGAGGTCGGGGGCGCCACGGCGTTCCTGATCGAGCACGCACCGGACGAGGAGCGCGGCGCCTATGCCAGCTGGCAGCAGGCCAGCCAGGGCATCTCGTTCATGCTCGGCGCGGCGATGGGTGCGCTGGTGACCAATGGCCTGAGCCCGGAGCAGATCGATGCCTGGGGCTGGCGCATTCCGTTCCTGTTCGGGCTGCTGATCGGTCCCGTGGGCATGTACATCCGCTCGCATCTGGAAGAGCCGCCCGAGTTCGAGGCGCGCCAGGCCGAACGTCGCAAGAACAATGTGAAGTTCTCGCCGCTCTCGCAGGTGCTGCGCGACCATCCGCGCGAAGTACTGGCCGGCCTGGGCGTGACCATCCTCTGGACGGTCTGCACCTACGTGCTGGTGTTCTACATGCCGTCGTACGCCAAGCAGCAGCTCGGCCTGCCGCTGGGCGCGACGTTCCAGTCGACCGCGATCTGCGGCGCCATCATCCTGGTGCTGTGCCCGCTGATGGGCATGCTGTCCGACCGCGTCGGCCGCAAGCGCATGCTGACCGTGGTGGCGGTGGCCATCGGCGCGCTGGCCTACCCGCTGTTCCACTGGCTCAACGTGTCGCCGACCACGGCCACGCTGCTCCAGGTGCAGATCGTGCTGGGCATCCTGCTGGCCGCGTTCACCGGCCCGGCCCCGGCCGTGCTGGCCGAGCAGTTCCCGACCGAGGTGCGCTCCACCGGCCTCTCGCTGGCCTATAACTTCGCCGTGACGATCTTCGGCGGCTTCGCCCCCCTGATCGTGACGTGGCTGATCACGTCGACGCAAAACAAGCTTGCGCCGGCCTACTACGTGATTGCCGCCGCGATGATCAGCATCGTGGCGCTGGCGTTCATGCACGACCGCACGGGCAAGCGGCTCGCCTGAGCGCGCTGCAGGGTCGTAGAAAGTCAGAAGGCCAACCCTCGGGTTGGCCTTTTTTGTGTCCGCTTTTTGTGTCCGCTTTACATGTCCGATTCCGGCTTCCGCAAATCCGCAGGTGCGGGCATGATCCCAGCCAAAGCGCCAGCGCGCGCCGTCCACCCCATCAGGAGCTTCACGCATGACATCGACAGAGACCGCCTCGCAGCCCCGGGTACGCTGCAGCTGGTGCGGGACGATCGAGGATTATTGCCACTACCACGACCACGAATGGGGTTTCCCGGTCGATAACGATCGGCGCCTGTTCGAGAAACTGTGCCTGGAGGGCTTCCAGTCCGGGCTGAGCTGGCTGACGATCCTGCGTAAACGTGAGAATTTTCGCAAGGCATTCGCCAATTTCGAGATCGACAAGGTCGCCCGGTTTACGGAGCGCGACGTGGAGCGGCTGCTGGGCGACGCCGGCATCATCCGCCATCGGGGCAAGATCGAGGCCGCCATCCACAACGCCCAGCGCGCGCAGGATCTGCTGAAGACCGAACCCTCGCTGGCGGCCTATTTCTGGAAGTTCGAGCCGGACCCGAAGTCGCGGCCGAAGAAAGTCACGCCGGCCGTGCTGCGCGAGATGACGACGTCGCCGGAGTCCGTGGCGCTCTCGAAGGACCTGAAGAAGCGCGGCTGGAAGTTCGTCGGCCCGACCACGATGTATGCGCTGATGCAGGCCATGGGCCTGGTCAACGATCATTTCGAAGGCTGTGCGACCCGCGCCGAGGTGCTGAAGGCCCGCAAGGCCTTCAAGGTGCCGCGCTGATCCTCGCCGGAAGGCTGGCTGGAAGCCGATCCATCCACAGCGCTTTTCTGTTTCGGCAACGGTGCGTATACGTATACAGATATTGTTTACGTATGCATAAATAGTAGTAGTAGGTAAACGTCGCCCCTGGCCGTTGATAAGCCGGCTTTTCCCTTTCCCGTCAGGGGCTTGGAAAAAAGACAACCTAGGGGCGGCGCACCGCGTATACGTGGACAACCGCCTCGCGCCCGGTTTCATCCCCCGCCACGCCGCCGAGATATCCGTATACCGCCCACATGCGGCCCCCAGGCAGGCCACAGGCAATCCATGTGGTTGTCCCCAAGGCGTAGCGAAGATGTCCACAGGGCCCGTGCATGCGGGCAGGGATCGGGGCACACTGGCGGTTCGCTGCCGAAGGAGCCCCCGCGATGGATGCCACTACCCTCTTTCTCTACCTGATTGCGGTCGCCGCCGTGATGGTCACGCCCGGCCCGACCATGCTGCTCGCGCTGAGCAACGGCGCCACGCGGGGCATGCGGGTGGCCGCCTGCGGCATCGCCGGCGCGGCGCTGGCCGACCTGATCCTGATCGGCGCGGTCGGCTGCGGGCTGGGCGCCTTGCTGCTGGCGTCCGAGCAGTGGTTCACCATCATCAAGTGGATGGGCGCCGCCTACCTGCTCTACCTGGCGTGGGGGATGTGGCGCGCGCCAACGCAGGCGCTGGTGGCCACCTCCGGCGCGGCCTCGGCCAGCGGCCGGGCGGCGTTCTTCCGGGCGCTATTCGTGGCGCTCTCCAACCCCAAGACGCTGCTGTTTACCTCGGCCTTCGTGCCGCAGTTCGTCCACGCGGACAAGCCGGTGGCGCTGCAATACACGATCCTGGCGGTCATCGCCGCGCTGATGGACATCCTGATGATGTCGATCTACGCGTACGGCGGACGCCACGCCATGCGCACGCTGTCAGCGCGCGCCGTGCAGTGGATCAACCGGAGCTGCGCCGGCATGCTCGCCTTCCTGGCGGTCGGCCTGAGCCTCTACCGCCGCAGCGACCTGCGCTGACGAGGGGGCCGGGTCCGGGGCCGGCACCGGGTCCACGTGGGTCATCACGTTAAGGACATCGTCGCGCAGCATGGCGCGGCGGCGGGCCTCGGTAGCGATGGCGTGACCGCGCTCCACGGTCAGGTCGGCGCGGATCTCCAGGTGGACATCAACCAGCACCATATCCCCCATCTTGCGCGTCTTGAGGTCGTGCAGGCCGAGCACCCCGGGGGTGTCGAGCATGGCGGCGCGCAGGGCGGCCACCACGTCGTCATCGGCGGCGCGGTCCATCAGGTCGCTCAGGGCCGTCCAGCCGAACTGCAGCCCCATGCGCGCCACCACCAGCCCGACGACGATGGCCGCCACGGGGTCCAGGATGTGATAACCGAGCAGGTTCCCGCCGATGCCGAGCGCCACCACCAGCGACGACGCCGCATCGGACCGCGCATGCCAGGCATTGGCCACCAGCATGCTCGAGCGCACGCGCTCCGCCACGCGGAGCATGTAGCGGAACAGCAGTTCCTTGAAGATCAGCGTGGCGATGGCCACCCATAGCGCAATCGCCTTCACCGGCTGCACCCCTTCGGGATGCTGGATCTTGCCGATGGCCGCCCAGAGCATGCCCACCCCCACCGCCAGCAGGATGGCCCCCAGCGCCAGCGACGCCGCGGTCTCGAAGCGCTGATGCCCGTACGGGTGATCGGTATCCGGATCCTTGCTGCCGTGATGCCCGGCGAACAACACGAGGAAATCCGAAACCAGATCGGAAAGGGAGTGAATGGCGTCCGCCACCAGCGCCTGGGACCCCGCCACCACGCCGATAAACCCCTGCGCGATGGTCAGGACCACATTGACGGCCACGCTGACAAGGGTGCTACGCCGGCCGGCCTGGGCGCGGGCGGCGGGGTCGGTGGCGGCGTTGCCGATGCCTGGCGCTGTGTGTTCCGGGGATTTGGGCATGTGCATGGGAGGAAACTATACGCTCTGCGATTCGGCGAACGACCGGATGGCGAATCTCAACGATGCGGACGCACGGACGCATTGGGATTCTAGCGATTCAGAATCCCCCAAAGCAAAACAACGCACCACATCTCTCGACGTAGTGCGTTGTTTCGTAAGACAAATCCTGGTGGACCGAAGGAGGATCGAACTCCCGACCTCTGCATTGCGAACGCAGCGCTCTCCCAGCTGAGCTATCGGCCCGTGACGGACGATTCTAACCGAACTCCGCGCGGGGTATCAATTGCGTCCGCCCAACACTGCACATCGGAGAAAGGACCTCAGCCCATCATTCCGGGGTTGCCGTCCATGCCGCGCACGGTGGGCAGGTTCAGCGGCCGGGCGCTAACTTCCTTGTTCGATCGCAGCCACTGCGCCATGACGTCCCACACCGGGGGGCCGCCCGTTTGGCGGGCTTCCTCGGCCACCGGGGCCCAGCCGGCTACCTTGTAGGTCTTGCCGGCGTCGAGCGGACGGCCGGCCAGGCGCATGTCGCTGATGCGCTGGCCCATGGGCTGGTTCGGGTCGATGGTGTACTGCAGCCCGCCCACGCGCACCATGTCGCCGCCCTGTTGGTAGTACGGGTCCGGATTGAACAGGTTGTCCGCCACGTCCTCGAGCACGGTCTTGATGGTCTCGCCGGTCATCGCCGTCACCGTGGTGTACGGGTAGGTGATGGCGGTCTGGTCCATCAGCGCCTCCATGGTGATCGGCTCGCCCGGCACCAGCGTCGTGCCCCAGCGGAAGCCCGGGGAGAAGGCGATTTCGGCGTCCTGCACCGCCATCAGGCCGTCCAGGATCAGTTGGTCGAAGGTGCCGTTGAAGTTGCCGCGCCGGTATAGCAGGCCGCGGTTCACGGCCAGGACCTCGCCGAGCTTGGCTTCGTAGGGGGCGCGCACCTTGCGGATCAGCGCGTCCATGTCCGGGTCGGCGGGCAGGAAATTGGCGAAGACCGGCAGCAGCTTGTATCGGAAATCGACGACTTTGCCATTCCGTACGTCGAAATCCAGCACCCCCAGGAACTTGCCGTTCGAGCCCGCGTTGGTGACCAGCGTGGTCCCGCCCGGGTTCTTCACCGGCACCGGCGCCGGCACGCCGTCGTGGGTGTGGCCGCCCAGGATGGCGTCCAGTCCGCGCACGCGCGAGGCCAGCTTCAGGTCCACATCCATGCCGTTGTGCGACAGCAGCACCACCACCTGGGCGCCCTTGCCGCGCACGTCGTCAATCACCTGTTGCAGGCTTTCCTCCTGGATGCCGAAGGTCCAGTCGGGCACGAGGTAGCGCGGGTTGGCGATGGGCGTGTACGGGAACGCCTGGCCGATGATGGCCACCGGCACGCCGTTCATGTGCCGGATCACGTACGGATCGAACACCGGATCGCCGAAATCGTTGGTCTTCACGTTCTGCGCGAGGAAGGACACGCGGTCCTTGAAATCCTTGCCGACGATTTCCTTCACGCGGTCCGCGCCGAGCGTCATCTCCCAGTGCGGCGTCATCACGTCCACGCCAAGTTGCAGCGCGGCATCGACCATGTCCTGGCCCTGGGTCCACAGCGCGGTGGCCGAGCCCTGCCAGGTGTCGCCGCCATCCAGCAGCAGCGCGCCGGGGCGGCTGGCGCGCAGGCGCTTGACCAGTGTGGCGAGGTGGGCAAACCCGCCGACCTTGCCGTAGCGGCGCGCGGCCTCGGTGAAATCGATCGAGGTGAACGCGTGCGCGGCCGGTGTGCCCGGGCGGATGCCGTACTGGCGCAGGAACGCCTCGCCCACCAGATGCGGCGGCTTGCCCGCCCACGGCCCCACGCCAACGTTCACGCTCGGCTCGCGGAAGTGCACGGGCCGCAACTGGGCGTGGCAATCGGTGAAATGCAGCAGGTGGACGTTGCCGTGGCGCGGCACGTCGTAGAACTGCTGGGCGGCGCGGGCGGCCTGGGCCTCGCCGGCGGGCAAGGCCATGCCGCCCGCGCCGGCCACGGCCAGCACCTGCAGGAATTCGCGTCGATTCATGCCCGGAGCCGCGCCGGCCTTACTGGTTGACCGGCGATGCCGGGTCCAGCAGCAGCGCCATCACGTCGCGGATCTGTTGCTCGGTCAGGATGCCCTTGTGGCCAAAGCGCGGCATGTTGGAGCAGGCGCTGTAGGCGTTGGAGTCCCAGATCTTGCCCCAGGTGTACTTCACCACCTCCGGCGAATTGCCGCGCAGCTTGCCGTACTGGTACAGCGACGGGCCGATATTGCCGAATGAGATCTCGGCCTTGGTCATCTGGTGGCAGGCGTAGCAGTTGCCGCCGTTCACGCCGCCCACCGGGTCGGTGAACTGCATGCCACGGCCATTCTGGGCGATCTTCTCGCCCTCCTTCCAGTCGCCGATCCAGTTGCTGTCGGCCGGATACTTCACCTGCTTCAGCTCGGCCGCTTCCACCTTCTTGGCGATGGTGGCCGGCACGCGCGTGCGGTCCGGGTACTGGCTGCAGGCCTTCTGGGCGCCATCCTGGTTGATCACGCCCTCCACCGTGGCGGGGCCCTTCGAGGTGAAGGAGCTTTCGATCATCTGGCGCACGTCGGCGTCGGTGACCTTGGCGGTGGTGGCCGCGCTGGCCGACTTGGTGGCGCGGGCGGGCTTGGCGGCATCCTGGGCCAGGGCCGACAGGCTGAACGTGGCCATGGCAGCCAGGGCCAGGGTAGCGACGGCGGTCAGCGCCATCGATTGGTATCGCGTCATCGTGTGCTCTCCGTGCTCAGCGCTTCATGTTGGGACCGTCGTACGTGCCGCCGTTGGCGTTTTTCGCCAGGAACATCGACAGGGCGGTGATCACGTCGGAGCCATAGGCGGGCTCGGGAAAGCGCTGCTGGCGCAGGCAGTCGTAGATCCGATGCTGCATGGTGCGGACCTCGCCCTGCGAGACGCGGTATGCCGGCCACGTGGTGTACGCGGCCTGGGCGCCCTTCGACTCCAGCAGGTTCGGCAGGTCCTGGAGGCGGATGCGCTGGCCGTCCACGGCGTGGCAGGTGGCGCAAGCGAAGTCGTAGGCGCCGCCCCGGTAGAAGAACATCTTCTGGCCGAGCGCGTAGACGCGCTTTTCCTCGGGGTGCGTGAGTTGCACGTTCATCTTCACGCCGCGCGACTCGCCGGTCAGGTAAGACGCCAGCCGCTCGATGTCGGACGACTTGCCCGATGCCGAGAACGGCTGCTTCGTCGCCTCTTCCTGGGTCAGGCCCTGCAGCGTCACCCGGCACCAGGCCAGGCGTTGCTCGAGGTCCATCACCTTGTTGGCGTCCTTGAAGTAGCGCGGCAGCTCGGCGTAGGCGCCCTTGGTCACGCCCGGGCCCTTGCCCAGGTCGCACTGTTCGAGCGAGGCGTTCTTCGGCCCGGCCGGCTTCTTCCACAGTTCCTCGCCGGCGGCTTCCCAGAGTTCGGCGGGATTGCCTTCGGCCAGCATCTGGCGATACTTGGCGATTTCCTCGGCGGTGCTGCCCTGGGCTTGCGCCAGTTGGGCCAGCCCGGCCAGCGAGGCGGCGGCGGTGGCCATGGCGGCCAGCGCCACGGTGCCGCGCAGGCGGCGACGGGTATTGCGCATTGGGGGCTTCTCCTCGCGATGGCGCCGCCGGCGTCAGCCCTTCATCAAGAGGCTGGGCGGTGCATCACTGTTCTATTGCACTGTCCGAATGGCATCCGGCTACTTTGGCTCCTGGCCGGATGTCAGGCAAAACGATCAGGGCTTCAGGTACGCGTAGCCTTCGTCGAACTGCAGGCGGGCGATTTCCACCACGCCGGCCTGCACGATCTTGGCGTCCATCAGCAGGCTTTGCTCGGAAATCTTGCGCGCAGTCAGGGTGTTGCGGCAGACGCGGAACTCCACGCCCGACGATCCCAGCGCGCCCACGGCGGCCTCGAACGTGTTGCCGCGCGAATCCTTGGCGCCTTCCACGAGGAAGTCCACGCCGTAGCCGAACGCCACCACCACGATCTTGGTGTCCGGCGCCGCGTTCAGGTGATTGCGCAGGTTGGCCATGGCGCGCACGGCCTGGTCGATGCCCTCGGACAACTGGTACACCACCTTGACCCGTCCGCCCTTGGCGCTCTTGGCTGCCGTGCCTGCCGGGGCCGGGGCCTGCTGTGCCGCCGCCCTGGCCGAAAGGCCGATGGCAGCCAACGCCGCCGTGGCCCGAATGAATGCTCGCCGCATGCTGCTTCCTCGCTTCGCCCGATCAGGCGATGGTGGCCTCGTCGGTGCGCTTGTCGCCCCGGTTGTCGACCCAGGTCACGGTGACCTTGTCACCCTTGGCGCCGCCCTTGAACTTGAAGTTCAGGAACGGGTCCTTCGACACGGCCGGGCCGAACTGGGCGTTGAACACCTCGCGCCCCTTGTACGTGGCGATCACGGTCTGGATGTGCCAGGCCGGAATCGTCTTGCCGGCCGCATCCTTGCGCTGGCCGGTTTCCATGTCGTGCTTCATCAGAATCTTTACGTCTACGACGCCGCCGTTCTCGGTGGCGCGGACGCGCATCGGGTCTGCCATCTGGCTCTCCTGCTCGGGGTGGTTCGGGGTGGCTTGGGATAAATCGCGGAAATCGGTCCGATGGGGGGCGCAGGCGTCAGCCGCCGCAGCCGCCCAGCGTGACCTTGATTTCCTTCGATGCCACGTACCACTTGCCGCCAGCCTTGACCGCCGCGTACACGACGGACGTCTGGCCCATCTTCACGCGCGTGGAGACGAACGGCTCGGTGCCGGCCGGGATGGTGAAATCGGCCGCCAGCGTATTCGGATTCTTCTCAACCAGGATGGCGATCTGCTCGGTGTCCGGCAGCGTGCTGGTCACGGCCACGGGCACCACGGCGCCGTTCTCGGCGATATCCGGTGCATTGAACGTGATGGCGCCGCTCTTCTCGGTGCCGCTGCCGCCCAGCGCCTTGATCACATCGGCCACGCTCTTGCCGTCGAAAGCCGTCTTGTTCCACTCCGCGGCCTGCGCCTCGCTGATCAGGCCCGTGGCCGCCATCAGCGAGAGCACCGCGGATACCCGCAATACTTGTCGTCGTTTTTGATTCATGCTCTGTCCCGTACTTGCTTGCTGCCGACCCCGGTACTCATACTGCCCGCCGCTTCCGGGTCTGCCGGAAACAGCGCGGGCCGCCGGCGCTGCCGGACGGCCCGCGATACCTGATGGGGCTTACTTGGCCGGTGAGCCGGCCAGGATCCACTCCACTACCGTCTTGATATCGGCGTCGCTGACACCGGCATTCGCCGGCATCGGCACCGGGCCCCAGACGCCCGAACCGCCGCTCTTCACCTTGGCCGACAACTTGGCCAGGGCACCCTTGTCGCCCTTGTACTTGGCGGCCACTTCCTTGTAGGCCGGGCCCACCAGCTTCTTGTCCACCTGATGGCAGCCCATGCAGGCGTTCTTGTTGGCAATCTCCTGCGCACGGGCGGCGTCCACGGCGTGCGCCGAGGCAGCGGCCGCGAACAGCGCGGCGGCGATGACAAACTGCTTCATTTTGTGTTGCTCCAAACGGATTGAGCCGTGGGGACGGCAAAGGCCGCGCTTCATCGGTCGGGCGGCGCGGCACGCTCGGCCGCCGTTGGGGCGATGCCTCTGCGGGCAGGTGCGGCCAGTCCGCTATTTTGCCTCAATAATCCATCGGCCTACGGATGCGGCAGTGATAAGGGTATTCACAAAACCACGGGAAATCGCTGTCGAATCAAGGGTTAACCCCCGGATATCAACGCCGCGCCAGCCGCCGCCCTGCCCCGAGCCGCCCGCCGAACACGTTGAGCAGCAGCCCGCCCATGACCACCAGCGCGCCGAGCCATTGCGCCAGCGACAAGTCCTCGCCCAGCAGCCCGTGGGCCGAGATCAGCCCCACCACCGGCACCAGCAGCGTCAGCGGCGCCACCTTGCTGGCCGGATAGCGCGTGAGCAGCCGGCCCCACATGGTGTAGCCGAACAGCGTGGCCGCGAAGGACAGGTAGCAGATCGCCAGCACGCTCATCATCGGGATCTGGCCGAGCGCCACCGTGATCCGCGCCGGGCCTTCGAACCAGTACGAGAGCAGCGCGAACGGCACGATCGGCACCAACCCGCCCCAGACCACCAGCCCGAGCAGGTCCACCGGGCCGATTTTCTTGCTGACGATATTGCCCGAGGCCCAGCAGAACGCTGCGCACAGCGTCAGCCCGAAGCCCGCCACGCTCATGCCGCCCGGGCCGTGCGCCGCGCCGCTGCCGATCAGCGCCAGCCCGCCAGCCGCGATCGCCATGCCGGCGACGTTGTGCCAGCGCACCGGCTCGCCCAGCCACATCCCGGCAATCGCCACGGTGAAGAACACCTGAGACTGCAACACCAGCGACGCCAGCCCGGCCGGCATGCCCACCGCCATCGCGTAGAACAGGAAGGCGAACTGGCCGAGGCTGATAAACCCGCCATAGGCCAGCAGCATGCGCAGCGGAATGCGCGGGCGCGGGATGAAAAAGACGGCCGGGAATGCCACCAGGGCGAAGCGCAGCGTGCCCAGCAGCATCGGCGGCACGCCGGCGAGGCCCACCTTGATGACGACGAAGTTGACGCCCCACACCACGATGATGGCGAGGGCTAGAAGGCGGTCTTTGGCTTGCATGGTCTGTATCGGGGGCGGCGTGTCACGGAGGCGCAACACACCGGAACCCGCTAGCCTACCAGCACCTCGCCCAGCATGTCGGACCAGATGCTGCGCGCCCAGGCCCATGCGTAGCGCCCTTCGAGCGCATTCGGGGCTGTGGATAACCCGCCGGCGCCGGGCACCGTGACCATCGTCCGCTCGGCCGCGTCGTAGCGATGGACGCTGGCGATGTGGATGGCCTCGTCGGCGGACGTGAAGCTGTAGCAGGTGTTTGTATACAGTGGGGTCGGGTCGGGCGCCTGCCCGGCCAGCAGCTGGAGGATGGCGGCGGCGGCCACCTTGCCGTGCTGGTTGGCCATGGTGCCGGACTTCGGCATCAGCGGCGCGATTTGCACGGCATCGCCCAGTACGTGGATCTCGGGCGCCACGCGCGAGGCCATGGTCAGGAAATCGACCTCGCACCAGCGGCCATTGGCCGTGGCGAGCCCGGTGGACACCGCGAGGGCCCCGGCGCGTTGCGGCGGGATCAGGTTGACCACGTCGGCGCGCTCGTCGTCCTGGACCTCGAACTTGAGGGTGCGCGTGGCGGGGTCCACGTCCACGGTCTCGTGCTGGGGGCGGTAGTCGATCATGCCCCGGTAGCGGGTCTCCCAGACCTGCCGGAACAGCGCGCCCTTGGAGGTGATGTCCGGATTGGCGTCGAAAATCAGCACTTTGCTGCGCGGCTTGTGCGTGCGCAGGTAGTCCGCGACGAGGCAGGCGCGCTCGTACGGGCCGGGCGGGCAGCGGTACGGGGCGAGTGGAATGGTGATGGCGAAGGTGCCGCCGTCGCGCATCGCCGCCAACTGGCGGAACAGCGCGTCGGTCTGCGGGCCGGCCTTCCAGGCGTGCAGGATCTGGTCCCCGCCGGGCTGCGCCAGGCCGGGAATCGCACTGGACTGCATCTCCACGCCGGGCGACAGCACGAGGCGGTCGTAGCGCAGCGTGGCGCCGCCGGCCAGCCGCACGGTGCGCGCAGCGGGGTCGATCGCAAGCGCCGTATCGCGCACATGTCGCACGCCATGCCGGCGTACCAGCGCGTCATAGGGGAGTGTGATGTCGGCCATGCCGCGCTGGCCGCCGACCACGAGATTCGAGAGTGGGCAGGAGACGAACGCCGCGTCGGGTTCGACCAGCGTCACATCCACGGCGCCCCGGCTCCAGTGGCGCAGGTAGCGCGCGGCCGTTGCCCCGCCAAAGCCGCCGCCGATGACCACCACCCGGGCCGGCGCGGCAGCGCGGGCCTGGCGCGGGGTCAGCATGCCCAGCGCGGCGGCGCCGCCGAGCGATCCCAATATTCCCAAAGCGGCGCGTCGGCGCATGAGGTTCTTCTTATTTTTGATCGGCGAACCAGGACGCGATGCCGAGGATCTCCGTATCGCTATAGCCCTTGGCGATCTGCGGCATCACGGTGCCCGGCAGCTTGCCGTTCTTGTAGTTGAGCATCAGTTCGACGAGTTCCGCGCGGGGCCGGCCGGCGAGTCCCGGGACGGGACTATCGGCCGGCGCGCGACCGTCGGGACCATGGCAGGCCGCGCACGAGGCGGCCTGGTTGCGCGCCTGCTGCATGCGCGCCGACTGCGCCTCCACTGTGGTGCGCGCCTCGCTGGCCGGGCCGGACGTGCCGGTCTGGGCGAACGCCGCCCCAATCGTGGCGATGGCCGCCAGCGCCACCCATCCGCCAATCCAGAAGGCCAGCCGTGCGGTGGACATCTTGTGGCGAGGGAGGGGGCGCATGGTTCAGCTCCTTGGGGAGACCTACGGCAGGTTGCGGCCCGGCGGCAGCGCCGTCGGGGACGATACAGGGGCCGCGACCGGCGCCGTCGTAACGGTGCCAGCCGGCGCATCGGAGGTCACCGGCGCGTTCGGCGCGGTACCGGGCACGGTCTGCACCGGCGCCGGCGTACCCACGGACTGGCTGCCCGAATCCGGATTCTGCGAGCTGGCGGTGGCGTCCAGGCGGGCGCGCTCGGCCTCGCTGACGTAGTCGAATGCCTTGACCACCTTCTGCACGCCGCTGGCGTTACGGGCCACGTCGGTGGCGCGGTCACCCTCGGCGGCAGTGACCACGCCCATCAGGTAGACCACGCTCTTGTCGGTGGTCACCTTGATCGAATTGGCCGGCACGCCATCGGCCGTCACCAGGAAGGTCTTGACCTTGCTGGTCAGGTAGGCGTCGTTGCTACGAGCCATGAAGCCCGGCGTGGAAGCCACTTCGAGTTCGTTGATCACCTCGCGCGCATTCGGCAGGCTCTTCACGTACTGCTCCACCTGCTGCTTGGTATTGGCGTTGTTGGCCTCGCCCACCAGCAGCACCTTGCGGTTGAACACGGCGGCGTCCACGCGGGCCTGGCCGCTGTACTTGGCGTCCAGCGTGTTGTCGATCTCGAGCTGCAGGCCACGGTCGATGGCCTGGGTGCCGGTGGGACGGCGGTCCGTGGCCATGACCACGCCCGTGCCGACCGCGCCGGCCAGCACCGGGAAGCAGCCGGCGAGTTGCGTGGCCGACACCAGCAGCGCGGCCACGGTGATGGCCGTGCGCGCCACGCGCGCCGGAGTGGTCTTCTGGGTCATTGCGGTGGTTGCGGTCGTTACGTTAGTCATGCGGTCCTTGGCTGGATACGGAATGATGCGGAAATATGACGAAACCGGCGCGGCGCTGTGGATGACTCTGTGGATGACGCCGCAATTCCTGTGAATATCTTGGGCAAATCCTGTGGATAACGCGGGATAACCACCCCGCTCCCTATCCGCCAGGCCCTATGCCTCGCCCAGCAGCGCCTCGTCGATCCCGTCGCAAAGGCAATGCAGCGTCAGCAGGTGCACTTCCTGGATGCGCGGGGTGCGGTCGCTCGGCACGCACAGGTGGATGTCGAACTCGTCCAGCAGCGTGGCGATCTTGCCGCCGCCCTTGCCGGTCAGCGCCACCACGCTCATGTCGCGCTGGCGCGCCGCCTGGATGGCCGCGATCACATTCGCCGAATTGCCGGAGGTGGAGAGCGCCAACAGGATGTCGCCGGGCTGGCCCAGCGCCTCCACCTGCTTGGAGAACACCACCGTGAAATCGTAGTCGTTGCCGATGGCGGTCAGGATGGAGCTGTCCGTGGTCAGGGCAATCGCCGCCAGCCCGGGCCGCTCCCGCTCGAAGCGGCCGATCAGTTCGGCGGCGAAGTGCTGGGCGTCGGCGGCCGACCCGCCATTGCCGCAGACGAGGATCTTGTTCCCACTGGTCAGCGCGGCCACCATGCGCTCCACCGCCGCGTCGATATGCGGCGCCATCAGCGTGGCGGCCTGCCGCTTGGTGTCCGCGCTGTCCAGGAAATGCTGTTCGATACTTTCAATACTCATGGCTCTTTGACTTCTGCCCAATCCCGCGCATTATGACGCAGCCCAAGACGCGCCATCGTCACTCCCGGTGTTTTGATCGAATGCGTTCGGCAGCCAGGCCAGGTGCCCCGGCTCCAGCGCCACCACGTCGAAGCGGCACGGCGGCGTGTGGTCCAGCGTGCCAAGGTAGTGTTCGGCCGCCCGCAGCACGCGGCGCTGCTTGGCCGGCGTGACGCTGGCCGCCGCACCGCCGAAGGCACGACCGCTGCGCTGCCTGACCTCGACGAACGCCAGCGTGCCATCGGCGGCGCGCATCACGAGGTCGATCTCGCCGCCTTTGCAGCGATAATTGCGCACCACCAGCGCCAGCCCCTGCCTGAGCAGATAGGCCAGCGCGCGATCCTCGGCCGCCGCGCCGCGCGCGGTCGTGGTGGTTTTGAATGAGCGAATCAACGGAAGTTCTCAAGCATGAGTGACTGGACCTCGCTGGCCGCCGGCCAGACCTACCCGCCCGGCACGCTGTACGTGGTGGCCACGCCCATCGGCAACGTGGCCGACCTGTCCCTGCGCGCGCTGCATGTGCTCGGGCTGGCCGACGCCATCGCCTGCGAAGACACCCGCAACACCGGCCAACTGCTCTCGCGCGTGGGCCTGCAGCGGCCGCTGGTGGCCGTGCACGAGCACAACGAGCGCGAAGCGGCGGTGAAGATCGTCGCCCGGCTGGCCGCCGGGGAGCGCATTGCCTATGTGTCCGATGCGGGCACGCCCGGCATCTCCGACCCTGGCGCCCGGCTGGTGGAAGCGGTGCGGGCGGCCGGCCTGCGCGTGGTGCCGCTGCCGGGGCCGAGCGCCGCCGTGACCGCGCTGTCCGTGGCCGGCGACATGCTCGAAGCCGGCGAAGGCCGCTTCACGTTCATCGGCTTCCTGCCCGGCAAACCCAAGGCCCGCGCTGACGCCATTGCGCAACTGGCCGCCCTGGACCACGCCTGGGTGGTCTACGAGGCGCCGCACCGCATCGCCGACACGCTGGCGGCACTGGCCGCCGCCCTGCCCGGCACGCGCCGGCTGCTGGTGGGCCGCGAGCTGACCAAGCTGTTCGAGGAGACGCCGGTGCTGACCGTGGCCGAGGCGCCGGCGTGGCTGGCCGCCGAGGCATCGCGCGGCAAGGGGGAGTTCGTGCTGGTGGTGGAAGGCGCGGGGCGCGCCGAAGATGCCGATGCCGATGCGCCCGATGCCGAGGCCCAGCGCGTGCTGAAGTTGCTGGTGGCCGAGCTGCCGGCCAAGCGCGCCGCCAAGCTGGCGGCGGCGATCACCGGTGCGAAGACCGATGCGCTCTACCGGCTGGCGCTGGCGCAACGCGCCGCCGAGACTGACGCGGGTGACGACAGCGACAGCGAGGAATGAGAAAAGTCTGAAAGGGAGAGGGGGGAGCGGGCTGGCGGTGGAACGGGAGTCGATCACGCCAGGCCGCATCGGGGTGCCTACCGGGGCTTGCGCTTGGTGGTCGTCTTGACCATCCGCGCTTTGGCCTTGGACTTGGCCGGGACCAGCGTGTTGGCGGTCTCGGGCAGGTCGTCGGCGCCGCTGCCGTCACCGGCTTCGTTGCCGCCCGCCTCAAGCTGCGGACCCAGCGCCGCGACTTCCGTGCGCGACAGCCGGCGGATTTCCACCTGCGTGGCGCCACGTTCGACGAAACTCAGCCGCTTGGCCGCCGCATAGGACAGATCGAGCACCCGCCCGCCGTGGTAAGGGCCGCGGTCATTGATCCGCACCACTGCCACCTTGTCGTTGCGCAGATTGCGCACCAGTACCCAGCTATCGAGCGGGAGCGACGGGTGCGCGGCAGTCATCGCGCGCATGTCGAAGCGTTCGCCATTGGCGGTCTTGCGGCCATGGAAGCCCTTGCCGTACCAGGACGCCGTACCGCGCTGCTCGAAAGTGCCCAGATCCGGGCGCAGGCCGTCCAGCGACGATTGCGACGGCGCGTTGTCATCCTTGCCCCAGCCGAACAAATCCCAGTTGCCGCGCTCATCGGGGCGAGCGCCGGACTTGTCGAGCTTCGCCTTGGCGGCGCGCGTGGGCACCGCGCCATTGGCGTCGGCGTTTTGTTGGGAGTCGCTCTCCGGCGGCGTCGCGCAGGCGGCCATCACCAGCGCCGATACGAGGATCGCGCAGCGACGCAGCAAGCGGTTAGTTTCCGGTTTGGCGGGGGTCGCGCGTTGCGTCGCGCGTGCGAGGCCAAACCCCGGACGAGATACGGGCAAATTGAACATGGGCGCAGTCTAACATCGGTGTCCGAGCGCTACATCCTTGATTTTGTTACGAAATTTAATCAAGTGGCTTTGAAGATCGGCACGAATCCCCGCAATCCAAAGCCTGACAAGGGATTGCGCCGAATATGACAAGCGCATTTATGAGTGTCTTGAAATTCACTTTCAGAGTCGTCTCAACGGGTCTGACACCCGTTTGAGACGGGGGGCCATGGGGCGACGTTACAATGACCGCCTCGGCCAGACCGTGCCGTGGCGCACACGACAAAGCGCCCGCATCGACCCATGAAAGTCCTCCTGATTCCCGTCACCCCGTTCCAACAAAACTGCTCGCTGTGGATCGACGAGACCACCGGCCGTGCCGCCGTGTGCGACCCCGGCGGCGACCTCGACCGCATCCTGGCCGCCGTCACGGAGCAAGGCGTGACGCTGGAAAAGATCTTCCTGACGCACGGTCACGTCGACCATTGCGCCGGCGCGGCGGCGCTTTCGCGCCAGCTCGACATCCCGATCGAGGGGCCGCACGAGGACGAGCGGTTCTGGATCGATCAACTGCCCGACCAGACGCGCCGCTTCGGCTTCGGCCATGCGGAGGCGTTCGAGCCGGATCGCTGGCTGGACAACGGCGACACCGTGACGTTCGGCGGCGAGACGCTCGAGGTCTACCACTGCCCCGGCCACACACCGGGCCACGTGGTGTTCTTCTCGCGCGCCAACCAGTTGGCGATCGTCGGCGATGTGCTGTTCGCGGGCTCAATCGGCCGGACCGATTTCCCGCGCGGCAACCACGCCGACCTGATCCGCTCGATCCGCACGCGGCTGTGGCCGCTGGGCGGGGACGTGACCTTCGTGCCCGGGCACGGCCCGGTGTCTACCTTCGGCGAGGAACGCCGCAACAACCCCTACGTGGCCGATCACCTGATCGACGCGGCCTGAAATCATCCCGATGGCGAAGAAGCAGGCACCCGATACCCGTCCCGAGATCTACGTCAGCACCGACGTGGAGGCCGACGGCCCGATCCCGGGCCCGCATTCGATGCTCTCGTTCGCCTCGGCGGCGATGCTGGCCGACAAGACCGTGCTCGGCACCTTCTCCGCCAACCTCGAAACCCTGCCCGGCGCCGCCGGCCATCCGGTGCAGATGCAGTGGTGGAAGACCCAGCCTGAGGCCTGGGCGGCGTGCCGGCGCGACCTCGAACGCCCCGAGGATGTGATGCCGCGCTACGTGGAATGGGTGGAAAGCCTGCCGGGCAAGCCGGTGTTCATCGCCTTTCCGGCCGGTTTCGATTTCACCTGGGTGTTCTGGTACATGATGCGGTACGCCGGCCGCTCGCCCTTCGGCTGGGCGGCGCTGGACATCAAGACGCTCGGCTTCGCGCTGACCGGGCGGCCGTACCGGAAGTCGGTCAAGCCGGCCTTCCCGGCCCACTGGCACGACCCATTGCCACACACCCACATCGCCCTGGACGACGCCCTCGAGCAGGGCGCCCTGTTCTGCAACATGCTGGCCGAGCTGCGCGCGCGGGAAGCGACGCTGGCGACGGTCGCTTCGGCAAATTCTGCTGTTGGCGCGGATTCCAACGATAGCGATAGCTCACATCCAACCGTCGAACGCTGAACTGGGTACGCCCCGGCGGTCGCAGGAAACGGCGCGTTTCCCGTGGCGTTTGCCTATAGTAGAAGTGGCTGTTGAAGCGGCTACCGACGCCCGAGGAGGTGTGCCATGCGATTCCATCCCGATCTCCATTTCAAGGACCTGAGCGGCAGACTGCACTGGCCACACCGCACCCACGCGCGCACTTCCGCCATCACCCGGATGCATTCTCCGAGCGAGGATGCGGAAATCGCCAAGGCTACGGTCTATGTCAGCACGGTCACGCTGGTGACGCTGCTGGTGGTGCTCGCCGCCATCGCTTTCGGTCAGGAGGCCCTGCACTGGCTGGGTGTTTGATTACGACGACTCGCCTGACGCGAATCGCCTGTCTGACCGGCCGGCCTCCCCTTGCGGGAGGCCGGTTCTATTTCGGGCCCCGAATTGGTGCAGCCGGTCAGTCCAGCAGGGCCGACACGGCTTCGGGCGGGCGGCCGATGGCGGCCTGGCGGTTGCGGACCACCACCGGGCGTTGCAGCAGGATCGGGTTGTCGGCTACGGCGGCCAGCAGTTCGCCGTCGGTCAGGCCGGGGTCGGCCAGATCGAGCTCCTTGTAGACATCCTCGTTGCTGCGCAGCATCTCGCGCACCGGCAGGCCCAGCAACGTATGGAGCTGGCGCAGCGTGGCCAGCGTGGGCGGCTGCTTCAGGTACTCCACCACCTCAACCGGCTCGCCCAGACGCGCCGCCGCCGACTCGACCAGCGCGAGCGTCTCGCGCGACTTCGAGCAACGGGGGTTGTGGTAGATCGTGATCATGGTGGCGTTCTCCGGATAAATATCACCGCACTATATACAAGCGCCTGCGCGCGCGACGCGGTAAGGTACGGAATGTGCTTCGCACAAGATTTCCCTGACTGGCCTGACTGCCTCCGAAACACCGTGTCCGAATCATCCGCCCCCCGCAAGCCCTTCCACCTCCGCGATGCCACGCCCGACGACGTGCCGGCCATCCATGCCATCTACGCCCATCATGTCGAGCACGGGCGCGCCTCGTTCGAGGAAGTGATCCCGTCCGTGGACGACATGCGCCTGCGGTATGGCGAGGTACTCAAGAAGCACCTGCCGTACATCGTCGCCGAGCGGGATGGCGAGGTGCTGGGCTACGCCTACGCGTCGTCCTACCGCGCGCGCAGCGCCTACCGCTTCGCTATCGAGGATTCGATCTATATCGGTCATCGCCATACCGGCGAGGGCCTGGGCCGCGCGCTGCTGGCCGAACTGATTGCCCGCTGCGAGGCCGGGCCGTGGCGCCAGATGGTGGCTGTGGTGGCCATCACCGCCAGCGGCGAGGGTGCCGGGTCCGTGGCCGTGCACGAGCGGCTGGGCTTCCGGACGGTGGGCCGGCTCGAATCGGTCGGACTCAAGCACGGCCAGTGGATCGACACGGTGCTGATGCAGCGCCCGCTGGGGGTGGGCGACGCCTCGGTGCCCGGCTGATCAGGCGGCAGCCACCGCCAACCCCGGCAGCGTGGCATCGGCCCAGGTCTGCAGGTGCTCCAGCCCGTGGGCGATGTACTCCGGACCTCGGGCGGTGTTGTCCATGCGCAGCACTTCCACACTGGTGAGGCCGATCGTGCCGAGCACGTACTTCAGGTAAGGCGTCAGGAAGTCCTGCTGGCTGCCGGGGCCCTCGCGGACCGGGCCGCCGCAGGCCACCACGGCCAGCACGGGCCGGTCGCGCAGCAGTCCGATCTTGCCCTGCCGCGAGCTGCGGAAGGTGCGCTCGGGCCGCACGACGAGGTCGATCCAGGTCTTCAGCGTGGCCGGCACCGTGAAGTTGTGCATCGGCGTGGCCAGCAGCACCATGTCGGCCGCCTCGAGTTCCGCGATCAGCGTCTCGGACAGCGCGAGCGCCGGCGGCACCTCCCCTTCCTTCAGCAGCCCGGCCGCGCCGGCCATGTTGGCTTCCGTGAACGCCGCGCCGATGGGTGGCAGCGGGTCGGCGGCGAGGTCCCGTTCGAGCACGGTCAGCGGCGCGTGTTGCGCGGCCAGCTTCTGGCGAATCCAGTCGGCCGCGCGGCGGCTGTGCGACGTCTCGCCCCGGGGGCTGACGTTCAGGTGGAGCAATGTCGTCATGTCTCAGTCCAATTGATATTTGAAGCGCAGCGTCTGGGCCAGCAGACCGTTACGGTAATAGAAACGATGGCCCAGCACGTTGGTGAGTGGCGTATCCAGCACCAGCAGGCGGGCATTGAGCGCGCGGGACTCTTCCTTGAGCCAGTCCATCAGCATCCGGCCGTACCCGGCGCTGCGTATGTTGGCGTCCGTAACCAGGTCGTCCACATACAGGAAATCGCCGTAGACGAGATTCTCCTGCATCCGGTACCCGGCCAGCGCCACGAGCTGGCCGTCATCCCACAGGCCGACCAGGCGGTAGCCCACGTCGGCCTGCCGCCGCCAGCGCGCCACGAGTTCATCGGCATCGGCCAGATGCGGCCGGAGCTGGTGCATCAGCGGGAAACAGGCCGCCACTTCGCCGCCGGTGTCGATGCGACGAATCTGAATCAGGTCGATTTCTTTGACGACGGTGCTCATGCGCGGCTCCCGGTGGCGGGCGTGGCGGCCGGCGGCGGGAAGTGCAGCCCCACGGCGATGCGGTTCCACGCGTTGATGGCGGCAATGGCGGTGGCCAGGAACACGCGTTCCTCCTTCGTGAAGACCGCCTTGACCTGCGCCTGCGCGGCGTCCAGCGCGGCGTGGTCGGTCATGCGGACGAGCGCTTCGGCCAAGGCCAGGGCCGCCTGCTCGCGCACGGTGTAGATGCCGGCGTCGCGCCATCCGGCCAGCAGATCGAACTTGCGCGGGTCGATGTCGAGCTTGCGCGCGATGTTCAGATGGAATTGCAGGCAGAACGCGCAGCCGTTGAGCTGGGAGACCCGCAGCTTCACCAGTTCGGTCAGCGCCTTGTCCAGGCCGGACGCGTCCACCGCGCGTCCCACGCCGCCCAGTGCGGCGTAGACATCGGGGGCTGTCGCCGTAAATTGTTGGAAATCCATCGTCATGTCGTGCTCCTTGGTCCGGTTGGCCCGGTCGGTCGGTTGAGGTAAGATGTAAGAGTTCGAACATGATATAAGAGCTTTGACATTATGGCTAAGACCACAGCGCAGGTAGGGGCATCAGCGGCGGAGGCGTCACGCCTTCCGGCGCCCGGCGAAGGCAAGCGCGGCGAGAGCGGCTATCTGGCCTACCTGCTGCGGCAGGCCAGCGCCGCCAACCGGCTGCGCATGGAACGCGCGCTCGACGACCTCGGCGTGACCGTGCCGCAGTTCTTCGTGCTGACGATGCTAGGCGCCTACCCGGGCATCTCGGGCGCGGACGTGGCGCGGCTGGCGCTGCTGACGCCGCAGACCGTGAGCGTGATCATGAACAACCTGGAAAAGGTGGGCGCCATCGCCCGCACGCCGCATCCGGTGCACGGGCGCATCCAGACCATCGCCCTGACCGAGGCCGGCCGCACCTTGCTGGCGGGCTGCAAGGCGCGTGCGACAAAGGTCGACGAGGATCTGCGCGCTGGGCTGACGTCCGAGGAAGAACAGGTGGTGCGGCGCTGGCTGGTCAGCCTGGCATCGCCCGAAGAGGGCCTGACCGCCTAGCCGGGCCATGAAAAAAGCCCGCGAGACGGAAGTCGCGCGGGCCGCAAGTCACAACAAAGGGTTCTTTACAGGCGCTCAGACCATCGGAATCAGGCCATCAGGTCCGAGAGCGCCAGCGCCACCACCTTGGTCGCGCGGTTCAGGTCGTTCAGGCGCAGGTTCTCGTCCGAGTTGTGGCCGCGCGCCTCCATCAGCGTGCGCGGGCCGGCGCCGTACAGCACCGTGGGAATGCCGTGGCTGGTGTAGTGGCGGGCGTCGGTGTAGAGCGGCACGCCCTGCACCGGGATCTCCACGCCGAACACGGCCTCGGCACGGCTCTTGAGCGCGCCGATCAGCTTCTCCACGCCGGGCAGCTCGGACAGCGGCTCGGCCAGGATGATGCGTTCCACCTTGACCTCGATACCCGGGCGGTCCTTGGCGGCACGCTCCACCACGGCGCGCAGTTCGCCTTCGGCATCGAAGCCGATCTCTTCCGGAATCATGCGGCGGTCCACGCGGAAGGTGACCAGGTCCGGCACCACGTTGGTGTTGATGCCGCCCTTGATCAGGCCGACGTTCAGCGTGGCCGTGTCGATGCCCGGCACCTTGCTCTTGCGCGTGGCCAGCTCCGCGCGCAGGCCGTAGATCGCCTGCAGGATGTGGGTGGCGGCCTCGATGGCGTCCACGCCGGTGTGCGGCATCGCCGCGTGGCCCTGCTTGCCCTTGACGGTCACTTCCACGTGCAGGCAGCCGTTGTGGGCCGAGGTGATGCCGTACGAGAAGCCGGCCGAAATCGCGTAGTCAGGCTTGGTCAGCCCTTCGTCGAGCAGGAACTTCGGGCCGATGTCGCCGCCGGTTTCCTCGTCGTACGTGAACTGGAGTTCCACCGTGCCGTTGAGCTTGGCGCCCTGCTTCTCGGCTTCCTGAAGCGCCAGCACCGCATAGGCGTAGGTGGCGAAGTCCGACTTGGACACCGCCACGCCACGGCCATACATCACCGGGCCGTGCTCGCTGTCGGCAATCTCGCCGCCGTACGGGTCCTTGGTCCAGCCCAGGCCGGGGGGCACCACATCGCCGTGGGCGTTCATGGCGATGGTCGGGCCGCCCTTGCCGAAGGTCTTGCGCACCAGCAGGTTGGTGGCGCTGATCATGCCCGCCGCGCGGACCTTGTCCTCGGGCACCTTGTGCGCTTCCACCTGGAAACCCAGCCCTTCGAGCAGCGTCCTGGCGCGCTTGCCGTGGGCGTCGCAGTCGCCGGGCGGGTTGTCGGACGGCACCTTGACCAGCTCGGCCAGGAAGGCCTCCTGCTGCGGACGCAGCGCGTCGATGGTCTGCGTGAGCGTGGTCTCGATGAGGTTCATGTTGTCTCGTGCGGTCATGTTCTGGCTCTGGATTCGGATTTGTTCGATAAATGGCTTGGGCGCGCTGCGTGGTACCGCCGGGGCTTACTGCTGCCGCTGGAAGTGCTCGACAAAATCGGCGAACACCCGCGCGGCGGTCTGCGCGTCTTCGGGGGTCATGGTCTCGGTGGGGTGATGGCTGATGCCGCCGTTGCCGCAGCGCACGAACAGCATCGCCACATCGGCAATCGCGGAAATCGCCATGGCGTCGTGGCCGGCGCCCGAGGGCAGGTGCCGCACCGGCACGCCCTGGCGCTCGACGGCGGCGGCCCATTGCGATTGCAGCCACGGCGCGCACGGCACGCTCTTGGCTTCGTGGGTCTTGCGTACCTGCACGCGCACGTTGCGGCGCGCGCCGATGCGTTCGATCTCGGCCAGCACGTCGTTGACGGCGGCCTCGCGCTCGGCGTCCTGCCCGGCGCGGATGTCGATGGAGAACACGGCGCGGCCCGGCACCACGTTGGTCGCCCCATTGGGCACGTTGAACTGGCCGACGGTGCCGACCAGGCCCGGCTTGCCGCTGCAACGCTTCTCTATATAGAGGCCGATCTCCGCGCCGGCCATCGCGGCGTCGCGGCGCATGTCCATCGGCACGGTGCCGGCGTGGCCGGCCAGCCCTTCCAGTTCGACGATAAAGCGCGTGGCGCCCGAGATGGCGGTGACCACGCCCACGGCCAGGCCCTCGTTCAGCAGCACCGGGCCCTGCTCGATATGCACCTCGACGAAGCCCAGCACGCGCTGGCGGTCATGGGCGGCGGCGGGTAGCTCGGCAGCGTCGAAGCCGGCCGCGCGCATTACCTCGCGCATGGTCTTGCCGGAGTCATCGACGTTGTCGAGCACATTGGTGTCGAAGGTGCCGGCAATCGCACGGCTGCCCAGCAGCGTCGCCTTGAAGCGCACGCCCTCCTCCTCGGCAAAGCCGACCACCTCGATGGCGAACGGGAAGCGCTTGCCCTGGCGGTGCCACTCGGCCACGCAGGCAATCGGCAGGATCACGCCGAGGTTGCCGTCATAGCGGCCAGCATCGCGCACAGTGTCGAAGTGGGAGCCGGTGAGCAGCGCGGGAGCGTCGGGCGAGGTGCCTTCGTAGCGGCCGATGACGTTGCCGGCGGCGTCGCGGCGCACGGTCATGCCGGCTTCGCGCATCCATTCGGCTAGTTGTGCGGCGGCGCCGTGGTGGGCGTCGGTCAGGTAGGTGCGGGTCAGCAGCCCGGGCTGCTCGGTGTGGACGGCCAGGGCGTCGGCCCAGGCCATGATGCGGGCGCCGGCCTCCGGGGCCAAAGTCGTCGGGGTTGCTGCCGGGGTTACTGCCATAGCGGGTCTCCTGCGATCTACATGTAGCCCGGCGCTGAGGGTCCTGGCGGGGGCGCCAGTCCGGGCGGGCGCCCGGTGCCGAAGCTCTATTCTCTGCGATTCATGTTAGCACAGTGAATTCAAAAATTGCATACAAAAATGATATGCACTATATTGGCCTGCACGCACCGACAATCCCGCCCGGACAATCGTTTATCGACAATCCTGTCGAGCCCGGCCGAGGGTGGCGTGGCGTTCCCAAACCCAGATCAGGGCAGGCCATTCCGGACCCGCCCGGCACGGAGACAACGATGCAGCAATCCCTTCCCGCGCAGCGCCCCCCTCGCCTGCATGCCCGCAGTTTTAGCCGCTTGACTCGCTCGCTATTCGGCCAGGTATTGATCGCCCTGGTGCTCGGCACCCTGCTCGGGCTCTGCTTTCCCGAGTTCGCCGCCAAGCTCAAGCCCCTTGGCGATGCCTTCATCAAGCTGATCAAGATGCTGATCGGCCCCATCGTGTTCTGCGTGGTCGTGGCCGGTATCTGCGGCGCCGGCGAGCTGAAGAAGGTGGGCCGGGTCGGCATCAAGGCGGTGATCTACTTCGAGATCGTCACGACCATCGCGCTGGCGCTGGGCATCGTGCTGGCCTACGTGTTCCAACCCGGCACGGGCATGAACGTGAACCCGCGCACGCTCGATATCTCGGCCATGGCCGCCTATATCGACAACGCCGAGAAGGTGAAAAGCGCCGGCACGGTCGATTTCCTGCTCAAGCTGATCCCGAACACGGTGATGGGCGCCTTCACCAACGGCGACGTGCTCCAGGTGCTGCTGGTCTCCGTGCTGTTCGGCTGCGCGCTGTCGCTGGTGGGCGAGTCGGGCAAGCCGCTGGTGCGCCTGATCGACACCTTTTCCCACACGCTGTTCAAGATGATGGGCTTCATCATCAAGCTGGCCCCGCTGGGCGTGCTCGGCGCGGTGGCGTTCACGGTGGGCAAGTACGGCATCGGCTCGCTCAAGCAGCTCGGCTTCCTGGTGATCCTGTTCTACGGCGCGGTGGCGATCTTCGTGCTCGTGGTGCTCGGCACCATCATGCGGATCTGCGGGTTCTCGGTAATCAAGCTGATCCGCTATCTGAAGGCTGAACTGCTGGTGGTGCTGGGTACGGCGTCCTCGGACAGCGTGCTCCCGCAGGTCATGAAGAAGCTCGAATTCATGGGCGTGCGCAAGTCGGTCGTCGGGCTGGTGATTCCTACCGGCTACTCGTTCAACCTCGATGCGTTCTCGATCTACCTGACGCTCGCGGCGGTCTTCATCGCCCAAGCCACGAATACGCCGCTTGCGCTGGGCGACCTGCTCGGCATCCTCGCCGTGGCGCTGGTCACCTCGAAGGGCGCGCACGGCATTCCGGGCTCGGCCATCGTGATCCTGGCGGCGACGCTGTCGGCCCATCCGGCGATTCCCGCCATCGGCCTGGTGCTGGTGCTGTCCGTCGACTGGTTCATCGGCATCGCGCGCGCCGTGGGCAACCTGATCGGCAACTGCGTGGCGACGGTGGTGGTGGCGGCCTGGGAGAAGGATATCGACCGGGAGCGTGCCCACGCGGTGCTCAACGGCACGATTCCGGCGGGTGATCTCGACGCGGGCCTGGAGGCGCTGGGCGACAGCCTCGGCGCGGACACCGGGAAAGTCCCCGTGGGTGCGCCGCTGCCT
The DNA here is from genome assembly GCF_900115455.1 of Cupriavidus sp. OV096. Taxonomy (NCBI): domain Bacteria; kingdom Pseudomonadati; phylum Pseudomonadota; class Betaproteobacteria; order Burkholderiales; family Burkholderiaceae; genus Cupriavidus; species Cupriavidus sp. OV096. The sequence goes on from NZ_FOWM01000014.1 coordinate 76,025, forward strand.
GGCACGGTCGCGGGGCGCTAGAATCACGCATTCCCAATCCCGCACCGCGCCGGTCCGCCCCCAGAGGCGAGAGGCGCGACACCATGCCCGAGCACATCGATCCAGACATGACCGCCGAGGCGATTGCCGACGACATCGTCGCCGCCATCGTCTCGCACCGCCTGCCCCCCGGCACCAAGCTGCGGGAGGAGGCGCTGGCCAGCGTCTATCGCGTCAGCCGCACCAAGGTGCGGGCCGCGCTGCTGATGCTGTCCAAGGACAAGGTCATCCAGATCGTGCCGGACAAGGGCGCCTTCGTCGCCAAGCCGAGTGCCGAGGAGGCGCGTGAAGTCTTCGCGGTGCGCCGCATCCTGGAGGCCGCGCTGGCGCGCGAGTTCGTGGCCAAGGCCACGGCGGCGGACTACAAGCGCATCGACAAGCATCTGGCCGCCGAGCGCAAGTCCCTGGGCGGCAACGACGCGCAGGTGCGCACCCGGCTGCTGGGCGACTTCCACATCGTGCTGGCGGAGGTGGTTGGCAACAACGTGCTGACCGAGATCATGCGCGAGCTGTCCATGCGCAGCGCGGTCATCACCATGCTGTACCAGAGCCGGCGCGATGCCACGTGTTCCTCCGACGAGCATCGCGAGTTCATCGACGCCGCGCGCGCGGGCGATGCGGAGCGGGCAGTCACGCTGATGGTCGATCACCTCGCGCATGTGGAGGCGGCGTTGCACTTTGAGGAGGTGCCGGGCGCATCGCGCGGCAAGGATCTGGTGACGGCGTTGCTGGCCTGATCGCTGCATCGTCAGGGAATGCCTGGCGCTTGACGGCGATCAAGTCCAAAACGCGGCGGGAGGCGCATCATTCCTCTCGCCATGAAGTTGCGGGGGCGCACTTCATGAGCTCTCCCCGCCCTTCGCAAGAAGGGCTGCCCGCAGACCGCAACGGCTGCGGGCTTTTTCGTTTACGGCCCCGATTTACGCTTCGGCGCGCCCGGTCCAGTAGCCGGGCTTTGCGAACGCCGTCTTCAGGTGTTCGATGAAGAAGCGGATCTTGGCCGGCACCGGCCGCTGCTGCGGGTACACCGCGAGGATGTCGTAGTCCGGCAGCGCGTATTCGTCGAGCACCGTGATCAACTCGCCGCTCTCCAGCTGCGGCAGGATCTCCCAGGTGGAGCGCCAGCCCAGTCCCAGACTCTCGCCGGTCCAGCGGTGCAGCAATTCCCCGTCGTTGCAATCGAGGTTGCCACGCGCGCGCACCGTCACCGTCTTGCCGTTCTGCTGGAAATACCAGCCGCGCTGCTGCCCGCCTTGCAGGTTGAAGGCCAGGCAGTTATGCCGCTCCAGATCCTCGAGCGTGTGCGGCACCCCATGCTTGGCGAAGTAGGCCGGCGTGCCGCAGACCACCCGCTTGTTCGTCGCGAGCTTGATCGCCACGAAATTCGGGTCGATGGCGCCGCCGATGCGGATGCCGACGTCGTAGCCCTCGCGCACGAGATCCACCACGCGGTCCGTCAGGTTGAACGAGATCTGCACTTCGGGATTGGCACGCAGAAACGCCGGCGCGTGCGGCGCCACATGCTTGCGGCCGAACGCGGCCGGGGCGGACACGATCAGGTGGCCGGTGGCCTTGTGCTTGCCTTCGGCAATCAGCATCTCGGCGCGGTCCAGGTCGGACAGCGCCTTCTTGCACTGCTCCATGAACGCCGCGCCCTGCTCCGTCACGACGATGCGGCGTGTGGAGCGGTGCAGCAGCTTCACGCCGATGCGCGCCTCGAGCGCGTTGATGCGGCGGCCGATCATCACCGGCGTCACGTTCTGCGTGAGCGCGGCGGCGGCCATGCTGCCATGTTCCACCACGGCGATGAAGGCTTCGATTTGTTTGAGTTTATCCATATGGGCCAGTCAAGCCGGTTGTCTCCTGCTGGCACATTGTGAGGCATTCGCAGCCCCGGCGGGTCAGCTGGGGCGGCTGCGCAACAGCGCGTCGCTGATCTCGGCGGCCTCGCCCAGCACGTGGGCCAGCCGCCGCAGCGGCGCGCAGCACTGCAACTGGGCGAACAGGGCGAACGCCGCGCCGGCCACCAGCACGGCGCCGTACACGGCCACCAGCGCGGGCCCCTTGTCGGGCGCCGCCACGACCAGCCCATCGGCCAGCACGGCCGCCGCTGGGCCGAGCGCCAGCACCAGCGCTACCGTGCGGGCGGCGCCTTCCCAGAGCCGCGCCTGCAGCACGATGCGCCGCTGGCGCGCGCGCAACTGGAGCGCGGGAACCCGCCCGAGCCGAAGCACCAGCGCGTCCTCGGCATCGCTCTCCACATCCACCCGGCGCGACAGCCAGCGCAGCGGATGCCGCAGCGCATCGCGCCGCACCAGCAGGCGCACCAGCCACGCGCCCACGTAGAACACGCCGCACACCGCCAGCAGCCCGTGGAACACCTGCGGCAGCCACACGGGCGGCGCCTGGCCGAGGATCTCGTGCCACCAGACCAGCCCGCCCCCGGCCACCAGCGCCGGCACCAGCGCGAGCACGAAGCCGGCCCAGAGCACGCCCGCGAGCCGGCTGTCCGGCGCGCGCTCGGTGGGTCCGGCCTGGAGCGCTTCGATCAATTCATAGGTGGACGGCAGCCGCGTGTACATGGCAAGGCGATGGCGAGAACAGAGCCCGCTATTTTGGCTGGGGCGGCCTGCTACCGAAAGCCCGAATTGCACCCAATCCACCCCAAATCGACCCAACCCCCACGCTTGTGGGGGACGCGGATTCCGCACTGCAACGTATTGAATTCGTCACTTCATAGCGGCGCCGGCGAGGTCATTGCATACCCCAGGTATCGAATCAACTGATCGCCCTTCTGTTTATCCGCGCCCCGCTGCGGGCATAGGATCGACGCCAGCGGACATTTCACCCATTTCAATTCGATCCCTGGAGACAGACATGCCGAAGATGAGAGCAGTTGACGCGGCCATCGCCGTGCTGGAGAAGGAAGGCATCACCACCGCGTTCGGCGTGCCCGGCGCCGCGATCAACCCGTTCTACTCGGCCATGCGCAAGGCCGGTTCGATCAAGCACCTGCTGGCCCGCCACGTGGAAGGCGCCTCGCATATGGCCGAGGGCTATACGCGTGCCGAGCCGGGCAATATCGGCCTGTGCGTGGGCACCTCGGGCCCCGCCGGCACGGACATGATCACGGGCCTGTACTCGGCCTGGGCGGATTCCATCCCCATCCTCTGCGTGACCGGCCAGGCCCCGCGCGCCCGGCTGTACAAGGAAGATTTCCAGGCCGTCGATATCGAATCGATCGCCAAGCCGGTGACCAAGTGGGCCGTGACCGTGCGCGAGCCGGCGCTGGTGCCGCAGGTCTTCCAGCAGGCGTTCCACCTGATGCGCTCGGGCCGCCCGGGTCCGGTGCTGATCGACCTGCCGTTCGACGTGCAAGTGGCCGAGATCGAATTCGACCCTGAGACCTACCAGCCGCTCCAGCCGTACAAGCCGGCCGCCTCGCGCGCGCAGATCGAGAAGGCCATCGCCATGCTCAACGCGGCCGAGCGCCCGCTGATCGTCTGCGGCGGCGGCGTGATCAACGCCGATGCGGCCGACCTGATGGTGCAGTTCGCCGAACTGGTCAACGTGCCGGTGGTGCCGACGCTGATGGGCTGGGGCGTGCTCGCCGACGACCATCCGCTCCAGGCCGGCATGGTCGGCCTGCAGACCTCGCACCGCTACGGCAATGCCACGCTGCTGGCGTCCGACTTCGTGATGGGCATCGGCAACCGCTGGGCCAACCGCCACACGGGGAGCGTCGATGTCTATACGAAGGGTCGGAAATTCGTTCACGTCGATATCGAACCGACGCAGATCGGCCGCGTGTTCGGCCCGGACCTCGGCATCGTCTCGGACGCCAAGGCCGCGCTGGAGCTGTTCGTGGAAGTGGCGCGCGAGATGAAGATGGCCGGCCGCCTGCCGTGCCGCAAGGCCTGGGTGGCCGATGTGCAGAAGCGCCGCCGCACCATGAAGCGCAAGAGCGACTTCGACAACGTGCCCATCAAGCCGCAGCGCGTGTACCGCGAGATGAACCAGTACTTCCCGCGCGACGTGCGCTACGTCAGCACCATCGGCCTGTCGCAGATCGCCGCTGCGCAGTTCCTGTCGGTGAACCAGCCGCGCCACTGGATCAACTGCGGTCAGGCCGGCCCGCTCGGCTGGACGATCCCCGCCGCCATCGGCGTGAAGACGGCCTCGCCGGAATCGGACGTGGTGGCCATCTCGGGCGACTACGACTTCCAGTTCATGATCGAGGAACTGGCCGTCGCCGCGCAGTTCAAGGTGCCGTACATCCACCTCGTGGTGAACAACTCCTACCTCGGCCTGATCCGTCAGGCGCAGCGCAACTTCGAGATGGATTACTGCGTGCAGCTGGCGTTCGACAACGTGAACGCGCCGGAGCTGGACGGCTATGGCGTGGATCACGTCAAGGTGGTGGAAGGGCTCGGCTGCAAGGCGATCCGCGTGCACAAGCCCGAGGACATCGCGCCGGCCTTCGCCGAGGCGCGTGACCTGATGGCCGAGTTCTCGGTGCCGGTGGTGGTGGAAGTGATCCTGGAGCGCGTGACCAATATCGCGATGGGTACCGAGATCGACAACATCAACGAGTTCGAGCCGATCGAGGACATCGAGGACGCCGACGAGGCCATCCTGTCCGAAGAAGTGGCCACCGCCTGACCGGGAGAGAGACACACATGCCAAAGCTCGCCGCCAACCTGACCATGCTGTTCAACGAAGTGGCCTTCCTGGACCGCTTCGAGGCCGCCGCCCGCGCCGGATTCCGGGGCGTGGAGTTCCTGTTCCCGTACGCGTTCCATGCGGACCAGATTGCCGACCGGCTGAGCCGGTTCCAGCTGGACCTCGTGCTGCACAACCTGCCCGCCGGCAACTGGGAGGCCGGCGAGCGTGGCATCGCCTGCCACCCGGACCGCGTGGGCGAGTTCCAGGAAGGCGTGGGCGAGGCGATCAAGTACGCGAAGGTGCTCGGCGTGCGCCAGCTGAACTGCCTGGTCGGCAAGCTGCCGCAGGACGTCAAGCGTGAGCAGGCCAACGAGACGCTGGTGGAGAACCTGCGCTTCGCGGCCGCCGCGCTGGCGAAGGAGCAGATCGACCTGTTGATCGAGCCGATCAACACCTTCGACATCCCCGGCTTCTTCCTCTCGCGCACCCAGCAGGCGGTGGACCTGATCGGTCAAGTCAATGCGACGAATCTGTATGTGCAGTACGACATCTATCACATGCAGCGCATGGAGGGCGAGATCGCCGCGACGCTCAAGGCCAACCTGCCGAAGATCCGCCACGTGCAGCTGGCGGACAACCCGGGCCGCAACGAGCCGGGCACGGGCGAGCTGAATTACCCGTTCCTGTTTGGCTACCTGGACGAGATTGGCTACACCGGCTGGATCGGCTGCGAGTACAAGCCGAAGACCACCACCGAGGCCGGCCTGGGCTGGCGCGCCGCGATGGGCGTGCAGTAAGCCGCGCGCCCCGCAGACATTCAAGAATTTTTCGATAGATTAGAGAGGAGACATTCCATGGCAGATCAACGAAACGTCGGCTTTATCGGCCTCGGCATCATGGGCGCGCCGATGGCGGGCCACCTGCGCGCCGCCGGGCACACGCTGTTCGTGCACGACGTCAATCCGGCGCCGCAGGCGCTGGTCGATGCCGGCGTGACCGTGTGCACCAGCGCCGAGGAAGTCGCCAAGCGCGCGGACATCATCGTCATCATGGTGCCGGACACCCCGCACGTGGAGGCGGTGCTGTTCGCCGACAAGGGCGTGGCGGCGGCGCTCAAGACGGCCGGCAAGGAAGCCAGCTACAGCAAGATCGTGGTGGACATGAGCTCGATCTCGCCGATCGCCACCAAGGACTTCGCGGCGCGCATCAACAAGCTCGGCGCCTCCTACCTCGACGCGCCGGTCTCCGGCGGCGAGGTGGGCGCCAAGGCGGCCTCGCTGACCATCATGGTGGGCGGCCCGGCCGAAGCGTTCGATCAGGTCAAGCCGCTGTTCGAGCTGATGGGCAAGAACATCACGCTGGTCGGAGGCAACGGCGACGGCCAGACCACCAAGGTGGCCAACCAGATCATCGTGGCGCTGAACATCCAGGCGGTGTCCGAGGCGCTGCTGTTCGCGTCGAAGGCTGGCGCCGACCCGGCCAAGGTGCGTCAGGCGCTGATGGGCGGCTTCGCGGCGTCGCGCATTCTGGAAGTGCACGGCGAGCGGATGGTCAAGCGCACGTTCGACCCCGGCTTCCGCATCGAACTCCATCAGAAAGATCTGAATCTGGCGCTGCAAGGGGCCAAGACGCTGGGCGTGTCGCTGCCGAACACGGCCACCGCGCAGGAGCTGTTCAACGCATGCGCAGCCAACGGCTTCGGCAAGCTCGACCACTCGGCGCTGTGCCGGGCGATCGAGATCATGTCGAACCATGAGATCGCAAAAAGCGCGAAGTAATAGCGCGATGTAATAGCGCGAAGTAAGCGTACCTAGCCTCACCCGCCCGGGCCCCGTGCCCGGGTCTTGCCTTGCCTTCCGGACCCCACATGCTTGCCACCGACGCCACCGCCGCCCTGCTGTCGCCCCAGCGACCGGGCAGCCTCCCTGACTTCCGCGATCCCCGCCACGCGCGCGCGCTGCTGAGCGACCTGTTCGACACGGCCGTGGCGTCCGTCAGCGCCGCCCACTGCCTGCCGCCGCACCTGCCATCGCCCCCCAAGGGCCGCACCGTGGTGATCGGCGCAGGCAAGGCTGCCGCCGCGATGGCGCAGGCCGTGGAGGCGCACTGGCAAGGCGAGCTGTCGGGGCTGGTGGTCACGCGCTACGGCCATGGCGCCGACTGCCGGCGCATCGAGGTCGTGGAAGCCGCCCACCCGGTACCCGACGCCGCAGGCCAGCGCGCCGCCCAACGCATGGTGGAAGCCGTGCGGGGACTGACCGCCGATGACCTCGTGCTTTGCTTGATTTCCGGCGGCGGCTCCGCGCTGCTGGCGGCACCGGCCCCGGGCCTGACACTGGAAGACAAGCAGGCGGTCAACAAGGCGCTGCTGCGCAGCGGCGCGAACATCGGCGAGATGAACTGCGTGCGCAAGCATCTCTCCGCGCTCAAGGGCGGCCGGCTGGCGCTGGCCTGCGCGCCGGCACGCGTCGAGACCCTGCTGATTTCCGATATCCCCGGCGATGACCCGACCCTGATCGCCAGCGGCCCCACGCTGCCGGACGCCACCACCTGCGCCGACGCGCTCGCAGTCATCGCCAAATACCAGATCGAGGTGCCCGCCAACGTGCGCCGGCACCTGGAGAGCGGCGCCGGCGAAACCCCCAAGCCCGGCGACGCGCGCTTTGCCGGCCACCGCAGCGTCACGCTGGCCAGCGCCCAGCAGTCGCTCGAAGCCGCCGCGGCCCGCGCGCACGAGCTGGGCCTGACCGCGCACATCCTGTCCGATTGCATCGAGGGCGAAGCGCGCGATGTGGCCGAAGTGCACGCCGCCATCGCCCGGCAGGTCGCCACGCGCGGCCAGCCATTCCAGAAGCCGTGCGTGATCCTGTCCGGCGGCGAAACCACCGTCACCGTGCGCGGCGACGGGCGCGGCGGGCGCAATGCCGAATTCCTGCTGGCGCTGGCCGTGGCGCTCGACGGCCTGCCCGGCGTGCACGCCATCGCCGGGGACACGGACGGCATCGACGGCTCCGAAGACAACGCCGGCGCCCTGCTCGGCCCGGACACGCTGACGCGGGCCGGCGCCCGTGGCCTGTCCGCCCGCGCCCACCTCGACAACAACGACGGCTACGGGTTCTTCGCCGGCCTCGACGACCTCGTCGTGACCGGCCCCACCCGTACCAACGTCAACGATTTCCGCGCGATCCTGATCGTCTGATCCCGGATCGCGCCGCCCCACAAGACGCACAAGAGCCCCACGGAAACAGGAAGGAGACATCATGAGACGCCAGCGCAAAGCCAAGATCGTTGCTACGCTCGGACCCGCCAGCTCGGACATCGCGGTCATCCGCCAATTGTTCGATGCCGGCGCAGACGTGTTCCGGCTGAACTTCAGCCACGGCACGCACGAGGACCATCGCGCGCGCTACGACGCCGTGCGCCAGGTGGAGGCCGAGACCGGCCGCCCCATCGCCATCCTGGCCGACCTGCAGGGCCCGAAGCTGCGCATCGGCCCCTTCGCGGTGGGCAAGGTGGCGGTCAAGGCCGGCGACACCTTCGTGCTGGACAGCGACCCCACGCCCGGCGATGCCACGCGCGTCTACCTGCCGCACCCGGAGCTGTTCCGCGCGGCCAGTGCCGGGCAGTCCCTGCTGATCGATGACGGCAAGGTGCGCCTGAACATCGTGGCCGTGGCGAGCGGCAGCATCACCACGCGCGTGGCCAACAACGGCACGCTGTCTGACCGCAAGGGCGTGAACGTGCCGGACGCGGTGATCCCCATCCCCGCGCTGACCGAGAAGGACCGCCGCGACCTGGCCTTCGCGCTGGAGCTGGGCGCGGACTGGATTGCGCTGTCCTTCGTGCAGCGGCCCTCGGACATCGCCGAGGCGCGCGAGATCATCGGCACGCGCGCAGGCGTGCTGTCGAAGATCGAGAAGCCGGCGGCATTGCAGCAGCTGGAAGAGATCGTGCGCGTGTCCGACGCGGTGATGGTGGCGCGCGGCGACCTCGGCGTGGAACTGCCGCCCGAGCGCGTGCCGGGCGTGCAGAAGCGCATCCTGCGCATCTGCCGCCAGTTGGGCAAACCCATCGTCATCGCCACGCAGATGCTGGAATCGATGATCGACTCGCCGGTGCCCACGCGCGCCGAGGCCTCCGACGTGGCCAGCGCCATCTACGACGGCGCCGATGCCGTGATGCTGTCCGCCGAATCGGCCAACGGCCGGCATCCGGTACCGGCGGTATCGATGATGGACCGCATCATCACCGAGGTGGAGCAGGACCCGCTGTACCGCAATATGATCGATGCGCAGCACGAGGCGCCGCTCTCCACGCGCCAGGATGCGATCTGCGCGGCGCTGCGCGAGGTCACGCAGATCATCGGCGCGGTGGCTACGGTGACGTACACGTCGTCCGGCGCCACAGCGCTGCGTGCCGCGCGCGAGCGGCCGTGCGCGCCCATCGTCAGCATCACGCCGAATCTTGAGATTGCGCGGCGGCTGGCCATGGCCTGGGGGATCCATTCGACGGTCAGCCCGGATGTGCAGAGCGTGGACGAGATGGTGGAAGCCGCCTCCCGCGCGGCCCTGGTGGAAGGCTACGCGGCGCCGGGCGACCAGATCACCATTGCGGCCGGCATGCCGTTCGGCCAGGGCGGCACGACCAACCTGCTGCGCGTGGCCGAAGTCGGCACCGAAGTGGCGGGCAGCCTGGACGCGGACCTCGGCATCGGCGGCGCGCTGCGCCAGCCGGCGGCGGTCTGAGGGCCCGCTGAGGGCCACTAAGGGATGTACCTGACGGTGGATGGCTGACATCTACCGTCGGGCGCCATTGCTATACTGCTCCGACATATGGCGGCCCCACGTGGCCGCCGATCTACAAGCTATGACGGAGCCCTCATGCGTCTCGACGACGAAGCCGAAAGCCAGAATGTGGAAGACCGCCGTGGCGGCGGATTTGGCGGCGGCGGCTTCCCCATCGGCGGCAAATCGATCGGTATCGGCACCATCGTTATCGCGCTGGCCGCCTCGTATTTCTTTGGGGTCGATCCGTCGGTGATTTTCCAGGGCGCCTCGGTCATCCAGGGCCAGCCGCAGCAGGCGCCGCAGTCCCAGGCGCACCGCCCGCCGGCCACCGACCAGCTCACCGTGTTCACGCGCAAGGTGCTCGGCAATACCGAGCGGACATGGGAGCACATCTTCGAAACCGACCTGAACCGCCGCTACGCGCCGCCCACGCTGGTGCTGTTCTCGGGCGCCACGCCCACGGCGTGCGGCACCGGTCAGTCGGCGATGGGGCCGTTCTACTGCCCGGGTGACCAGAAGGTCTATATCGACCTGGCCTTCTATGACGAGCTGCGCAAGCGCTTCGGCGCCAGCGGCGACTTCGCCCAGGCGTACGTGATTGCCCACGAGATTGGCCACCATGTGCAGAACCTGCTCGGGGTGTCCGCCAAGGTGGACGCCGCGCGCCGCCGCATGGGCGAGGCGCAGGCGAACCAGCTATCCGTGCGTCTGGAGCTACAGGCCGACTGCCTGGCCGGCGTCTGGGCCGCGACGGCGCAAAAGGCCAATCAGGCACTGCTGGAACCGGGCGATGTGGAGGAAGGACTGAAAGCCGCCGCCGCGATTGGTGACGACCGGCTGCAACGGCAAGCGCAGGGCTACGTGGTGCCGGAGGCGTTCACCCACGGCACGAGCGAACAACGTGTGCGCTGGCTCAGGCAGGGGCTGACCACGGGGGATATCCGCAAATGCGATACGTTTGCGGCGAAGAAGCTGTAAGCGGGGAAGCGGGAACGGCGGGAACAGCGGAAGGAAAAATCACCTGCCGGGCGGAGAGAGAGAAGGAGGAGGTCGGCCGGGCAGGTGGGAGAGAAAACTGTCGCGGCCACCTAAGTGGCCGCGTTGTCCGTCAGGACGAGCTAGGTTCAGACGCGATAGTTGTAGCCGTACAAGTCGCCATTGCGCGAGTTGTCGACCGGCGTCGCGGAGATCTCTCCACTGAACGTGCGGCTGCCTTCGCTGAAGCTGTCGAACTTGCCTTGCCGGGTGCCTTCGCCGAACGGGTTGAACGGGCCTTGGCGGGCGCCATCCGTATAGGTGTCGAACGGGCCGGTTTTTGCACCGTCCGTGTAGACATCGAACCTGCCGGTGCGCAAGGCATCGGCATAGACGTCGAACTTACCAGCCTTGCTGGTGGCGGCCGGCGCGGCCATGGCCGCGGCTGACGCTGCGAATGCGGCGAACACAAGGGCGCCGCCAAGGATACGTTTGGCGTTCATCTGGGACTCCTTCAACTGATTCACTGCTTTTTTATGTAGACAGCTGAACTGCTGCCCGGATGAACAATCTGCGTTGCCATCTGAGCACGGAGTGAAGGTTAGTGGGTCGGCCGCCAACGAGAAATACCGCTGCGACGAATGGTGCGTTGCACGCCGTGAAACGCTGGACCTGCCGATGAACGGTGGCCGCGGGGGCGCGACTGGCGGGGTGCCAGCCGCGTTGACCGGTCAATCCAGGCGGATGACCGGGGGAATCAGCGCGAGATCAGAGCGTGAACTGGCCGCTGGCTTCGGGCTGGAAGGCCACTTCCAGCACGGTCACGCGTTGCTGGCGGCCGTCCGGCAGGCGGTAGTCCACGGTCTGGCCGGCGCGGGCGCCGAGCAGCGCCTGCCCCACCGGGGAGAGCACCGAGAGGCGGCCGCCGGCCAGGTCGGCATCGTCCGGATAGACCAGCGTCCAGTCGCGCGGCGCCGGCTCCCCTTCCAGTGCGCAGACCACGCGCGAGTTCATCGTCACCACGTCCTTGGGGATCGCGTCCGGCGGCACGATGGCCGCGCGGGTGAGCAGCGCGTCCAGCATTTCGTCGAGTTCGGCGGTGGCGGCGCGGCTGGCGATACCTTCCAGGCGCGTCACGTCCAGTTCGGTCAGGTACAGGGTGGGGGCGTTGCTGGAAACGCCGTTGGACTTGGCCATGGCAAAGGTCTCTCTCGCAAGGCGGCAGCCGAGCGCAGATTCAGGCGCGCGGCGGCCAGGGTGTCAGGAATTCAATGGCCGGCGCAATGGGGCGACGCCGGCAGGATGGAAACTGCGGTGACTCGGGCCCGGTTCGGCGCCGGGCCCGCTTGGTGGGGATCGGTCAGGCCGGGAACCGGGCGGGATCAAGCGGGGCGTTGATCCGGCGGTCGATGCTGCGCATGGCGATGCGCGTCACCCGCACGCACGCGCCCGCCGGCCGCTGGAAGCGGACCATGGCGAATGCGGTGAACGGCAGATGACGGGACATCGTGAGAATGATCTGAGATGCAGGGAAAACGAACGGCCATGCTAGCACAGCCGTCCGATGGCGCGGGCTGAGGGTGTACCCTATGCGCCGCATTGATACGCTCTTATACAATCGAGCGCATTACATCAATGCCGTGGATGGCATTCGCAGGCCGCCCCTTCGGCTGCCTGCTGGAGGTTCTGGAGAATGCCGCACTCGCTGGCCGGATGCGGGTTCGGGTTCTCGCAGGTATGCCGCAGCGCACGCAACTGCCCTTCCAGCGCTTCCAGCGCCACGCGTTGGGCGTGGATCTGGTCGATCTGGCGGTCAAGCAGCGTGTCGATATCGCCACACGCCAGCGACGGATTGCGCTGGAAATCCCGCAGCCGGCGCACATCGGACAGGCTCATCCCCAGCGAACGGCAATGGCGCACGAAGTTGAGCTGCACGAGATGCGGGTCGCCGTAACGGCGATAGCCGTTGTCTTCCCGCTGCGGGGCATCGAGCAACCCCTCGCGCTCGTAATAGCGGATGGTCTCGACGTCGCAACCGCTGTGGCGGGACAGTTCGCCGATACGCATGGTCTGGTTCTCCGGGTTCGGAAATCCCTGTAGCGATTACAGGGTTACGGAGGGAGTGTAGACGATTTGCCGTCAGCTTGCTGCGGGGCAACGGCCGCCAGCCCCCTGCGGTAGAATCGACGCCAATGTCGTCCCCCTCGTCACACCGCTCCGTGCAACCGCTTCGGCTCCTGCTGATGATCGTGCTGCTTGCCTTCCTGCCGTTGCAGGCCTGGGCAGGCGTCAGCACGCCGGTGGCCCAGGTGGAGACGTCGATGCAGGCGGTGATGATTGCCGCCGACCCGGTGCTGGCCGATCAGGCCGACTTCGCCGCGCCGGCGGAGCCAGGCCTGCCGATGCCGGCCGATAGCGCCGAGCCCTCGCCGCCGGGCGCCGACTTCGCCGAACAGCTGTTGCCCGCGCCGATGCCGCGTGTGGCCGCCCCCTCTGTGCGCGGCGCCTTGCCGCGCTATGCCGGCATCACGCTGCCGGACCCCCACCTTCCCCGCTTGCCGCGCCCGCCGCGCGGCTGATCCCCCATTGCGCGCGTGGCCGCCACTGGCCGGCCGTGCGCGTTCCGTTTGTCGTGCGGCGCCCAGTCAGCGCCGTGCGCGCCTGCGGCTCGTCCGCGTCTTTATCCTTGCCCCACACACCATGAAACGTATTTTCCTGTTCCTGGCGACCAACATCGCCGTCATGCTCGTCCTCAGCGTCGCGGCCAGCCTGCTGGGCGTGAACCGCTACCTGACATCCAACGGCCTCAACCTCGGCATGCTGCTGGCGTTCGCCGCGCTGATGGGCTTCGGCGGCTCGTTCATCTCGCTGCTGATGTCCAAGACCATCGCCAAGTGGTCGGTCGGTGCCCAGATCATCACCCATCCGAGCACCAGCACCGAGCTGTGGCTGATGCAGACCGTCGAGAAACTCGCCACCCGAGCCGGCCTGCCGATGCCCGAAGTGGCGATCTATGACGGCGAGCCGAATGCCTTCGCCACGGGCGCGTCGAAGAAAAGCTCGCTGGTGGCGGTGTCCACCGGCCTGCTCCAGTCGATGTCCCACGACGAAGTGGAAGCCGTGCTGGCGCACGAGGTGGCCCACATCGCCAATGGCGACATGGTCACCCTGACGCTGATCCAGGGCGTGGTGAACACCTTCGTGATCTTCATGGCACGCGTGGTCGGCTACTTCGTGGATTCGTGGCTGCGCCGCAACGACGAGGAGTCGAGCGGCCCCGGCATCGGCTACATGATCACCGTGGTGGTCTGCGAGCTGCTCTTCGGCATCCTGGCCAGCGTGATCGTGGCGTGGTTCTCGCGCCAGCGCGAGTTCCGTGCGGACGCAGGCGCGGCCGGCCTGATGGGCACGCCCACGCCGATGGTCTCGGCGCTGCGCCGCCTGGGCGGCCTCGATGCCGATGGCCTGCCGCAGAACATGCAGGCGATGGGGATCTCGGGCGGCCGCAAGTGGCTGGCGATGTTCTCGAGCCATCCGCCGATCGAACAGCGCATCGCGGCGCTGCAATCCAGCCGTTAATGGGATAAGGGCGCGGGTCGGCGGTCGCTAGGCCGCCGCGCCCCGTTCCGCCCGGAAGGCCGCCCGGTAGCGTTCGGGCGTGGTCTGGACATGCCGCAGGAAGGCCTGCCGCATGACGTCCGCGTTGGCGAAGCCGGTGGCGTGGGCGATGCTCTCCAGCCGGCGGTCGCTGGCCTCCAGCATCCGCCGCACCGCCTCCACCCGCAGCCGCTCCACGTAGCGCGCCGGAGTCTCCCCCACCTGCTTGGCGAACACGCGCGCGAAGTTGCGCGGGCTCATCGCCACCCGCTCGGCCAGTACGGCTACCGAGAGGTCGCGGTCGAGGTGATCCGCCATCCATCCCTGCAAGGCCCGCAACTCCACGCTCTCGGCCGCCTGCGCGCGCAGCGAGGTGGAGAACTGCGCCTGGTTGCCCGGTCGACGCAGGAACAGGACGAGTTCGCGCGCCACTTCGAGCGACACCGCGTACCCGAGGTCTTCCTCCACCAGCGCCAGCGACAGGTCCATGCCCGCCGTCACGCCGGCCGAGGTGTAGTAGCGGCCCGCGCGAATCCAGATCGGGTCCGCATCGACGGTCAGCCGGGGGTAGCGCGTGGCCAGGCGGTCCGCGTGGCGCCAGTGCGTGGTCACGCGCGCTTCGTCCAGCAGCCCGGTGCGGGCGAGCACGAAGGCGCCGGTGCAGACCGCGCCGAGCCGCCGCACCCGGGGCGCCTGCTCGCGGATCCAGCCGATCAACCGCGCGTCGTCAGACGCCGCCGCGTGGCCGGAGCCGCCCGAGATCAGCAGGGTGTCGATGGGCTGGCCGATGGCGTCGGCGATCTGGTGGTACGGCGCGTCGGCCAGCATCCGCACGCCGCTTTCGGTGCGCACGATGGCGTCGTCGCTGACGCTGACCACGCGCACGTCGTAGAACGGCTCGGCCCGCCCGCACAGCTTGTTGGCCGCGCCGAACACGGCGGTCGGCCCGGTGACGTCAAGCTCCTGCGCCGGGTCCGGCGCCACGATCACCACCACGCGGGGCGATGCGGCGATGAGATGGAGGTCGGTGGGCATGGGAATCGAGCGGTTTGAGCGAAGGGAGTGGCCCCGATCATACGCCGGCCGATCATGCGGGTGCCGCCATCGCCCCCACCCGCCGCGCATGTCGCTGCCAGCGCAGCGTGATGACCAGCGCGAGCGCCAGCGCCGGCAGCACGGCCAGATTCACGGCCTGCCAGCCCCAGTGATAGAGCACCTGCCCCGCCGCCAGCGTGGCCAGCGCCGTCAGCACGGCGGCGGAAAACTCGGCCGTCGCCTGGGTGCGCGCGCGCTCGGCGGTGCGGTAGCTGCCCGCCAGCAGTGTGGTGCCGCCCACGAACATGAAATTCCAGCCGATGCCGAGGCACAGCAGCGCGAGGTAGAAGGCCGGCAGCGCGGTCGAGCACAGTGCCACCACCGCCGCGAGCGCCGACAGCGCAATGCCGCTGGCCAGCATCGCCGGATTGCCGAAGCGTTGCAGCAGCCAGCCCGAGAAGAACGACGGCGCGTACATGCCGACCAGGTGCCATTCGATGATCTGCGCGCCCTGCGTGATCGTGTGCTGGCACGCCACGGCGGCAATCGGCGTGGCCGTCATCACGAACATCATCACCGCGTTGCCGATGCCGTTGTTGGCGAACGCGGCGAGGAAGATCGGCTGGCGCACGATCTCGCCGAGCGGGCGCGCGGGCAGGCCATCGCTGGCGGCGCTGCCGGCGGCCAGCGAGGCCGGCTCGCGGTAGGCGAAGGCCAGCACCAGCATGGTCAGCACGCCGAACACGGCGACCACCGCGTACGAGCCCGCGAACGGCAGCGGCTGCATCATGTCCGCGCTCCACGCGGCGATGGCCGGCCCGCAGACGGCGGCGACCACGCCACCGGTGAGCACGGCCGAGATGGCGCGCGGCTTGTCCGGCGCGGGCGCGGCATCGGCGGCGGCGAGCCGGTAGAAGCGCGCAAACGCCTGGAACACGCCGACCAGCGCCGTGCCGACGCAGAACAACACGAAGTGATGGGTATAGATCGCCCAGACCGAGACCACGCCGCCCAGCGCGCAGGCCAGCCCCCCGAGCGAGAACGCCAGCCGGCGGCCAAAGCGCTCGATCAGGAATGCGGCGGCGATGGCGGTCAGCGCCGAGGCCACGGTAATCAGCGCGAACGGCAAGGTGGCCAGCGCCTTGTCCGGCGCGAGCGTGTAGCCGACCAGCCCGGTCAGCGTCAGGTCAACGGACAGCGCGGCGGTGTAAAGCGCCTGGCACAGCGCCAGCACGCGCGCCTGCCGCATGGCGGAGGTAGCCATCGGATTCTCCGGATAAGAGGGGGATGGCTACCAGCGTACGGGCGACGCGGGGCGGCTGACGGACAATGATCCGTCGAATTCTGCCAGGAAGCGGTGGGGCTCCGGCAGGCGCCTGCCCTCTCCCCCGGCCCCTCTCCCAGAGGGAGAGGGGAGCAAACCGAAGGGTCGTCTCCCTCGCCGATTGGCAAACCGAGCGGGGTCTCCATCGCCAACGGCCGGTTGGCAAACCGAGTGGGGTCTCCCCTCGCCCGCTTGCGGGAGAGGGGCCGGGGGAGAGGGACAGCGCCTCAATACGCGCCGTCAGTTGAACACGTCCTGCCGGTACCGCCCCTGCGCCACCAGCCCGGCGAACCAGTCGGACGCCTGCGTGGCGTCCATCCCGCCTACCTGCGTGCCGATGTCGATCAGCGTCTGGCGTACCGCCGGCGCCATGCGTCGGCCGTCGCCGCAGACGTAGACCGTGGCGCCGGCTTCGATCTGCGCCCAGACGGCGTCGCGCCGTTGCCAGAGCAGATCCTGCACATAGCGCGGCGCCTCCGGTACCACCGAATAGGCGACATGAACCTCGGCCACGCCCTGCCCGGCCCAGGCGGCGATCTCGTCGCCGTAGAGCCAGTCGTGCGAAGGATGGCGGCAGCCGAAGTAGAGTTGCACCGGCGCCACGGCCTGCCCCGCCGCGCGCTGCGCCGCCCGTTCCTCGATAAAGCCCCGGAACGGCGCGATGCCGGTGCCCGGGCCGATCAGCAGCATCGGCACGCGCGGGTCGGCCTCGGGCGCGAACGGCGGGTTCGGGGTGCGGATGGACGCCGCGACGCGCGCACCCGGCGCCAGCCCCTGCAACCACGTCGAGGCCACGCCCCGGAACTGCCCGCGCCCGGACAGCGCCGGCGCCCAGACCGTGCCGACCAGCAGCGTCGCCACGTCCGGCGACACCAGCGGCGACGAGGCAATCGAATAGAAACGCGGCCGCATCGGCACCACGCAACCGAGCAGGCCCTCCAGCGACAGCGTGATCGCCGGGTGCGCCACCAGCACGTCGAGCAGACCCAGCCGCCGCGCCGCCACCTGCGCCGCGTAGCCGCGCTCGGCATCGTCCGAGGCCAGCATTGCCAGCGCCTGCTGCGTGAACGGGCAGCGCGTGGCGCGCATCAGCCCGCGCAGCGTCTGCCGGGAAACCACGTCCTGCAATTCAACAAAGTGTGTCAGCAACTGCCGCAGCGGGAGCGGCTGGCCAATCGGCAGGCCCCGCCCGGTGCCTTGCGGCACGGAGAGCGTGACCATGGCGTTCGCGTCGAGGTCGAGCCGTTCGCACAGCGCCTCCACCAGCGCGGCGTCGTTTTGCGGCCAGACGGCGAGGTGATCGCCGGTCTGGTAGGTCACGCCGGGCGGTAGTTGCAGGCGGATGTCGCGCGTGGAGGTGCGCGGCGCCTCAAGAGAGAAATCCCACAGGCTGCTCGGATCGTTCACAAGTTCGGTATTCGACAAGACCGTGCAGCCCAGCGTCCCGGCCGGCAGCGTCTCGGCGCGGATCGCCGCCAGACTGCGGACCTCCGCGACGATGCCGCCCGTGCCCGCCCCGCCCGGGTCCACGCCATCGGCCTGCAAGGCCTGCCAGAGCTGGCCCAGCCAGCGTTCGGCGGACTGGTCGAAGTCGCCGTTGCCATCGGCTTCGCCACGCGCCAGCAGCGGCACGGCGCCAGCCGACGTGAAGAAGTCGAACACGCGGCGCGGGAACGCCTGATAGGTCGCCCATTGGGAATTGCCACAGCCGAGCAGCGCCAGCCGGAGGCCGTCGGCGCGATAGCCGGCCGCCGCGTGCGCGTCCAGCATCGCCTCGAAGCGGCGGCCCGAGTCCGGCGCGCGGCCGTTGTAGGTAGCGGCGACGATCACCACGATGCCCGACGCCGGCAGCGCGCCGACGACGTCGTCGAGATCCTGCAGCTTCGCCGCGAAACCGGCGCCCACCGCCCCGGCGTGGATCTGCTCGGCCAGCTCGCGCGCGGTGCCCAGGCTCGACGCGCACAGCACGGTCAGCGCCTGCCCGTGGCCGCGTACCTCGGCCTGCGCGGCGGGCGTGGCCTCCGCCGCCACGGGCTGGGCCGCGATGCGCTCGTGCGGGCGGCGCCGCCGCGCGCGCAGCACGAGGTTGTCGGGCTTGATCGTCAGCGTTTCCTTGAGCTTGAACTGGTAGTCGTACGGATCGTGGAAGGCGAAGTGGCGCAGCATCAGCGCCAGCGCCAGCTTGGCCTCGGTCAGCGCGAACTGCCGGCCGATGCACGCGCGCTCGCCCTGCCCGAACGGCATGTAGGCGTGCGCCGGCAGCCGCGCCTCGTGCTCGGGCAGGAAACGGTCGATATCGAACCGCTCCGGGTGGGCCCACACCTGTGGGTCCCGGTGCAGCGCGGTCAGCACCACCGAAATGCGCCGATCCTTGCGCAGGTGGTAGCGCCCGCCGATCACCACATCGTCGAACGGCGCCACGGCGAACGCCGGCGCGGTCGGCCAGAGCCGCAGCGTCTCCTTGAGCACGCGGTCCAGCACGGGCATCCGGGCGAGATCGGCGTAGACCGGCGCGGCGTCGCCGGGCAGCACGGCGTCCACCTCCGCATAGGCCTGCGCCAGCACGCCGGGGTTGCGCAGCAGTTCGTAGAGCGCGAAGGTCAGCAGGCCGCTGGTGGTCTCGTGCCCGGCAATCAGGAAGGTGATGACCTGATTGCGGATGTTCGCGTCGTCCAGGCGTTGGTCGGTCTCGGGGTCGCGCGCCTCCAGCATCAGGTTCAGCAGGTCCATGCCGGCGGTGGGCGCGGCACGGCGCTGGCGGATCACATCGTCCACCAGGTTGCGCATATAGGCGATGTCCGCGGCGCACTGGCGGTGGGCGCGGCCCATGAAGCGGTCCTGGATCGGCAGCCGCGTGAGCTTGTTCATCGCCTCCTGCAGCGCGCCGACCATCGCCACGATGAACGGGTCTAGCCGTTCGCTGGAAAAGGAGTCGAAGTCGTAGCCGAAACCGGACAGCGCGATGGTGTCCAGCGTGAGCCGGGTCATGTCGTCGGCCACGGCGATATCGGCGTCCGGGCCCTGACGGTCCCATTTGTCCACGAGGCGATTGGCCACGCGCAGCATCACGTCGAAATAGCCCTTCATCGCGCGCTGGCTGAACGCCGGCATCAGGATGCGGTGGGCGCAGCCCCAGTTCGGCTCGTCGCTGTGCGCGGTGAACAGGCCGTCGCCGGCCATGTCGCGCAGGTAGGAAAGCGGCGGGCCGATGATCTTGCGGAAGCGCGTGGCGTCGCACAGCTCGCTGGCCAGCGCCACGGACGACACGAACGGCACGCGCCGCCCCGCGAAGTCCAGCTCGAAGATGCCGTCATGGTGCCGGCTGCGCGCCAGCAGATGCTGCCCGACCTCGCCCGGCGTGATCTGGAACAGATTGCCGACGATGGGCCAGCCCGGGTCGCGCGGAATGGGCTGGAGGGCAACGGCGGGCTGGACGATGGACATGGGGGCGGGCCTGGGGGCGGGTCTTGACTGCCGTAGACAATCGCCGAGTTTCGGGGGCGAAGTCAACGCGCGGACACCGAGCATGCCCTCCAATTCCCGCCGCCGCGAGGCATCCGCCGTGCGTTTGAAATAAACGTTCGAATAAAGTGACCGATCGGTGACTGGCGTTGACTGGGTGACTAACGACTAATCGACCACCCGCCCGCGCAGCGCCTTGATCTGGCCGCGCTGGGTCTTGGCCTCGATGCGCCGCTTGCGCGATGCCAGCGTGGGCCGCGTGGCGCGCCGGGTGCGCGGCGGCGTGGCCACGCTCTCCACCAGCTCGTGCAGGCGCCGAACCGCTTCCTCGCGGTTCATCTCCAGGCTGCGGTGCTGCTGCGCCTTGATGACGATCACGCCGTCGCGGGTGATGCGGTGGTCGTGCAGGGCCAGCAGCCGCTCCTTGTGGTCGGCCGCCAGCGACGCCGTGCGTACGTCGTAGCGCAGGTGCACCGCGTTGGACACCTTGTTGATGTTCTGCCCGCCCGCGCCCTGGGCGCGGATCGCGGTGATCTCGTATTCGTGATGAGGGATGAGGAAGTCGCCGGCCATGGCCGCCATCATAGCAACGCATGCGCCGGCGATGTGTGGCGGAACGTGTCCGCCACAGTCGGGCAATGCCGCTACGGCGCCGGGGCGATGTTCTGGTTCGTGCAGAACAGGTTGTGCGGATCGTATTGACGCTTGATGCGCGCCAGCCGGTCGTAGTTCGGCCCATAGGCGGCGCCCACGCGCGCGGTTTCCTCCTCGGTCAGGAAGTTCACGTAGACGCTGCCCGTGGCGTACGGCTCGGTCGCGCGGAAGAAGTCGCGCGCCCAGGCGATGCAGGCGTTGTCCTCGTCATTGCGCTCCCAGCGCGCGTGCACGTTCATCACGTAGCGGGCGTCGCGGTGCGCGTAGGCGGTGGCATCGGGCGCCACGCGGTTGGCCACCCCGCCCACCTGGCCGATGAAGATGTCGGCCAGCGGCGACGGCAGGCGCAGCGCGAAGTCCGTCATCGCGTCGATGGCGGCGTCGTCCAGGCGCGAGAAATTGTGCGATTTCCAATAGTTGCGCGCGCCCGGGCCGAGCAGCGGATCGAACGCCTGCTGCCACGCTGCGTACGGCGCCGGCCCCACGTGCTCGCCCACGGTCTGGCCGAACTGGCGCAGGGGGGCGATGGCCGCGTCGGCCTTGTCGGGATCGCCGTTGTAGAACACGGCCAGGATCACCACGTCGCTGCCATGCGCGGAGGAAGGCAGGAACGGCAGCGGCGGCGCCTTGCGCAGCACGACCCACACGTTCAGGTCGTCCGGCATCGTGTTTTCCGCGAAGGTGCGGTACTGGCGCAGCACCGACTTGCCCTCGGCGGCCGGGAAGACGAGCAGCCCGGTGGTGACCATCGGCCCGACATCGTGCAGCTTGAACTGGAACAGCGTGACCACGCCGAAGTTGCCGCCGCCACCGCGCAAGGCCCAGAACAGGTCGGGCTCCTCGGTGGCGCTGGCCCAGCGGCGCTGGCCATCGGCGGTGACGACCTCGCAGCCGAGCAGGTTATCCACAGTCATGCCGTACTGGCGCGTCAGCCAGCCGAACCCGCCGCCGAGCGTCAGCCCGGCCACGCCGGTGGTGGAGTTGATGCCGAGCGGCGTGGCCAGCCCGAGCGCCTGCGCCTCGTGGTCGAAATCGGCCAGCAAGGCGCCGCCGCTGACCCAGGCCACTTTTTCCTTGGGATCGATCTGGACGCTGCGGTGCGCGGAGAGGTCGATGACCAGCCCGTCGGCGCAGATCGCACTGCCTGCGATATTGTGTCCGCCGCCGCGCACGGCCAGCACCAGGCCCCGGTCCCGCGCGAAGTTGACGGCCTGGATCACGTCGGCGGTGCCCGTGCACTGCACGATCACGGCCGGCCGCTTGTCCACGGTGGCGTTCCAGACGGTGCGGGCCGTGTCGTAGCCGGGGTCGGCGGGCAGCAGGACCTTGCCGCGCACGGACTGGCGCAGCATGTCGAGATGGGCAGGGGTCAGGGTTGGCATGGCGGTTTCCTCCACGGTGTGCGCGATGCGGGCGACGGAACCTCTTCTCCTTGCAAGGCGCGCGCCACAATCGCGGAGGGGGCATCCACGCTGGCCTGCCGGCTACCGCCGGGCCGCGCCGCGTGCGCCGGGGGCCGGAAATCGACCGATCGGTTACAGCGGTGAGGCGGCGCCGGAGACGCCTCGCGCGCGGCGGCGTACCTTGCGGCACGCGCGCCGGTTGCCTAGCATCGTTCCCATGACTGCTCCGCTCAGAGACCGCGTCGCGCTGGTGGCCGGTGCCACCCGTGGCGCTGGACGCGGCATCGCCGTGCAACTGGGGGCGGCCGGGGCCACGGTCTACGTGACCGGGCGTTCCACGCGCGCACAGCGCTCCGAGATGGATCGCCCGGAGACCATCGAGGAAACTGCCGAATTGGTGTCGGCGGCAGGTGGCCGGGGCATCGCCGTGCGGGTGGATCACACGGTGCCATCCCAGGTCAGCGCGCTGGTGGACCGCATCCGCGCCGACCACGGCGCGCTGCACATCCTCGTCAACGACATTTGGGGCGCCACGGTCATGGAGTGGAATAAGACCGTGTGGGAATCGTCGCTCGACATTGGCCTGCGCACGCTCGAACTGGGCGTGCATACCCATGCGATTACCAGCCATTTTGCGATCCCGCTACTGATCGAATCGCCGGGTGGGCTGGTGGTGGAAGTGACCGACGGCACCGCGGCCTACAACGCCACCAACTACCGCGTGTCGTTCTTCTACGATCTGGCAAAGGCCAGCGTGCTGCGCATGGCCTTCGCCCTCGCGCATGAACTGGGGCCGTACGGCGCCACCGCCGTGGCACTGACGCCGGGCTGGCTGCGCGCCGAGGCCATGCTGGACGCCTACGGCGTCACCGAGGCCAACTGGCGCGACGCCACCGCACGGCAACCCCATTTCGCAATCTCCGAAACCCCCGCCTACGTAGGCCGCGCCGTGGCCGCCCTCGCCGCCGACCCCGAGCTGGCCCGCTGGAACGGCCAGACGCTATCCAGCGGCCAACTGGCGCAGGTCTACGGCTTCACCGACCTCGACGGCAGCCAGCCCGACGCCTGGCGCTACATGACCGAAGTGGTCGATGCGGGCAAGCCGGCGGATATCACGGGGTATCGGTGAGACGGGCGCAAGCGTCCGCTGCTTGGAAGTCGACCTGGCTTCGGACCACAAACTGTTGGAAATTCGCGTGCGCGGGATTGACTAGCGTGGACTGACTGCAAGCCAGTCTATTGGTGCGCCCGGCTGGGATCGAACCAGCAACCCCTGCCTTCGGAGGGCAGTACTCTATCCATTGAGCTACGGGCGCGATGTGAGCTGCGATTGACGTCGGACGAGGGCCGGCGTCGGAAAGTCGCATAGGATACCTCGTTTGTCGGGCGGCGTCCATGCGGGTTGCGCCGGGAAGGGTTCCGGCAGGTCTCGCAGCCGCCGCTTTTGGCCCCGGACGCCACGGCTTGGGTCTATAATCGCCAGCTATTTGCGTCGAAACGAGACGTACCCGGGACACGAGACATGGCCCGGACGCAGATAGCCGAAAGGCGAAAACAGACCCATCCCCGACAAGGGCCAACAAAGCAAGCCGCCCCCAACGCGCTGCACTAGGTTTCCCTGCAAAATCGAGAGTTCTGTATGAGTGACGTCCACCAAGAAAACGACCACCACGAGTCTCCCATCAAGACCCCGAAACAACTGATCGCTGTCGTGATCGCCGCCTTCGTGGTGCCGATTCTCGTGATCGTCCTGTTGGTTAGTTTTGTTGGTCACGGCACCCACGAGGGCGCCGGCTCCACCCAGACGGCCGAAGCCGTCAACCATCGCATCCAACCCGTCGCTTCCCTGGAAATCAAGGACCCGAACGCGCCGCGCGTCTTCAAGACCGGCGAGCAGGTCTACAAGGAAGTCTGCGCCGCCTGCCACGCCACCGGTGCGGCCGGAGCGCCCAAGCACGGCACACCCGGCGACTGGACCGCGCGGATCGGCCAGGGCTTTGACGGCCTGCTGAAGTCCGTGATGAACGGCAAGGGCGCGATGCCCCCCCGCGCCGGCACCTCGCCGGACGACTACACCGACTACGAACTGGCCCGTGCCGTGGTGCACCTGGCCGACGCCGGCGGCGCCAAGTTCCCGGAACCGCCCGCGCCTGCCCAGGCGGCACCGGCCCAGGCTGCGGCTTCGGCGCCTGACGCACAGGCCGCGGCCCCGGCGGTTCCTGCCGCGCCGGCTGCCCCGGCTGCTGCACCGGCACCCGCTGCCGCCGCACCCGTTGCTGCGGCGGCTGCCGCCCCGGCCGCTGCATCGGCCGAAACCGGCAAGAAGGTCTATGACCAGGTTTGCGCCGCCTGCCACGCCGCCGGTGTGGCTGGTGCGCCGAAGTTCGGCGACAAGGCCGCCTGGGCACCGCGCATCAAGGAAGGCATGGACGCCGTCCACAACTTCGCGCTCAAGGGCAAGGGCGTGATGCCGCCCAAGGGTGGCTATGCCGGCGCCGATGCCGATGTGATCGCCGCCGCCGACTACATGGTCAACGCCTCGAAGTAACGCAAAGCGCACCTGTAAGTCCACGCAAAAAAGCCCGCGACGATCCTCGCGGGCTTTTTTGTTTCGATTGGGGGCCGGTCGGTCCGGCGCCCCTATCCCTATATATATAGGCAGCAGTTCAGACCACGCGCGAATAGCGCACCAGCGGCACTTCGCGCCCCGCGTCCTGGCGCAGGTAGCGGTCGAACACCATCGCCACGCGACGCACCAGCAGCCGGCCCAGCGGAGTGATGTCGATCCGCGACGCATCGCGCCGCAACAGCCCCTCCGTCGCCAGCGCGTCCAGCCCCGCCAGTTCCGGCGCGAAGGTCCGGGCGAAGTCGATGCCATGCCCGGCCTCCACCGCCGCGATGTCGAGCGTGCCGTGGCACATCAGCGCGCCAATGATCGCCTTGCGCAGGTGGTCGTCGGCGGACATGCCAAAGCCGCGCGCCACCGGCAGCCGGCCCTCGTCCAGCGCGGCGTAGTACTCGTCCGTGGTGCGCGCGTTCTGCACGTAGTGGCCCGCCACCGCACCAATCGCCGAGACGCCGAAGCCCAGTTGATCGTGCCCCGCATGCGTGGCGTAGCCCTGGAAGTTGCGTTGCAGGCGCCCGGCCTGCTGGGCGATGGCAAGGTCGTCGTCCGGCAGCGCGAAATGATCCATGCCGATATAGACATAGCCGGCGGCGGTCAGGTGCTCGATCGTGGATACCAGGATGTCGAGCTTCTCGCCGGCGGGCGGCAGCGTCGCCTCGTCGATACGCCGCTGCGGCTTGAACACATGCGGCAGGTGCGCGTAGCTGTAGACCGAGAGCCGGTCCGGCCGCAGCGTCAGCACGCGGTCGATGGTCGCCGCGAAACGTTCGGTGGTCTGGTGCGGCAACCCGTAGATCAGGTCCATGCTGACCGAGCGGAAGCCGAGCCGGCGCGCCGCCAGCACCACATCGCGCGTTTCCTCATAGGACTGCACACGATGGATCGCCGCCTGCACCTCCGGGTCGAAGTCCTGCACGCCGAGGCTGATCCGGTTGAAGCCGAGTTCCGCCAGCAGCGCCATGCGCGCATCGGTCACGCGGCGCGGATCGATCTCGATGGCGTGCTCGCCCCCGGGCAGCAGGTGGAAGTGTTGCGTCAGCGCCGCCATTACGCGACGCATTTCGTCGGGATCGAGGAAGGTCGGCGTGCCGCCGCCCCAGTGCGATTGCATGACCGCGCGGCGCTCGCCGAGCCGGCCGGCAACCATTGCCATTTCCCGGGCGAGATAGTCAACGTAGCGCGCGCTGCGGGCGTGGTCCTTGGTGATGATCTTGTTGCAGCCGCAGTAGTAGCAGATGTTCTCGCAGAACGGGATGTGCAGGTAGAGCGAGAGCGGCGCGGGGGAGTCCGCGCGGCAGGCGTCGAGCGCGGCGAGGTAGCGGGCGTCGTCCACTTCGGCGTCGAAGCGGTCGGCGGTGGGGTAGGAGGTGTAGCGGGGGCCGTTGCCGTCGATGCGGCCGGCCAGGCTGCGGAAGTCGGCCAGTGCGCGGCGGTCGAACGCCGTGGCGGCAGGCATGCTGGGGAGGGTGGGGGCGGACATGGTGCGCTCTTTTTGCGGGCGAAGATGGTCACGATGCTATGCCCCTGCGCCGTCGCTCACCTTGACGCGCATCAAGCGCACGCCGCGCTTGCGCCCGCAGCCCCGCCACCGTGGGGCGTTGGCGTCATCCGAGCGTCACGAACGGCCGATAGGCTCTGCCCGCCGTCCCCTCCTCCACCCGATTCCAACGCCCGCCGACCATGCGCCCAGCCTCGCCCAGAACGATGTCGCCCGCCGCGCCGGCGCGCCGCCGCATGCTCCGGTCGTTCGGCACGCTGGCCGCGATGCTCGCGGCACCGGCCGCGTTCGCCCAGCCGCAACCGCAGCCCTCCTCGCAGCGCCGGGCGCTGGTGGTCGGCCATCTGCTGGACCGCGTGGGGCCGCAAGCGGATCTGGCGCGCGACTACCTGGCCGGCGCCAAGGTGCTGTTCGATGCGGCGAACGCCTCGGTTCAGGGGCCGCGCATCGTACACGTGGTGCGGGATGCCGATGCCAGCCCGCGCATCGCCACCTCGCAGGCCATCGGCATGGCCGAGTCGGACCATATCGACGTGCTGTTCGGCCCCGGCGACACCCTGCTGCCCACGCTGGCCACGTCGTCCGAACTGAGCCGGCGCGGCGTGCAGATCGTCGCCCCGCTCTCCGGGCTTTCGCTTGCCGCCGACAACATCTGGTTCACGCGCGCCGACTATCAGGCCGAGCTGGACGCCGCCGTGCGGCAGCTGCGCAGCTACGGCCTCAAGAACATCGTCCTGGCCGTGTCGCCCGACTTCGCCGCCGGCACGCTCGCGGCGGGCTCGCCGTGGCTCGATCGGATGGAGCGCGACCTCGGTACGCGCGCGGTGACGCTGACCGGCAGTGTCGATGACGGCGCGCGCCGCATCGCCGCGACGCGGCCCGGCGCGGTCATCGTGGCCGGCGACACGCTTGCCTACGGCGGCCTTGGCCGCGCGCTGGCCTCGCAGGGTTGGTACGGTTTTCTGGTGGGATTGTCGGCCGTGAGCCCGGCCTCGGCGCGCGAGATTCTCGGCGGCAACTACGCGGGGGGCGTGGTGGTCACGCAGGTGGCGCCCGGCCCGCAGGAATCCACGCTGCGCGTGGTCAAGGAACACGTGGCGCGGATGAAGCAGTACCTCGACGAACCGCCCTCCCCGGCCACGCTGGCCGGCTACATTGGCGCCGCCTGGCTGGTGCGCGCTGCCGGCGCGGCCAAGGCGCCGGGTGCGCTGGAATTGCGCCGCGCGCTGCAGTCGCGCATCGATGTGGGCGATTTCACGCTCGACTTCACGCGCGGGCTGCGCGGCTCTCAGTACGTGCAACTGGCGCCGATCGGCAAGTCGGGCGTGCCGCAGCGCGCCTGACCCGCGCGCCGCTATATCTATTAGTTAGTCGCGCGGCAGCGTGATGCGCACGCGCAGGCCGCCTTCGACGCGGTTGTCCAGCGTCAGCTCGCCGCCATGGCGATTGACGATATCGGCGGCAATCGACAGCCCCATCCCCACGCCGCCGGTAGCCCGGCTGCGCGACGACTCCACGCGATAGAACGGCTCCAGCACGCGCTGCAACTCGGCCGGCGGAATGCCGGGGCCGTTGTCGCAGACGTCGATCTGCACGCGCTCGGGGCTGTCCGTCAGCACGATATGCGCGGCGCCGCCGTAGCGGTGCGCGTTCTCGACGAGGTTGACCACGGCGCGGCGCAACTCCGCCGGGTAGGCCAGCAGCGGCGCGGCGGTGCCGGAGAGCCGCACGTCCTGCCCCAGTTCCTCGGCATCGTCGACGATGGCCTGGAGCAGCGCCTGCACGTCCACGCGCTGGCGCGGGCCGGTGCCGTCGTCGCGGTCACGCAGGTAATAGAGCGTGGCGTCGATCAGCCCGTTCATCTCGGCCAGATCCTGCCGCAGGCGGTAGCGCACGTCGTTGTCCTCGATGCGCTCGATGCGCAGGCTCATGCGCGTGAGCGGCGTGCGCAGGTCGTGCGAGACTGCCGCCAGGAAGCGCGACTGCTGCGCCAGCTGCGTGCGGATGCGTTGCTGCATCAGGTTCAGCGCCTTGGTGGCGGCGCGCGCTTCGGCCGGACCCGCATCATCGTCGAGTGGCGGGGCGTGCACATCCTGGGCCAGCCGGTTCGCACCGGTGGCCAGCCGCTGCACCGGCCGCGCGAGCAATCGCGCGCCCACCCACGACGAAATCACGATGGCGATGAACTGGAAGATCAGGCCAGGATGCAGGGGCCAGAGTCCGTGCCAGGGGGGGAAGTGGCGCTGCGGTCCGGGCGGCTCCCCGCGCCGGTCGGGATGGCCGGGACGGAACATGCCGCGCTCCCCGGCCGGGCCGCCCTCGCCCGCCTCCTCGTCTTCCTCGAAACGCGGGCCGCGCTGCGACGGCTCGGGGCGGTGGAATGGCTTGCCGGCGGCGGCGGCCTCCGAGGCCGCCTCGCGCATGCGTTCCTCCCAGCGCGGCGAGCCGGGGCGCGGGAACAGGCCCTCGATGACGGTCACGCCAAGCACGTGCACGGCCACCATGATCGCGGCCATGACCAGGAACAGCCGCAGGAACATCGAATCGAAAAGGTGGCGCCGCATGGTGGGGTCTGTCCGGACGCCGGCGGTGGCGTTCGGCGGCGGGGGGGACGCGGCCATGCGTCAGGAATCCACGTTGACCGTGAAGACGTAGCCCTCGCCCCGCACCGTGCGGATCAGCGCCGAGTCGCGCGGATCGTCGCGCAGTTTCTGGCGCAGGCGCGAGACCAGCAGGTCGATGCTGCGATCGAACACGTCGAGGTCGCGACCGCGTGCCTGGTTGATGAGCAGTTCGCGATCCAGCACGCGGTTCGGGTGCTCGATGAAGGTCAGCAACAGGCGGAACTCGGCGTTCGACAGCGGCACGACCGTGTCTTCCTCGTCGAGCAACTGGCGCAGCGTGGTGTTGAGCCGCCACGCGCCAAACTTGACCTCGTGCCCCGCCGGGGTAGGTGCCGAACGACGCACATCGGCCCGGCTGCGCCGCAGCACCGTGTGGATGCGCGCCACCAGTTCACGCATCTCGAACGGCTTGGTCACGTAGTCGTCCGCCCCCACCTCGAGTCCGACCACACGGTCGGCCAGTTCGGCGCGGGCGGTCAGCATGATTACGGGGATGTCCGTGCGCTCGCGGATCTCGCGACACAGCGTCAGGCCGTTCTCGCCGGGCAGCGAGAGGTCCAGGATGACCAGGTCATAGTGATGCTGCGCCATGGCCGTGCGCATCGACGCCCCGCCTTCGGCCCCATCGGCCGCCATGCCGAACGTGGCCAGGTATTCGGCCAGCATGGCGCGGATCTGGGGATCGTCGTCGACGATCAGCAGGCGGGTAGGCAAGGCGGGAGTGAGGTCCATGGCAAAGCGGGAGGGATGGGAAACGCCGGCGGGCGACGGCCTGCGCAACGACCGGCGGTCAACTGTACCAGTTTGCAATATTCGCGCTGTGGCGGCTTTGTATCAGGTTCGATACGTGCGCTGTGGATAACTTCGCCTGACAAAACGACGCCCCCGGCACTGCCGCGCCGGGAGCGTTCAACAGGGAAGAGCCAGGCACGCAAGCGTACCCAGCCGCACCGCTAACCGAAGGGCAGGCGCGGCACGGCGCCAGTCGCCGAGGCGTCTGACGCGTCGCCATATTAGAAAGCGCGAGGCGCGCGGTCTTGTCTGCCTTGTATCGGCCGTGATGCTTGGTAGGGGATGCGACTCAACCCGTCACCGGCTTGCCGGGTGCGCCCGGCGTACCCAGCAGCGCCTTGAGATTGGCCAGCCGGTCCTTGGGGCTCATGGCCGGGGTCTCGTCGACGGGAGCCGGCGCTTCTTCGAGTTTCATTTCGGCGATGAAGCGCGAGGGTTCGCAGGAGTAGGTGTCCCGGGCGCGTTTGCGCTTCTTGCACCAGCTGATCTGGAGGCTGCGCTGGGCGCGGGTGATGCCAACGTACATCAGCCGGCGCTCTTCCTCGATCTTCTCGTCGCTCATGTCTTCGTCCTCGCGCGCGTGGGGCAGGATGCCCTCCTCCACGCCCACCAGGAACACGTGCGGATATTCGAGGCCCTTGGACGCGTGGAGCGTGGAGAGCCGCACCGCGTCCGGGTCTTCCTCGCGGCCTTCGAGCATGCTCATCAGCGCCACGGTCTGTGTCAGTTCGAGCAGGTTCTTGCCTTCGTCGCCAAAGCCGTCGGCGTTGTCGAAGCCGGTGGCCTCGCCCTCCCCGGCCTCGGGTTCCGGGCGCGTGCCCTTGCGCTTGAGCCAGTCGAGGAATTCAAGCGTATTGGTCCAGCGCGACTGGGCCTGGCGCTCGTCGAAGGTATCGTACAAGTACGATTCATAGTGGATGCCGGCCATCATGTCGTCGAGCAGCACGGTGGCCGGATCGGTCTTGGCGCGGTCCGCCAGGCGCACCATCGACTCGCAGAACACGCGCAACGGCTCCAGCTGGCGCGGCTGGAGCTTGCCTTCGATGCCGCCCATCATGGCGGCCTCGAACAGCGACACCTTGGCCTGCCCCGCGAACGTGCCGAGCGCCTCCAGCGTGGTGTTGCCCACGCCGCGCTTGGGCGTGGTGATGGCGCGGATGAACGCGGGATCGTCGTCCGGATTGGCGATCAGCCGCAGGTAGGCGCAGATGTCCTTGATCTCCGCCTTGTCGAAGAAGCTCTGGCCGCCGGACAGCACGTACGGAATCCGCTCGCGCCGCAGGATCTGCTCGAACAGCCGCGCCTGATGGTTACCGCGATACAGGATGGCGTAGTCGCGGAACTGCGCGCGGCGCTCGAACTTGTGGGCGGACAGGCGGAACACCACGGACTCGGCCTCGTGCTCCTCGTCGTTCATCGGATGGATGGCGATGGGGTCGCCCATGCCGTGCTCCGACCACAGCTTCTTGTCGAACAGCTTGGGATTGTTGGCGATGACCGCGTTGGCCGCCTCCAGGATGCGCACCGTCGAGCGGTAGTTCTGTTCGAGCTTGACGACCTTGAGGTCCGGGAAATCGGTCTGCAGGCCGCGCAGGTTGTCCAGCGTGGCGCCGCGCCAGCCGTAGATGGCCTGGTCGTCGTCGCCCACGGCCGTGAACGCCGGCGCGCGCAGGTGCGAGCCGCCGGCCAGCAGCTTGAGCAGCGCGTACTGGCAGGCGTTGGTGTCCTGGTATTCGTCGACGAGGAAGTAGCGCAGGCGGTTCTGCCATTTCAGGCGCACGGCCTCGTCGCGCGCGAACAGCTCGGCGGGCAGGCGGATCAGGTCGTCGAAATCCACCGCCTGGTAGGCGTGCAGCGTGGCCACGTAATTGCGGTAGACCATGGCGGCCTGGTGCTCGTCGGCATTGGCGGCCTGGGCCAGCGCGGTCTCCGGATCGATCATGCCGTTCTTCCACAGCGAGATCGTGCCCTGCACGCTACGGATCAGCTTCTTGTCCGTGGTGGCGAGCTGCTCCTGCACCAGTCCGAAGCAGTCGTCCGAATCCATGATCGAGAACTGCGGCTTCAGGCCGACGTGCTCCGCCTCCATCCGCAAAATCTGCACGCCGAGCGAGTGGAAGGTACAGACGGTGAGCTGCTTGAGCGGAATCCGCTTGCCCTCGCGCGTGGTCTTGCCCTCCATCAGCTTGCCGATGCGCTCCTGCATCTCTTTCGCCGCCTTGTTCGTGAAGGTGACGGCGGCGATGTGACGCGGCTCGAAGCCCTTGTCCTCGATCAGGTGGGCGATCTTTTGCGTGATGACGCGCGTCTTGCCGGACCCGGCGCCCGCGAGGACGAGGCAGGGCCCGTCCAGATAGCGAACGGCTTCGGATTGGGCGGCGTTGAGTCCGTGGGTCATAGGTGGGCGGGTGCCGGATGGCGCACGCTTGGCGGGCGCGCGAAAGGCGTCGATGTTAACACGCAGGGTGGCCTGCGCCGGTGCCTGATGACGGACATCAAGGACGCAAGTGCTACCAGTGTTTCATCGCGGTAACACTTCGTAAAAGTGACGTCCGAGGGGACATCCGGGGCATGGAGATTGCCTCATACGGTCATGCGGGACCGGCGGCGACGCCGTCCTGATGACAAATTCGGCACATTCGGAGGCGATCATGAAAACAATGCGAACCCTGGCGAAAATCACGCTGATCGGTGTCACGCTGGCGGCCTTTGGCGGCTGCGCGGACATGAGCCCCAAGACCCGCAACACCGCCATTGGCGCGGGCGTTGGCGCGCTCGGCGGCGCGGCGCTGACCAACGGCAGCGCGCTCGGCACGGTGGGTGGCGCGGCGGTGGGTGGCGTGGTGGGTAACGTCGTCACGAAGGATCGTTGATCCGGCGCGGGTAGTCCTTACCTCAGGCGGCAGGAATTACAGCCAGCCCCCTCCCCGGCGCCTAGCAAGGTGGCGTCGGCGCCGCGTTGACAAAGGTCAACCCGTCCCGTACATTCACGCGCATCCAACCGGGAGAGCGCGCAGCCATTGCGCCGCCGAAGGGGTATCACCCGAAAACTCTCAGGCACCACGGACCGGTCGGATCGGCATGCAACATGCACACGATGCATGCCGCACTCTGGAGAGCGACACCCGCCCGTGCCAACGCATGGCGAGCGTGTCCACCGAAGGGGCGCGCGATGCGGCAAGCTGCATCGTAATCTCTCAGGTATCGAGGACAGAGGGGTCATCCGCCGCGGCGGATTGGTGGCATTGCCATCGATCCCCACGGCGGATGACCCTTTTTTCGTTTTCGCTGCCGTATTCGCTCCAGAGGATTTCCCATGACGCTCCAGGCCACGCCCCTTAACGCCATCCACCGCTCGCTCGGTGCCCGCATGGTCGATTTCGGCGGCTGGGACATGCCGGTCAACTACGGCTCCCAGATCGAGGAACACAACGCGGTGCGCGGCGATGCCGGCATGTTCGATGTCTCGCACATGTGCGTGGTGGACCTGTCCGGCCCCAACACGCGCGCCTTCCTGCGCGGCCTGCTGGCCAACAACGTCGACAAGCTCCAGACCCCGGGCAAGGCCCTGTATGCGTGCATGCTCGACGAAAAGGGCGGCGTCATCGACGACCTGATCGTCTATTTCTTCGCCGAAGACCGCTTCCGCCTGGTGGTGAACGCCAGCACGGCGCTGGGCGACATCGAATGGATCACGGCCCGCAACGCGGCCACCGGCAGCGGCGTGACGATCACCCCGCGCCGGGGCGACGTGGCGCCGGCCGGCGTGGGCAAGCTGGCGATCATCGCCGTGCAGGGCCCGAACGCGCGCGCCAAGGTGCACGAGGCCTTCCCGTCGACCCAGCCGGCCGACGCACTCAAGCCGTTCAACGCGGTGGTGGTGCGGGACCCGATGGTCGGCGAGCTGATGGTGGCCCGCACCGGCTACACCGGCGAGGACGGCTTCGAGCTGGTGGTGGAGGCCGAGAACGTGGCCGGCATCTGGGAAAAGCTGCAGTCCGTGGGCGTGCGCCCGGCCGGACTGGGCGCGCGTGACACGCTGCGCCTGGAAGCCGGCATGAACCTGTACGGCCAGGACATGGACATCCACACCTCGCCGCTCGACGCCGGCCTGGCCTGGACCGTCGACCTGCAGAGCGAGCGCGATTTCATCGGCAAGTCGGCGCTGCTGGCAGCCGGACAACATAAGACATTTGCCGGCCTGATCCTGCGCGACAAGGGCGGTGTGCTGCGTGCGCACCAGAAGGTGATCACCCCCGCCGGCGACGGCGAGATCACGAGCGGCACCTTCAGCCCGTCCCTCTCCCAATCCATTGCCTTTGCCCGGCTGCCGCAGGGCGTTGTGCCCGGCACCGAGGTCCAGGTCGAGATTCGTGACCGCAAACTGACCGCGACTGTGGTTAAACTGCCGTTTGTGCGCAATGGCAAGGCACTCGTGAGCTGAGGCATCCGCCCGGCTGACACCAACGGTCGCCATCACGCCTGCCCGGCTGGCCCCGGCAGGCGAACCGAAACAAGACAAACACTGCATTCCCGGAGAATCCGTCATGAATTTCCCTGCTGACCTGAAGTACACCGAATCGCACGAATGGGTGCGCGTTGAAGCCGACGGCACGCTGACGATCGGCATTACCGACCACGCGCAGGACGCGCTGGGCGACATCGTCTTCCTGGAACTGCCCGAAGTGGGCAAGTCGGTCGGCGCCGGCGACGCGCTGGCCGTGGTGGAGTCCGTGAAGGCCGCTTCCGACATCTACGCCCCGGTGGCCGGCGAAGTCATCGCCGTGAACGAGGCCGCCAGCGCCGCGCCGGAATCCGTCAACGCCAACGCCTTCGACGCGTGGCTGTTCAAGCTGAAGCCGGCCAATGGCGACGATGTGAACGGCCTGATGAACGTCGACGCCTACAAGGCCAGCGTCGGCGCCTGACGCGCTGCACCAGCCGTCTCCCGAGCCAGGAGACGGCGCCCGAGATGCCCGCGCGGCGGCCAGGCTGACCACCTGCCGCCCCGCCCCACGAGACACTTGCCATGAACGCCCCTCTTCCCATGAACGCCGCCCAAGGTAGCCGGCCCACGCTGGCCGAACTGGAGGCGCGCGACGCCTTCGCCGCCCGTCATATCGGCCCGGATGCCGCCGAACAGCAACACATGCTCAAGGTCCTTGGCTACGAGACACGCGCCGCGCTGATCGACGCCGTGGTGCCCGCCGCCATCCGCCGCCGCGACGGCATGCCGCTCGGCGAATTCACCGAGCCGCTGACCGAGGAAGCCGCGCTGGCCAAGCTGCGCGGGCTGGCGAACAAGAACCGCGTGCTCAAGAGCTTCATCGGGCAGGGTTACTACAACACGCTCACGCCGGGCGTCATCCTTCGCAATATCTTCGAGAATCCGGCCTGGTACACGGCCTACACGCCGTACCAGCCCGAGATCTCGCAGGGCCGCCTGGAGGCGATGCTGAACTTCCAGCAGATGGTCACGGACCTGACCGGGCTGGACATCGCCAATGCGTCGATGCTGGACGAAGGCACCGCTGCCGCCGAGGCGATGACGCTGCTCCAGCGCGTGAACAAGCACGCCTCGAACACGTTCTACGTGGCGGACGACGTGCTGCCGCAGACGCTGGAAGTGGTACGCACGCGCGCGCTGCCGCTGGGCATCGAGGTCAAGGTCGGCCCCGCCGCCGAGGCCGCCGGCGCCCATGCCTTCGGCGTGCTGCTGCAATACCCGGGCGTGAACGGCGATGTGGCCGACTACCGTGCCATCGCCGATGCCGTGCACGCCGCTGGCGGGCTGGTGGTGGCGGCGGCGGACCTGCTGGCGCTGACGCTGATCGTCGCGCCGGGCGAATGGGGCGCCGACGTGGCCGTGGGCAACTCGCAGCGCTTTGGCGTGCCGCTCGGCTTCGGCGGCCCGCACGCCGGCTACATGGCCGTGAAGGACGAATTCAAGCGCTCGATGCCGGGCCGTCTGGTGGGCGTGACCATCGACGCGCAGGGCAACAAGGCGTACCGGTTGGCGCTGCAGACGCGCGAGCAGCACATCCGCCGCGAGAAGGCCACGTCGAACATCTGTACCGCGCAGGTGCTGCTGGCCGTGATGGCGTCGATGTACGCCGTGTACCACGGGCCGCAGGGCCTCCAGCGCATTGCCCAGCGCGTGCACCGCCTGACCGCCACGCTGGCTGCCGGCCTGAAGGCGATGGGCGTGACCCCGGTCAACGCCACGTTCTTCGACACCCTGACGCTGGACACCGGCTTCAACACCGAGGCGATCCACGCCGCCGCCACCGCGCGCGGCATCAACCTGCGCCATATCGGCGCCACCCGCGTGGGCATCTCGCTGGACGAGACCGCCTCGCGCGAGGACGTGGTCGCGCTGTGGGAGATCTTCGCGCACGGCAAGCCGGTGCCGGCCTTCGATGCGACCGAGGCCGCCGTCGGCGATGGTTTCCCGGCCGCGCTGGCCCGCCAGAGCGCCTACCTGACGCACCCGGTCTTCAACACGCACCACGCCGAGCACGAGATGCTGCGCTACCTGCGCTCGCTGGCGGACAAGGACCTCGCGCTGGATCGCACCATGATCCCGCTCGGCTCCTGCACCATGAAGCTCAACGCCACCAGCGAGATGGTTCCGGTGACGTGGCCCGAGTTCAGCAAGGTCCACCCGTTCGCCCCGCTCGACCAGACCGTGGGCTATCGCGAGATGATCGACCAGCTCGAAGCCATGCTCTGCGCCGCCACCGGCTACGCCGCGGTGAGCCTGCAGCCGAACGCGGGCTCGCAGGGCGAGTACGCCGGCCTGCTGATCATCCAGAAGTACCACGCCAGCCGCGGCGAAGCCCATCGCGACATCTGCCTGATTCCCTCGTCCGCGCACGGCACCAACCCGGCGTCGGCCCAGATGGCCGGCATGAAGGTGGTGGTGGTGGCGTGTGACGCCGACGGCAACGTCGACCTGCAGGATCTGGCGAAGAAGGCCGAGCAGCACAGCCAGAACCTCGCCGCAATCATGATCACCTACCCGTCCACGCACGGCGTGTTCGAGCAGGGCGTGCAGCAGATCTGCGAGATCGTGCACCAGCACGGCGGCCAGGTGTACGTGGATGGCGCCAACATGAACGCGATGGTCGGCACCGCCGCGCCGGGCCAGTTCGGCGGCGATGTCTCGCACCTGAACCTGCACAAGACCTTCTGCATTCCGCACGGCGGTGGCGGCCCCGGCGTGGGCCCCGTGGCCGTGGGCGCACACCTGGCGGACTTCCTGCCGAACCAGGACAGCGTGGGCTATCGCCGCGACGACAACGGCATCGGCGGCGTCTCGGCCGCGCCGTTCGGCTCGGCCAGCATCCTGCCGATTTCGTGGATGTACGTCGCGATGATGGGCTCGGCCGGCCTGACCGCCGCCACCGAGAACGCCATCCTGGCCGCCAACTATGTGGCGCGCCGGCTCTCGCCGCACTTCCCGGTGCTCTACGCCGGCCAGCACGGTCTGGTGGCGCACGAGTGCATCCTGGACCTGCGCCCGCTGCAGAAGGCCACCGGCATCAGCAACGAGGACGTGGCCAAGCGCCTGATGGACTACGGCTTCCACGCCCCGACCATGAGCTTCCCGGTGCCGGGCACACTGATGATCGAGCCGACCGAGAGCGAGGCGCTGCACGAGCTGGACCGCTTCATCGACGCCATGATCGCCATCCGTGGCGAGATCGCGCGCGTGGAGGACGGCAGCTTTGACCGCGACGACAACCCGCTGCGCCACGCGCCGCACACCGCCGCCGTGATCACCGCCAATGAGTGGACCCACGCGTACACGCGTGAGGAAGCGGCCTACCCCATTGCCTCGCTGCGCACGCAGAAGTACTGGCCGCCGGTGGGCCGGGCGGACAACGTGTACGGCGACCGCAACCTGTTCTGCGCCTGCGTACCGATGAGCGAGTACGCGCAGGACTAAGGCGCCGTGTCTGGCGGCGTCCGGCCTGCCCGGACGCCGCTGGCGCGCTTTGCGCCTCCCGCCCCGGCCCCCCGGGCCGGCGTGCAGCACACCATCCCTAGCGGAGGTCTAGTCCATGTGGAATCTGAGCGCCCCCTGGTGGGAATTCGTGCTGCGCGGGCTGATCGTCTACGCCGCGCTGCTGTTCCTGATGCGCGTGTCGGGCAAGCGCCAGATCGGCCAGTTGTCGCCGTTGGATCTGGTGCTGCTACTGATCATCTCGAACGCGGTGCAGAACGCCATGAACGGCGGCGACAACTCCGTCACCGCCGGGCTGATCCTGGCCGCCACGCTGTTCGGCGCCGACGTGCTGGTGGGCTACGGCACCTGGCGCAGCCGCCGCCTGGAGGCGCTGGTGGAAGGCCGGCCCGAGATCATCATTCACCAGGGCGAGATCTTCCAGGATGTGATGCGCCGGGAGCGCATCACACCGCGCGAGCTGCAGAAGGCGCTACGCCGCAACGGTTGCGCGCGTGTGGAAGACGTGCATTTCGCTATTCTTGAGACAGACGGCACGATTAGCGTGATCCAGAAGGAAAAGTCCGAGGACGGGCACGCAAGGCCCGCCATCGACGCCATGTGGCGCGAGCCCGGCCGGCCCGATGCCGATATGTCGCTCTGACCCGACACCCGACCACTTTCCCGACGGCCTCCCCGCCCCTGCGCCCTGCGCGCCGCCCCCTACCGGAGTTCCCCGTGGCTGTCAGCGTTTTCGATCTGTTCAAGGTAGGTATCGGGCCGTCCAGCTCGCATACCGTGGGGCCGATGCGTGCGGCCCTGATGTTTGCGCACGGGCTCGAGCGGGACGGCCTGCTGCCCCAGGTGGGCAGCGTGCGCGTGGAGCTATACGGCTCGCTCGGCGCCACCGGCAAGGGCCACGGCACCGACAAGGGCGTGATCCTGGGGCTGATGGGCGATGCGCCCGACACCGTCGACCCCGAAACCATCGAGTCCCGCCTCGCCACGCTACGCGCCCAGCGCAAACTGGCCCTGCTCGGCACGCACGAGGTGCCGTTCGTCGAGCGCGAGCACATCGTGTTCTACCGGCGCGAGGCCATGGCCGAGCATCCCAACGGCATGAAATTCCACGCCTTCGACGCGGAGGGCACGCCGCTGCGCGAGGCGCGCTACCTGTCCGTGGGCGGCGGCTTCGTCGTCACCGCCGGCGCGCCGAACACCCAGATCCTGGCGGCCGAGCGGCAGTTGCCGCACCCGTTCCGGAGCGGCCGGGCGATGCTGGAGATGGCGCACGCGAGCGGCAAGTCCATCGCCCGGCTCATGATGGAGAACGAACTGACCTGGCGGCCCGAGCAGGAAGTGACCGATGGCCTGCTTCATATCTGGGACGTGATGCAGCAATCCGTGGCGCGCGGCTGCCGCACCGATGGCGAGCTGCCGGGGCCGTTCAAGGTACGGCGGCGCGCGCCCGAGTTGTACCGGGGACTGACGCTGCACGCGGAGCGGGCGCTGTCCGATCCGCTCTCCGTGATGGACTGGGTCAACCTCTACGCCATCGCCGTCAACGAGGAAAACGCCGCCGGCGGGCGCGTCGTCACGGCGCCGACCAACGGCGCGGCCGGCATCATCCCGTCGGTGCTGCACTACTACGACCGCTTCATCCCCGGCGCCAACCGCGCGGGCGTGGTCGATTTCCTGCTCACGGCGGGCGCCATCGGCCTGCTCTACAAGCTCAACGCCTCGATCTCGGGCGCCGAAGTCGGCTGCCAGGGCGAAGTCGGCGTGGCCTGCTCGATGGCCGCCGGCGCGCTGGCGGCGGTGCTCGGCGGCACGCCGGAGCAGGTCGAGAACGCGGCCGAGATCGGCATGGAGCACAACCTCGGCCTGACCTGCGACCCGGTCGGCGGCCTGGTCCAGATCCCGTGCATCGAACGCAACGCCATGGCATCCGTCAAGGCGGTGAACGCCGCCCGCATGGCCCTGCGCGGCGATGGCACCCACTATGTTTCGCTCGATTCGGTCATCAAGACCATGCGCGAAACCGGCGCCGACATGAAGACCAAGTACAAGGAGACGGCGCGCGGCGGGTTGGCGGTGAATATCGTGGAATGTTGAGCAGGCGCCGGCGTATCATGGCGGCACCCCCGGTTTGCCAAGAAGAAAACGGCCATGCAGACCTTCCATCAGCTGTTCGACGAGACTTCGTCCACCTTCACCTACCTGCTGATCGACGCCGAGACGCGTGAGGCGTTGCTGATCGATCCGGTGGACCGGCAGTACGCGCGTGACCTGGCGCTGCTGGGCGAGACTGGCGCGCGGCTGGTCTGGATTGTCGAGACCCACGCGCACGCCGACCACATCACCTCCGCCGGGCAACTCGCCCTGCAGACTGGCGCCAACACCGCCGCGCCGTCCGGCTGCGACATCAAGCCTGCGCTGAAACAACTGATCGACGGTGACACCGTCAGCTTCGGCAAGCAGGTGCTTCGCGCGATCCACACCCCCGGCCACACCGCCGGCAGCATGAGCTACCTCTGGGAGGAAGCCACGCCGGACGGCGTGGTGCGCCGCATCTTCACCGGCGATGCGCTGCTGATCGACGGCTGCGGGCGCACCGATTTCCAGTCCGGCGACGCCGGCACGCTGTTCGACAGCCTCACCGAGAAGCTCTTCCGCCTGCCCGACGACACGCTGGTCTACCCCGCCCACGACTACAAGGGCCACACCCAGTCGACCATTGGCCATGAGCGCGCCCACAACAGCCGCGTGGCGGGGCGCTCGCGCGACGAGTTCATCGTCATGATGCGCAACCTCAACCTGCCCCGCCCCAAGCTGATCGATATCGCCGTGCCGGCGAACCAGCGCCTGGGGCTCGTGACCGGGCGAGATGGGGAAAGCGTGCCGCACGGCATCTGATTTTTCGTTCTTCTACTACCCGGAGTGACCAGCATGGCCGAGCACAGTGCCGAGATCGCGTGGGAGCGCGGCGATCAGGATTTCGTGAGCAACCGCTACAGCCGCAAGCATGTGCTGCGGTTCGACGGCGGCGCGGAAGTGCCGGGCTCGGCGTCGCCACACGTGGTGCCGCCGCCGATGTCCGATGCCAGCGCGGTGGATCCCGAGGAAATGCTGATCGCGTCGATTTCGGCCTGCCACATGCTGTGGTTCCTGGCGCTGGCCGCCAAGCAGCGCTTCGTGGTCGATCGCTATGTGGACAAGTCCGTGGGCACGCTGGCCAAGACCGCCGAAGGCCGCATGGCGGTGACCGTGGTGACGCTGCGTCCCGACGTTACGTTCTCGGGCGAGCGCCTGCCGACCCGCGCCGACATCGATCAGCTGCACCACGCCGCGCACGACGCCTGCTTCATCGCCAATTCGGTGAAATCCGAGATCCGATGCGAGCCGGTGTATCCGACCTGACCCCTGCAAACGCCTAATACGCGGCACGAAGGAATTCATTTGACTTCGCCCCCTGCGCTGCAATACTGAGACCGCACACGCGGGCACATGGCCCCGCCGGAGGAGGTACATCATGCATCACAGCAAGCGATGGGGGATGGTGCTCGGCGCGGCAATCGCGTTGGCCGCAGCCGGCGTGCAGGCACAGTCGAAACCGGTGGCTTATCCGGCCAAGGGCCAGTCCGCGCAGCAGCAATCCAAGGATGACGGGGAGTGCTACAGCTGGGCCAAACAACAAACCGGCATAGACCCCGCAGTGGTGGCCCAGGCCCCGCCGCCCCAGCAGGCCCAGGGCGGCCAGCGCGTGCAAGGCGCGGCGCGCGGGGCAGCGGGCGGCGCCGTGATTGGCGCAGTTGCGGGCGATGCCGGCAAGGGTGCGGCGGCCGGAGCCGCCGTCGGGACCATGGCGGGCGGCTCGCGGAACCGGCAGGAACGCCGTAACGTGCAGGCGGCGAACGAACAGAACGCCGCGAGCCAGCAACAGGCGATGGGCAGCTACTACCAGGCGTGGAAGGCTTGCATGGGAGGCAAGGGCTATACCGTTCAATAAGCGGTGCAGTCACCCCGGCCCGCCGTCGGCGTCAGGCCTCCCACCGCTCGCAGGTACGCCGCACCGTCTCGCGCAGGCTGTGCGCATCGGCATCGACGGTGCGCACCCAGTGCGCGTCGTTGTCACGGCTCGAAGCCAGCGCGCGGATATTTTCTAGCGCCTTCAGCGACCCCAGCGCCTCCGCGTGCGGCACCAGCGCGTCGCAAATCGACAAAATATGATCCGAGATCGGCATCCGCGTCAGTTCGTTCGGATGCACGTACTCGCCCTCCAGCCCGAAGCGGCACGCCTGGAAGCGGTTGAAGGTGTACACCAGGTAGTCGTCTTCCTGCGGCATGAACGGCCGTGACAGCAGCAGGTAGCGCGCCAGCGCCTGGATGTACGCCGCGATGTCGCAGGCGCGCTCCACGGTCAGCGGGGTGTCCATCACGCGCACCTCGATCGTGCCGAACTCCGGCTTGGGACGGATATCCCAATAGAAGTCCTTCATGCTCTCGATCACGCCCGTGTTGCGCATCTTGTTGAAGTAGGCGGTGAAGGCGTCCCACGTCAGCACATGCGGTGCGCGGCCGCTCATCGGGAAGGCCGCCACCGAGTTCAGGCGCGCCGAGGCAAAGCCGGTATCCACCCCCTGCACGTACGGCGACGACGCCGCCAGCGCGATGAAGTGCGGCACGTAGCGGCCGATGGCGTGGAGCAGGAACAGCGACTCGTCCGCGCTCGGGCAGCCGATATGGACGTGCTGGCCGAACACCGTGAACTGCTTGGCGAGATAGCCATACAGCTCGGAAATGTACTGGTAGCGCGGCGAATCGGAGATGGTCCGGTCCGACCACTGCTGGAACGGATGGGTGCCGCCGCCGCAGATGCCCAGGTTCAGCGAGCGGGAGGCGCGCGTCATCAGGTCGCGCATGACCGTCAGTTCCTCCAGCGCCTGCGCGTAGTCGCGGCAGATGCCGGTGCTGATCTCGATCATCGACGGACTGATCTCGGGCTTGATGTCGCCCGCGTGCTGGGCGCCCTTGACCGCACGCAGCAGGTCCGGCGCGAAGGGCGCGAGGTCGTAGTCATGACGGTTCACAAGCTGGAGTTCCAGCTCCACGCCGAACGTCAGCGCCTCGGAATGCTTGAACGGTTCGAGCGACATCAGCGCCCTCCTCCATTGTCACGCGCCTCGCCAGCATAGCGCAGCGCCCAGGACGCGATGACCGGCCCCAGCAGCTGTTCGATGGCCAGCGCACACAGGATGATCGATGCCAGCGGTCCGCCGGTGCTCGGGTACAGGCGCGCCACGTCGTTCATCAGCAGGTAGGCCAGCCCCGACATCGGCGCCAGCGCCAGCCCCAGCGCCATGCACTGGCGCAGGCTCAACCCCGAGAACGAACCGAGCGACACCACGCCGGCCAGCTTCGCCACATGGCGCATCACCACCAGGGCCACGGCCAGCGTGCCGCCGACTACCCAGTCGTGCGCCGTCAGCGGCAGGCCCAGCGACACTACCATCACGATGATCAGCAGGCTCCCGGCGCTGCCGAAGTGCGCTGGCCACACGTGCGGCTGGCGGTCCTGGTGCTTGAAGACCACGCCGGCCAGCATCAGCGTCAGCGGCATGGACAATTTTAGGACGCGCGTCAGCGCCAGCGTGAACAGGACCAGCCCCACCAGCACCAGGAAGCTGTAGTGATCGTCCGCGGACATGCGCGCGTACAGCGCGTGCCCGAGCTTGCCGACCACCCACGCCAGCAGGCACGAGCCCACCAGCAGGTAGAGCGGATGCAGCAGCGCCGCGCCAATATTGCCGTATTCGGAATGGAGCCAACCCGTGGCCACCTGGACGATGGCCGCCGCGTAGATGCTGTTCAGCGCCGCCATGGCCATCAGCCGTTCCGTGACCTGCCCCTCGGCGCGCAACTCGTTCTTGAGCTGGAGCACGATGGTGGGCGAGGTGCTGACCGCGATGCCTCCGGCCAGGATCGCCACGCCCGGCGACGCCCCGAGCCACTGGAGCACCGTGGAGACCAGCCCCCAGGTCAGCAGGCTCTCGGCCGCGCTGGTAAACAATAGCCAGCGGTTGGCGCGCAGCCACGACAGCGACAGCCGGTGCCCGAGTTCGAACAGGGCCAGGGCCAGCGCCATGTCGATCAGCACCCGCGTCTGCAGGATCATGTTGTCGTCGACGATGCTGCGGCCGAGCATGCC
The DNA here is from genome assembly GCF_900115455.1 of Cupriavidus sp. OV096. Classification (NCBI taxonomy): domain Bacteria; kingdom Pseudomonadati; phylum Pseudomonadota; class Betaproteobacteria; order Burkholderiales; family Burkholderiaceae; genus Cupriavidus; species Cupriavidus sp. OV096. The sequence continues at coordinate 119,662 of NZ_FOWM01000014.1, forward strand.
GGCGAACAGCCCCACCACCGCGTAGCCGACGATGCGCGGCAGGCCCAGCCAGCGGCGGCAAACCTCTCCGGCCAGGCCCGCGCCCACCAGCGCGAGACCCACCCAGAACAGGCCGCCCGGTGCCAGCGGCAGGGTCGGGAAAAGTTGGCTCAATCCGTTCATGGCCGACATGGTAACGGAAGCACTTGGGTTGCAGTGTCGGGCTTTGTCCGACCCTACGTGGAAGACGCCGGCAACTTACAGCAAATTCCAATAAAAAACGCCATCGTCGTCGATGGCGTTTTGTAGGTCTTTCAAGAATCAGAATCGGGGACGGTTTTCCGGACCTGTTTCAGCGCCCGGAGCCCCCGCGAGCCGTTCCGAAGTTACACGCCCCACACCTTCCACTTCGGACGGGTGGCCTTCAGGCCGGCCTCGGCCTTGGCGTACAGCGGACGGGTGCGGCCCTTGTCCGCGCCGAGCGTGCGGGCGCGCTCGAACCAGCCCAGCGCCGTCTCGCGCTGGCCCATGCCCAGCGCCGCCAGCACGGCGTGCAGCCACGTTTCGGCGTCCCAGTCGGCACGGGCGGCAAAGGCGAGCTGGAAGTCGGTCAGCGCTTCCGGAAACTGCTCCATCTCCGTCAGCAGCCGGGCTCGCTGGGCGCGGGGCGCGGCCTGGTCGGCCGGATCGCCCTCGGTCAGCGACACCGCCCGCTCGAACAACGGCAGCGCGCGGGCCGGCTCGGCCAGTTCGTGCCAGATCTGGCCGAAGTGATTGAACAGCCACGCGTCCTCCACCAGCAAGGAGCGGCGTTGCAGGGCTTCGAGCTCGCCCAGGGCGTCGATCTTGTCGTGCTCGTCCATCGCTGCCATGCCCGCCTGCAGCAACGCCGCATAGTGGGCGCGCGCGTGCGCCATGGCGTGGGCGCCGGCGGTGCGGGCCTCCACGGGCAGCGCGTCCAGCCGGGCGTCCATATGGGTGATGGCAGCGCGGGCGGACTCGGTGGCATCGCGCCCGCCCAGCGCGCGCCAGGCGGCCACGAGCCGGCTGAACGCCCACGTGACATCGGCCGGATTGCGCTCCACCGGGTAGCGGTTCAGCACCTCGCCGGCCAGCTCCACCACCTGCTTGTGCTGGCCCGCCGACGCGTGAGCGTCGAGCAGGTCGATCCAATGGTCGATGAAATCGCTCGCGGCCATGCCCTTGCGGTGCAGCGCCACCTTTTCCTCGACATGGACGGCATCGGCCGGCAGCAGGCGCGCCGTCAGCCGGCACAGCAGCGAGTACAGGTGCGGGTCGGCGTTGCCGCCGTGGCCGTCGGCATCGCCCTCGCCTGTGGAAAAGTAGGCTTCGAAGCGCTCCAGCCCCTTGCGGCAGGTGGCCTCGAGCATCGGCTTCAGGGTCGCCTCGGACGCCGGCACCTCGTCGATGAAGGCCCCCAGCGCCGTGGCGGCGTGGAAGTAGGCGGCGCCGTCGTCGGCATCGGCGGTCATCGCGAAACCCTGCCACGCCGGGGGCGTACCCGGCGCTGCGTCGGCAGATTGATAGCGCCAGGTCAGGTCGCGTACCTGCGCCTGCGGGTCCGGCCGCTGGCGCAGGTAGGTGGCCAGGTCGTCCAGCGCACCGGCGCGGTCGCTGCCCAGCCGCAGCGGGGCGCGCAGGCGGCGCGCCTCGGGGTGATCGGGGTGCTCGGCCAGCACGCGCTCGGCCTCCATGCCCGCCATGGCGTCGCCGGCTTCCGGCGTCAGGTCGAGCAATTCGGGGGAATCGAGCGCGATGCGGGCCAGGCAGATGCGCATCAGCGGCTCGCCAAGCTGGCTGGCGGCGTCGGCGCGGTCTACGTAGTCCTGCACCAGCGGCAGGATGTCGGCGGCGCCCAGGTCCGGCGCGCGATACAGCAGATCGTGCCAGTAGCGGCCCGCGCGGGCGAAATCGTTGAGCCGGAAGGCGACGAAGCCGGCGTAGAAATGCGCGGCCCACTCGCCCGAGGCCAGCCCGTTGCGGCGCGCGGCCTCGTGTAGCCAGGGCAGCGCCTCGGCGTCCTGTCCCTGGCGCATCAACAGCGTGCCGTAGAGATGGGCGAGCGCGCCGCGCGACGCCCAGCGGTGCACCGGTGCCAGCGACAGCTCGGGCAGACGGGCCATGGCGGCTTCCAGCGCAGCCAGCGCGCCGGGCACATCGTCCTGGTCCGCATGCAGTTGCGCCTGCAGCGCGGCATAGTCGACCACCTCGGGATGGGCCTCGCAAAGCTGGTCGGCGATCTGTAGCGCCTCGGCGTGGCGCCCGGCGTTGGCTAGCGCAATCGCGTGCTCATAACTGACTTCCTGCACGGACGGCTCCTATGGAAAAAGTATGCAAAAGCGCGATTATGCGCCAACGCCGAGAAAGACCATGGGAAGAACAGCGTGGGAAACCCATCCGCTTTGGCATAAAAAACGCCACCCCGGGGGGTGGCGTCAGTCCGGCAGACGCGCCGGCCGGAGGAAAGCCAGCCGGCGGCCTTGTGTCTTGCGCAGTCAGGGCTTACTTGCCGCCGACCGTTTCCAGCACGGTCCACTTGCCGTCCGCGACCTTGTAGACGGTGATGCCGCCGTCCTTCAGGTCACCGCGGGCGTCATAGGCCAGCGTCTTGGTGGTCACGCCCTGCATGTTGGTGGCGGCCAGCACTGGAAGGTAACGCGCCGGGTCGGCCGAGCCGGCCTTGATCATCGCCGTCATCATGGCGGTGGCGCCGTCATAGGCGTACGGCGAGTAGGTCTGCACCTTGCTGCCGAAGCGCTTTTCGTACTTCTTCTCGTACGCGGAGCCGCCGGGCATCTGGTCCAGCGGCAGGCCGGCCAGCGACACCACCGTGCCATCGGCAGCCGGGCCAGCCAGCTTCAGGAAGTTGTCGGTCTTCGACATTTCGCCCGACACCAGGGGTGCCTTCAGGCCCAGTTCCTTGACCTGCTTGGCCATCGGGGCCGATTGGGTCTCGGCGCCGCCGTAGAAGATCACGTCCGGATTGCTGCGCTTCAGGTTGGTCAGCACGGCCTTGAAGTCCACCGCCTTGTCGTTGGTGAACTCGCGGCGCACGATCTTGCCGCCAGCGGCCTTGGCGGCCTTCTCGAACTCGTCAGCCAGACCCTGGCCGTAGGCGGTGCGGTCATCGACGATGGCGATGTTCTTGGCACCCAGCTTCTTCACCACGAAGGCGCCGATCACCGAACCCTGCTGGGTGTCGGACGTCATCATGCGGAACGTGGTCTTGAAGCCCTGGCGCGTGTACTCCGGAGCCGTGGCCATGGCGATCTGGGGAATACCGGCGCGGTTGTAGACCATCGACGCCGGGATGCTGGTGCCCGAGTTGAAGTGGCCGAGCATGCCCTGGATGCCGGAGTCCACCAGCTTCTGGGCGACCACGGAACCCGTCTTGGGATCTGCCTGGTCATCTTCGGAGACCAGCACGAACTTGACATCCTTGCCGCCGATCTTCGGCTTGGTGGCGTTCATGTCCTCGATGGCGAGGACTACGCCGTTCTGCATGTCCTTGCCGTACTGCGCCTGGCCGCCGGTCATCGGGGCGGCGAAGCCCAGCTTGATTTCCTGCGCCTGTGCGAAGGCAGCCTGCGCGGCGGTCAGGCCTGCAACGGCCATGGCAACGGTCATGGCCGTTTTTTGGAATGTCGAGCTCATCAGTTCTCCTTGGGTCCCATTGGGTGCTTAGGGTGCCGTGTTGTAGCTGCGCGGCCGGCCTCCGGCGCGCATCACGGACCGGCGTTGGCAGCACCGCTCCGTTCCTCGGTTGCGCGGCGGGGTCGGGATCGCCGGCCCCCACCGCACGCATCGACAACCGATCAACTAAGGACATGCTTAATACTTAGCCGATCGTCATCAGACTTGCATTGCCGCCCGCAGCCGCCGTGTTGACGGACAGCGAACGCTCGATCAACAAACGCTCCAGCGCGACATTCGGTTCACCGTGAGCCAACCCCTGCACGCCGACGATGGGACCGTGCCGCTGGGCCACCTGTTCGCAGACGGTACGCAGCTGGTCGGAATCGCCGTGGTGCAGCACCGCGTCGAAAGCGGCGTCCGCGGCCTGCGCATCTTGCCAGTTGGCGGCCAGGCGGACGCGCGATTGTACTGCCTGGGGCAGGCGCGACAGCAAGCCCTTGTTTGCAGTGGTGTCTGGCCACAACGCCTGGGCGCCCACGGCCAGGACGGCGGCCAGTTGGGTGAGCAGGTCGGCCTCTTGCTGGGCCAGGCACAGTACCCGCTCGCGCGGCAGCAGCGAGTAGGTATTGCGCTCGCCGGTGGGGCCGGGCAGCGTCACGGCCAGGCCGGACGGGCTCGCCTCGGCAAAGCGGTCGCAGGCGGCGGCCAGTTCGGGTTGCGAGCCCTGCGCCCACGCCTTCAGCGCGGCCAGGCCGGACGAGACCGGCGCGACCTGTGCCCCGCCATTGGTATCGGCGCCGCGCACGGTACGCGCCACGGCGTCCTGCGGGCACACCGACAGCAGCCGGTGCAGGTAGAGCGGGCCGCCCGCCTTGGGGCCGGTGCCGGACAGGCCCTCGCCACCAAACGGCTGCACGCCGACCACTGCACCCACAATGTTGCGATTCACGTACAGGTTGCCCACATGGGCACGATCCACGATGCGGGCGATGGTTTCGTCGATCCGCGTATGGATGCCCAGCGTCAGGCCGTAGCCGGTGCCGTTGATCTGGTCGATCATCGTGTCGAGCGCGGCGCGCGGGTAGCGCACCACGTGCAGCACCGGGCCGAAGACCTCGCGTTGCAGTTCTTCAAGGCTTTCCAGCTCGATCAGCGTGGGCGGCACGAAGGTGCCGTGGCGGCAGGCGGCGGACTGCGCGGCGCCCGGATCGGCCTGGTGCACGCGGCGGCCCTTGGCGCGCATCGCCTCGATATGGCGGACGATGCCGGTACGCGCTTCGTCGTCGATCACCGGGCCGACGTCGGTCGAGAGGCGGTCCGGGTTGGCCAGCGTCAGCTCGCCCATCGCGCCCTTGAGCATTTCCAGGATGCGGTCGGCCACGTCTTCCTGCAGGCACAGCACGCGCAGCGCGGAGCAGCGCTGGCCCGCCGAGTCGAAGGCGGAGGACACCACGTCCGCCACCACCTGCTCGGCCAGCGCGGACGAATCCACGATCATCGCGTTCTGGCCGCCGGTCTCTGCGATCAGCGGAATCGGACGGCCGGCGGCGTCCAGGCGGCCGGCGACGTTGCGTTGCAGCAGGCGCGCCACCTCGGTGGAGCCGGTGAACATCACGCCCTTGACGCGGGCATCGCCCACCAGCATGGCGCCTACGGTCTCGCCGCGGCCCGGCAGCAGTTGCACGGCACCAGCCGGCACGCCGGCCTCGCGCAGCAGGCGCACGGCCTGGGCGGCGATCAGCGGGGTCTGCTCGGCCGGCTTGGCCAGCACCGGGTTGCCGGCGGCCAGCGCGGCGGCCACCTGGCCGGTGAAGATCGCCAGCGGGAAGTTCCACGGGCTGATACAGACCACCGGGCCTAGCGGGCGATGGGTATCGTTCGAGAAGCCGTCCCGCACCTGCACCGCGTAGTAGCGCAGGAAGTCGACGGCCTCGCGCACTTCGGCAATCGCGTTCGAGAAGGTCTTGCCGGCCTCGCGCATGATGGTGCCCATCAGCGACTGCATCTGCGCTTCCATCAGATCGGCGGCACGCTCCAGGGCGGCGGCGCGCACCTCGGGCGGCGTGGCCTGCCAGATCGGCGCCACGTTGACGGCGGCGGCCAGCGCGGCCTCGATCTCATCGGGCGTGGCTTCGCTGACGTGGCCCACCACGTCGCGGTGGTCGGCCGGGTTCAGCACCGGGGCGAACACGGCGTCGGCGCGCGACACATCGCCGCCCAGCAGCGGCTCGGCACGCACGGTGTCGCTGGTGCCGGCCAGCAGCGCCGACGACAACGACGCCAGCCGATGCTCGTTCGACAGATCGATACCGATCGAATTGGCGCGCGACTTGCCATACAGCGCGCGCGGATGCGGGATGCGGGGGTGGGGCAGGCCGAGCGTGCCTTCGGTCTTGTGCATCTGCTCGACCACGGCGACCGGGTCGGCCACCAGTTCGTCGAGGGCGATGGTGTCGTCGGCAATGCGGTTCACGAACGACGTATTTGCGCCATTTTCGAGCAGGCGGCGCACCAGATAGGCCAGCAGCGTCTCATGCGTGCCCACCGGCGCGTAGATCCGGCAAGGCCGGTTGAACTTGCCCTCGGCGAGGGGGCCCACCACCTGGTCGTACAGCGGCTCGCCCATGCCGTGCAGGCACTGGAACTCGTACTGGCCGGGGTAGTAGTTCTGGCCGGCAATCTGGTAGATCGCCGAAAGCGTGTGCGCGTTGTGCGTGGCGAACTGGGGATAGATCGCATCGGGCACGGACAGCAGCTTGCGCGCGCACGCGATGTACGACACATCGGTATAAACCTTGCGCGTATAGACCGGGTAGCCCTCCAGGCCATCGACCTGCCCGCGCTTGATCTCGCTATCCCAATAGGCGCCCTTGACCAGGCGGATCATCAGGCGGTGCCGGCTGCGCCGCGCGAGGTCGATCACATAGTCGATCACGAACGGGCAGCGCTTCTGGTAGCCCTGCACCACGAAGCCGATGCCGTTCCAGCCGGCCAGATCGGGTTCGAAGCAGAGGCGTTCGAGCAGGTCGAGCGAGATTTCGAGGCGGTCGGCCTCCTCCGCATCGATATTGATGCCGATGTCGTACTGGCGCGCCAGCATCGTCAGGGACTTCAGGCGGCCGTAGAGTTCCGAGATCGCGCGCTCGTGCTGGGCGCGGCTATAGCGCGGATGCAGCGCGGACAGCTTGATCGAGATGCCCGGGCCCTCGTAGATGCCCCGGCCGCGCGAGGCCTGGCCGATGGCGTGGATGGCCTGCTCGTAGGAGGCCAGGTAGCGCTGGGCATCGGCCTCGGTCATGGCGGCTTCGCCGAGCATGTCGTACGAGTAGCGGAAGCCTTCGGCCTCGTATTTCCGGGCGTTGGCGAGCGCCTCGGAGATGGTCTCGCCGGTCACGAACTGCTCGCCCATCAGGCGCATGGCCATGTCCACGCCCTTGCGGATCAGTGGCTCGCCGCCCTTGCCGATGATGCGCGTCAGCGCCTTCGACAGCCCTGACTCCGTATGCGTGGCCACCAGCTTGCCGGTCAGCAGCAGGCCCCAGGTGGCGGCGTTGACGAACAGGGACGGGCTCTGGCCCAGGTGCGACTGCCAGTTGGCGCCGCTGATCTTGTCGCGGATCAGCGCATCACGCGTGGCCTTGTCGGGAATGCGCAGCAGCGCTTCGGCCAGGCACATCAGCGCCACGCCTTCCTGTGACGACAGCGAGAATTCCTGAATCAGGCCCTGCACCAAGCCTTCGCGGCCGGTGCCCACCTTCTGCTCGCGCAGGCGCTGGGCCAGCGTCTTGGCCATCTTGATCGCGGCGTCGGCCTGTTGCTGCGGCAGGCGGGCCTGTTCCAGCAGCACCGGTACGCAATCGGTTTCCGGGCGACGATAGGCCGAGGTAATCGCGGCGCGCAGCACGGACTGCGGCTGGATGCTCTGGGCGAATTCGAGGAACGGCTGCGGGGCGGCATCGCCCGGTTGCACCTCGGTGTCACCGCCCTCGGCGTCTGCGCCGGCGCTGAACCCGCCTTCGTGCGGCAGATGGCCGCGTTCGACCTGCTCCAGATACGTGAAGATCGCCTGCTTGATCAGCCAGTGCGGGGTACGGTCGATCGATTGGGCAACGCGTTTGAGGCGGTCGCGCGAGGCGTCGTCGAGCTTGACGCCGAGGGTGGTGGTGGCCATGCGAGCAGTTCTCCGAAAAGCGGGGGGAAGCGGCCACGCGGTCCGCGCGCGGTGCGCACGCGAGCCCCGGCCGCTTCAGGGCTGCCGCGATATTACCCTCGGAAAATTGCGAGGTGCAACCTAGTGCAACCCCTTAGCCTGCGAAGGGAGGCGACGGTTGCACCACTACAACACTTTGCACGCCGTCTAGATCCGCAGCGGGTCGATCTCCAGCTGCCAGCGCACCCCCTTCACGGCGCTGCCGACCTCGCCAAATGTTTGCACCCACTCGCTCACAAACCGTTGTAAAACCGGGCGCGCGCTCGCTTCCACCAGCATCTGCGCCCGCTCCTTGTTGAAGATGCGCACCATCGACATCGGCACCGGGTCGTGGAGTTGCACCTCTGGCGCCAGCGCACAGGCATCGGCCCGTTCGCGCGCGGCCTGGAGGAAGGCCAGCGCCCGTTCGAGCTGGCCGTGCTCGGCCGTGACCAGCACCTGGTACGCGAACGGCGGCAGGCCGGCCTGACGGCGCTCGCGCAGTTGGCTGGCGGCAAATCCATCATAGTCATGCCGGACCAGCGCCTGCAACGCCGGGGCGTCCGGGTAACGGGTCTGGATCAGGACTTCGCCCGGCAGCCCGGCCCGGCCCGCGCGGCCGGAGACCTGCATCAGCGACGCGAACAGGTGCTCGGCGGCGCGGAAGTCGTGACTGAACATCGCGGCGTCCGGATGGACGATGCCGACCAGCGTCACGCGCTGGAAGTCGTGGCCCTTGGCCACCATCTGCGTGCCAACCAGGATGTCGACCTCGCCCGCGTGGACTTCGTCGAACATCGCCTGCGCGGTGCCCTTGCGGCGCGTGGAATCGGCGTCGATCCGGGCGATGCGGGCGTCCGGGAAGCGCGTGGCGAGGGCCTCCTCGATGCGCTGGGTTCCGCGCCCAAGTGGCGCAATGTCGACATTGCCGCAATCGGGGCAGTGATGCGGCACCGGCGATTCCAGCCCGCAGTGGTGGCAGCGCAGCCGGCGCTCCGGCCGGTGCAGCACCAGGTACGCCGAGCAACGCGGGCAGCCGGAGAGCCAGCCACAGCTATCGCAGGCCAGCACCGGCGCATAGCCGCGCCGGTTCAGAAACAGCAGGCTTTGCTGGCCGCGCTCCAGCCGTTGCTGAATGGCGTCCAGCAGCGGCACGGACAGCCCTTCGAACAGATGGCGCTGACGCTGCCGTTCATGGTTCAGGTCGATCAGCCGCACCGTGGGCAGCGCGGCGTCTGCCTGGGCGCGCTCGCGCAGCACGAGCTTGCGGTAGGCGCCCTGCTCCGCCCGATGCCAGGTCTCCATCGACGGCGTGGCGGAACCCAGCACGATGCCGATCTTCAACTGGTTGGCGCGCCAGACGGCCAGATCGCGCGCCGAGTAGCGTAACCCTTCCTGCTGTTTGTATGACGTATCGTGCTCTTCATCGACAACGATCAGCCGCAGGTGCGGCATCGACGCCAGCACCGCCATCCGCGTACCCAGAACGATGCGCGCCTCGCCGCGATGGGCGGCCAGCCATTGCAGGCTGCGCTCCTGATCCGCCAGCCCGCTATGGAGCACGGCCAGCGGCTCGTGCGGGAAGCGGGCGGCGATGCGCGCCTGGAGCTGCGGCGTGAGATTAATCTCAGGCACGAGCATCAGGATCTGTGCGGCGGGGTCGGCGGCCAGCAGGCTCGCCATGGCGTGCAGGTAAACCTCGGTCTTGCCGCTGCCAGTCACGCCATGCAGCAGGAACGGCGCGAAGCCTTCGGCATTGGCGATGGCGTCCACGGCCTGCCGCTGCTCGTCGTGAAGGGGGGGGGCGACGGAGGGCGGCTGGTCTGGCGCAATATCGAGCAGCCTGCGGGCCGCAATGGACGATTCGATCCAGCCGGCGGCCTCCCATTCGGCCAGCCGGGCCGGGGCGGCGGTGCAGAGCGCGCGGGCGTCGGTCAGGCCGATCCAGTCCGGCGTTGCGGCCAGGGCGGCAGCCAGCGCGTGGGCGGTGCGGGCGCGCGTGGGCACGGCGGCGAGCAAGGCGTCGCCCTGCCCGTCGCGTACCCGGTACTGCGTGCTTTGGGCGCGCTGGCCGAGGCGGTCCCACGTCTCGGCCTCGCGCAGGGAAGGCGGCAGCGCGGGCAGCATGACCTCGCCCAGCCGCCGGTGGTAATAGCGCGCCGCGAAACGCGCCAGCGCCATCCATTCGGCATTCACCGGGGGCATCCAGCCGATATGGCGCTCCACCGGGCGCAGGCGGTCTGCAGGCACATCGCTGCTGTCGGCCATCTCCACGGCCACGCCGACCATGCTGCGGCGGCCGAATGGCACCACGACAAGGTCACCCGGCGCCACATCGTGCGCGGCGACGTAGTCGAAGCAATCGTCAGCGGGCGTATCGAGCGCAACGCGCACGATCGGCGCTGGTGCCGGGGCGGGATCGGCTTCCAATGTCTGTGATGTTTGCGCGACGTCGAGCGCCGTGGCGGTCATCGACGGACCCCCGACTGGTGCAGTCCAGATGCGCAATCGTTGTGCATGCGACGCATGGTCGACACCATGAGAAAAGTCTGTGTGCGGCGCAACATCAACTTAAAGTAAAACTTCAAATGTGACCCTAAGTCGATGATCCATGGATGGTTTTCCACCTCCCCCGAAGTGCCTGTGGATAACTTTGTTGAAAAGTCGCTCCATCTTCCCCGGAAGGCGCTTGAATCCAAGGTTCCATCGCTGTCGCGGGCTCGCTTGAAGAAGATTCAAAGTCTTATGAATCAAGGACTTGCGAAGACCCCCCAACTGAGTTAAGGGGTAACCCGCTCGTGCACTGCCGCAAACCTATCAGTGTGCATAAGTCAAGCCTTGACAACGACCCATCGGCACCTTTTTGGAGACAAATCAAAAAATAGTTTACTTGACAGCCCTTGCCGTGAGCCTCCCCGTGCACAAGGCCGGCGCACGGGCCCGCGTCGCTGCGACGCGGGGTATTTCAAACGGCCGGGAGCCTGTGTTAGCGCGCGCCGCGCAGGGTGCGACTGTAACGATGCACTTCGTCCACCAGCACGGAAACACTCTCGGGCGGCGTGAACTGCGAGATGCCGTGGCCGAGGTTGAACACGTGGCCGTCGCTGCCACCGCCTGCCGCGTAGGTGTCGAGTACGCCACGCCCCTGCTCACGAATGGCGGCTTCGGGCGCGAACAGCACCGTCGGATCGATATTGCCCTGCAACGCCACCTGGCCGCCCGTGCGGCGACGGGCCTGGGCGAGGTTCACGGTCCAATCGAGGCCGATGGCATCCGGGCCGATCTCGGCGATCTGCTCGAGCCAGTGGCCGCCGCCCTTCGTGAAGACAATCGCCGGGATTTGCTGGCCCTCGTGCTCGCGCTTGAGGCCGGCCAGCACGCGGCGCATGTATTCGAGCGAGAAGCGCTGGTACATGCCGTCGGCCAGCGCGCCGCCCCAGGTATCGAACACCATGACGGCCTGGGCGCCTGCTTCGATCTGGGCGTTCAGGTAGGCCGACACCGCCTGGGCGTTGATGTCGAGGATGCGATGCATCAGGTCCGGGCGGCCGTACATCATCGCCTTGACCGTGCGGAAGTCGTCCGAGCCGCCGCCTTCGACCATATAGCAGGCCAGCGTCCACGGGCTGCCCGAGAAGCCGATCAGCGGCACGCGCTGGCGGCCGTCCTGGATCAGCGCGCGGCGGATCTCGCTCACGGCATCGAAAACGTATTGCAGGGAAGCCATGTCCGGCACGGCGAGCTTGGCCACATCCCCTTCCGTGCGCAGCGGGTGCGCGAAACGCGGACCTTCGCCCTGGGCGAACGACAGGCCGAGGCCCATCGCGTCCGGCACGGTGAGGATGTCCGAGAACAGGATCGCGGCGTCGAGCGGGTAGCGATCCAGCGGCTGAAGCGTCACTTCCGTCGCATAGGCGGGATTCTTCGCCAGCCCGAGGAAGCTGCCGGCGCGGGCGCGCGTGGCGTTGTATTCGGGGAGGTAGCGGCCCGCCTGGCGCATCAGCCACAGCGGCGTGTACTCGGTGGGTTGCCGGCGCAGCGCGCGCAGGAAGGTATCGTTCTGCAATGCGGTCATGGTCATCCTCTCAAGACCGCCATTCTAAGGGATGCCCGCCGCCACACGGTGTCCGGGAAAGGTGTCATGCCTCGTCGAAGATGCCGACGAAGGCTTGCGCGGCGCGGCGCATCCACTCGCGGGCGCGCGGCGCGTCCGGCTGCAGGCGCGCGAAGCCGTGGGTCATACCGCTGGCCTCGATCGTGACGACCGGGGCGTCGTGGCGCACGAGAAAATCGGCGTAGGCGAGGCCGTCATCGCGCAATACGTCGTTGGCGGCGACCAGCACCACGCTGGCCGGCGGCAGCCGCGAGGGCGCGGTGGCCATCAAATGGATGCGCGGGTCGGTGGTCTCGGGGCCACGCACCAGGGCATCGGCGCCGATGAATTGGGTCCAGAACCAGGCCATCTCGTCACGCGTCAGGCCCGGACCGTCGGCGAAGGCGCGGTAGCTCTCCGTGGTCAGCACCGGTGCGGTGACCGGATAGATCAGCAGCTGCGCGTTGACGACCGGGGCGCCGGCGGCGGCATTGACCTCGCGGGCGGCCACGGCGGCGAGGTGCGCGCCCGCGCTGTCGCCGGCCACGGCGAGGAAGGTCGGATCGACGTCGAGCGCCTCGCGCATTGCCGCCAGCGCGCGCACGGCGCCGATCGCGTCATCGCACGGCGCAGGAAAAGCGTGTTCCGGCGCGAGCCGGTAATCGACGCTGGCCACCACGCAACCCGTGTCTTCGGCCAGCAAGGCGGCCACCGTGTGGTGGGTGCGCGGCGAGCCAACCACCCAGCCTCCGCCATGGAAATAGAGGATCAGGCGTGGGCGTTCCACATCGGCAGGACGGAACAGGCGCACAGGCAGCGACGCCGTGCCGGTCTCGATCGTGATGTCGGTAACGGCCATGCCCGCCGGGTCGTCGATTAACGACTGCGCGGCCACCTCGTCGAAGCGTGCGCGGCGCGCGGACGCATCAACGGGTACGGGCTGGCCGGCGTATTGCTCGGCCATGCGTTGGTAATAGGCGAGAATCTGGGGGTCGATGGCCATGGCGCGTCGTGGAAAATCTGAACTGGCGCCAGTGTAATCGCCCGGCGGAGGGCGACGAAGGAAACAAAGCGGCGAAGGGTGCGCTTGAACCGTATCGAATCGTAACGCTAGAGGCGCTACCGAACACAGTTTTAAAGCGGGAGTTTTCTTTATCCCCCAAAAGTGGGGAGTACGGATTATGCATTCGCAGAAAACCTAATGCATTCAGTAGCCTAGCGCTTAAATGTCTTAACATTGGCTTGCCGGGGCTGCGGCGATCCGTGTGCAGATTGGGCCCCGATCGGCGCATAAAAGCGTCTAAAACGCCGGTTTCTTACTCGCCGGGCTTTCAACTACTTGCAAAACGATACATTTTGTTACTGCCATCCCCAGAAGTTTCCCCCACAATGCATTGACACACCGAAGCGCTGGTGTGAAGTGTCCCCACCCGTAAAGCATTGAAAAATAAGGGGATGCGGAAGAAAGCCTGAAGAGTTTGCTTGGCAGTATCCCGATTTTCCGGACCAGCAAGTCAGAACTTGCCGATCCGGAGCACCAGGAAAGACCGATCGGCGCGTGGCTTGAGTTTCCCCGGACGTGATGTCGGAGACCTCGCCAAGGATGCGGAGAGAAGACTCCGATGCGCTCGTGAGTAAATCCTGGACCGAACCCGTTCCTTCGAATTGACCCCTCGAAGGGATTTTCCCGTCCGCGCGGAGCCTCCCCGGCCCGCGCGCTTTTTTTTGTGGTCCAGGCAGGAAAATATAGCGCCCGTCGAACAAAAAAGGCAGCCACATGGCTGCCTTTTTCCATGGCGCACCGAAAAAACAACAGGTGCGCCAGTCCTACTTAACTGCTTACTTCTTACGACGCAGACGGGCGATGGCAGCCAGCTGCGCAGCGGCCACGGCCAGCTCGCTTTGTGCGCGCGCCAGGTCCAGGTCGCTGCCCTGGTTCTGCATCAGTTCCTCGGCCGCACGCTTGGCGTCCTGCGCCTTGGCTTCGTCCAGATCGCTACCGCGGATGGCAGTATCGGCCAGCACAGTTACGTGCTTCGGCTGGACTTCGAGAATACCGCCGGCAACGAATACGAACTCTTCGCTACCGTCTTCCTTCTCGATGCGCACCGCACCCGGTTGGATGCGGGTGATCAGCGGCGTGTGGCCCGGCAGAATACCCAGTTCACCCGTCTCGCCCGGCAACGCCACGAACTTCGCCTGACCGGAGAAGATCGACGCTTCCGCGCTGACGACGTCTACAAGAATGGTTGCCATATCAGATCCTTTCTCCTGAAAGCGTTAGCTTCCCGATACCAGGAAGCAAGTTTTCGCCTCCACGCGGGCCGCGGCAGTTGCCACGGTGCATGAAGGCGAAACCCACCGCTTACTGGAGCTTCTTGGCCTTCTCGAAGGCTTCGTCGATCGAACCGACCATGTAGAACGCCTGTTCCGGCAGGTGATCGCACTCGCCATCCACCAGCATCTTGAAACCACGGATGGTTTCCTTCAGCGGCACGTACTTGCCCGGCGAACCCGTGAACACTTCGGCCACGTGGAACGGCTGCGACAGGAAACGTTGGATCTTACGGGCGCGGGACACAGCCAGCTTGTCTTCCGGCGACAGTTCGTCCATGCCCAGAATCGCGATGATGTCGCGCAGTTCCTTGTAGCGCTGCAGGGTCTGCTGTACGCGGCGGGCCACTTCGTAGTGTTCCGTGCCGACGACTTGCGGATCCAGCTGACGCGACGTGGAGTCGAGCGGGTCAACGGCCGGGTAGATACCCAGCGCTGCGATGTCACGCGACAGCACCACGGTCGAGTCCAAGTGCAGGAACGTCGTGGCGGGCGACGGGTCGGTCAAGTCATCCGCAGGCACGTACACGGCCTGGATCGACGTGATCGAGCCAGTCTTGGTCGACGTGATGCGCTCCTGCAGCTTGCCCATTTCCTCGGCCAGCGTCGGCTGGTAGCCCACGGCGGAAGGCATACGGCCCAGCAGTGCGGACACTTCGGTACCGGCCAGCGTGTAGCGGTAGATGTTGTCCACGAAGAACAGGATGTCGCGGCCTTCGTCACGGAAGCGCTCGGCCATCGTCAGGCCGGTCAGCGCCACGCGCAGACGGTTGCCCGGCGGCTCGTTCATCTGGCCGAACACCATGGCCACCTTGTCGAGCACGTTCGAGTCCTTCATTTCGTGGTAGAAGTCGTTCCCTTCACGGGTACGCTCGCCCACGCCGGCGAACACCGACAAACCGCTGTGCTGCTTGGCGATGTTGTTGATGAGCTCCATCATGTTCACGGTCTTGCCCACACCGGCGCCGCCGAACAGGCCAACCTTACCGCCCTTTGCGAACGGGCAGACCAGGTCGATCACCTTGATGCCGGTTTCCAGCAGGTCCACCGACGGCGACAGTTCGTCGAACTTCGGGGCCTTCTGGTGGATGCCGCGCAGCTCGTCAGCCTGGATCGGGCCGGCTTCGTCGATGGGACGACCCAGCACGTCCATGATGCGGCCCAGCGTACCGTGGCCAACCGGCACGGAGATGGCAGCGCCAGTGCTCTTGACCGGCATGCCGCGGCGCAGGCCGTCGGACGAGCCCAGGGCAATCGTACGCACCACGCCGTCGCCCAGCTGCTGCTGCACTTCGAAGGTCAGGCCCTTCTCGGCAAACGACGAGTCGCCGGATTCTTCCAGCACGAGTGCCTCGTACACCTTCGGCATTGCGTCACGCGGGAACTCGATGTCCACCACGGCGCCAATGCACTGCACAATATTTCCGATACTCATTTCGTATCTCCGATAGCTTGAATACTTGACGCCTTAGACCGCAGCGGCACCGCTGACGATTTCCGACAGTTCCTTGGTGATCGCTGCCTGACGGGTCTTGTTGTAGACCAGTTGCAGTTCGCCGATCACGTTCTTGGCGTTGTCGGAAGCAGCCTTCATGGCCACCATGCGCGCCGATTGCTCGGACGCCATGTTCTCGGCCACGGCCTGGTACACCAGCGCTTCGACGTAGCGGACGAGCAGCTCTTCCACCACGGTCTGGGCGTCAGGCTCGTAGATGTAATCCCACGAGTAGGCACGCTTTTCGTCTTCGGTCTGGCTGAGCTTGTCGGCTGCCAGCGGCAGCAGTTGCTCGACCATCGGCTCCTGCTTCATCGTATTGATGAACTTGGTGTACGCCAGGTACACCACGTCGACCTCGCCATTGGCGAATGCGTCGAGCTGGACCTTGATCGCGCCGATCAGCTTTTCCAGATGCGGGGTGTCACCGAGGTGCACCACATGCGAGACCACCTTGGCGCCAATGCGGCCCAGGAACTGCATGCCCTTGGTACCGATCGCGGTCGCTTGTACGTCCACGTTGCGGCCCTGCAGGGTCTTCAGTTCGTTGGTCACCGCGCGCAGCACGTTCGTGTTCATGCCGCCGCACAGGCCCTTGTCCGTCGTCACCACGATCATGCCAGCGCGCTTTACATCGCGGGCCTGCATGAACGGATGCTTGAACTCGGGGTTGGCCGTAGCCAGGTGCGCCGCGATATTCCGCACTTTCTCGGCGTAGGGGCGGGCATTCCGCATCCGTTCCTGCGCCTTGCGCATCTTGGACGCGGCGACCATCTCCATCGCCTTGGTGATCTTGCGCGTGTTCTGCACGCTCTTGATCTTGGTTCGAATCTCTTTCGTTCCGGCCATATCTTCCTCTCCATTCGTTTCGCGCCGCGCCACCGTTACTCCGGGCGCGCGGCACGATCCGTGGAATTACGCGGTTAGAACGCGGCGGACTTCCTGAAATCCTCGATCGCGGCACGCAGTGCGGCCTCGTCGTCCTTCGACAGATCCTTGGTATCTTCGATGCGGTTGACGAGATCGGCGAACTTGGTCTTCAGGTGGTCGTGGAGGCCCTTCTCGAACGGCAGGATGTCCTTCACGTCCACGTTGTCCAGGAAGCCATTGTTCGCGGCGTACAGCGACGCGGCCAGTTGCCACACTTGCAGCGGCTGGTACTGCGGCTGCTTCAGCAGTTCCGTCACGCGGCGGCCGCGCTCCAGCTGCTTGCGGGTGGCATCGTCCAGGTCCGAGGCGAACTGCGCGAACGCAGCCAGTTCACGGTACTGGGCCAGGTCGGTACGGATACCGCCGGACAGCTTCTTGATGACCTTGGTCTGGGCAGCACCACCGACGCGCGACACCGAGATACCGGCGTTGATAGCGGGGCGGATACCGGCGTTGAACAGGTCGGTTTCCAGGAAGATCTGGCCGTCGGTGATCGAGATCACGTTGGTCGGCACGAAGGCGGACACGTCGCCAGCCTGCGTTTCGATCACGGGCAGCGCGGTCAGCGAGCCGGTCTTGCCGGTCACGGCGCCGTTGGTGAACTTCGACACGTAGTCTTCGTTCACGCGGGCAGCACGCTCGAGCAGACGCGAGTGCAGGTAGAAGACGTCGCCGGGGTAGGCTTCGCGGCCCGGCGGGCGGCGCAGCAGCAGCGACACCTGGCGGTAGGCCCAGGCTTGCTTGGTCAGGTCGTCATAGACGATCAGTGCGTCTTCGCCGCGGTCGCGGAAGTACTCGCCCATCGTGCAGCCGGCGTAGGCGGCCAGGTACTGCATGGCGGCCGAGTCCGAAGCGGCAGCGGCCACGACGACGGTGTATTCCATCGCGCCGTGCTCTTCCAGCTTGCGCACCACGTTGGCGATCGTCGAAGCCTTCTGGCCGATTGCCACGTACACGCAGAAGACGCCCTTGCCCTTCTGGTTGATGATGGCGTCGACAGCCACGGCGGTCTTGCCGGTCTGGCGGTCGCCAATGATCAGCTCGCGCTGGCCACGGCCGATCGGCACCATCGCGTCGATCGACTTCAGGCCGGTCTGCACCGGCTGGCTCACCGACTGACGTGCGATCACGCCCGGGGCCACCTTCTCGATCACGTCCGTTTCCTTGGCGTTGATCGGGCCCTTGCCGTCGATCGGCTGGCCCAGCGTGTTCACCACGCGGCCCAGCAGTTCGCGTCCCACCGGCACTTCCAGAATGCGGCCGGTGCACTTCACCGTGTCGCCTTCGGAAATGTGTTCGTACTCACCCAGCACCACGGCGCCCACGGAGTCACGCTCCAGGTTCAGCGCCAGGCCAAAGGTGTTGCCGGGGAATTCCAGCATCTCGCCCTGCATCACGCCGGACAGGCCGTGCACGCGGCAGATACCATCGGTCACGGAGATCACCGTGCCGGTGTTGCGCACTTCAGCGTCGGCGCCAAGACCCGAGATGCGGGACTTGATCAGCTCGCTGATTTCTGAGGGGTTCAGTTGCATCACAATGCTCCTAATTCTTCAATCCGTCGGCCGTTGCGGTCAGGCGGTCAGCGCGGCTTGCATGGCGGCCAGGCGCGCGCGCACGGAGGTGTCGAGCACTTCGTCGCCGACCTTGACGCTCACGCCGCCGATCAGGGACGGGTCCACCGCCACCTGTGCGTACAGCTTGCGGCCGAACTTGCGTTCGAGTGCGGCGACCAGTTCGTTGACTTGCGAGGTCTCCAGCGGGAAAGCGCTGGTGATCTCGACGTCGGACGACCCCTCGCGGGCGTTCTTGAGCGCATGGAACTGTTCGGCGATTTCCGGCAGCACCGTCAGGCGGTGGTTCTCCGCCAGCAGGTTCACGAAGCGGCGTGCCTCGTCGTTGACCGGGCTCTTCAGCACCGACTGGAACACTTCCGCCAGCTTCTGGGCGGAAACGTTCGGATCGTCGGCAAGCGCCTTCATGTCGGGATTGGCAGCAACCTGCCCCATCTCCGACACCAGTTCGGACCATGCACCCAGGTTGCCTGCACCGGCTTCGCTCGCGACGCGGAACAGCGCCTCGGCGTAGGGACGGGCAATGGTTGCGGTTTCAGCCATGATTAGAGCTCAGCCTTGAGTTGATTGAGCAGGTCGGCGTGCACCTGCGCGTTCACTTCACGCTTGAGGATCTGCTCGGCGCCCTTCACGGCCAGCGTGGCGACCTGGTCGCGCAGCTGTTCGCGAGCGCGGGTCACTTGCTGATCCGCCTCGGCCTTGGCCTGGGCGATGATGCGTGCGGCTTCTGCCTGGGCGTTCTGCTTGATCTCGTCGGCCGTCAGCTGGGCGCGCTTCTCGGCGTCAGCGACGCGTTGAGCACCCTCGGTGCGGGCTTCGGCCATAGCCTGGTCCACACGCTTGTTAGCGAGTTCGAGCTCGGCCTTGCCTTTTTCGGCAGCGGCGAGGCCATCGGCGATCTTCTTTGCGCGTTCGTCGAGCGCCTTCACCAGCGGCGGCCAAATGAATTTGGCAACAACCCACCACAGGATGAAGAACACGACCATCTGCGCAAAAAACGTTGCGTTCAGATTCATGGTGTGTTCCTTTCGGTAATCAAACTACAGATAAATGCACAAGGGCGGCCAGGCCATCGGACTGAGGCCTGCGCCGCCCGTCAGCATCATGCAGACCGAAAAGACTTACTGAATGACAGCCAGCAGCGGGTTGGCGAAGGCGAACAGCATTGCAACACCCACGCCGATCAGGAATGCCGCGTCGATCAGGCCAGCCAGCAGGAACATCTTGGTTTGCAGCGGGTTCATCAGCTCGGGCTGACGTGCGCATGCCTCGATGTACTTACCGCCCATCAGGGCGATACCCAGGCAGGCACCGATGGCGCCCAGACCGATGATGATGCCGATGCCGATAGCGGTCAGACCCTGGATGTTGGCGAGATATGCTTGCATGATGACTCCTTTAAATTGAGAGAGACTTAGAACCAAAAAACCAAAAAACCAAAAACCTTGAAATCAGTGGTGATCGTGAGCCTGGCCGATGTACACCAGCGTCAGCATCATGAAAATGAATGCCTGCAGCAGCACGATCAGGATGTGGAAGATGGCCCAGACGGCGCCAGCAATCACGTGACCGACGAAGCCCAGCGCGGACAGGTCGCCGCTGAACGTCCAGATCGAACCCAGCAGCGCGATCAGCAGGAACACCAGTTCGCCGGCGTACATGTTGCCGAACAACCGCATGCCGAGCGAGACGGCCTTGGCCAGGTATTCGATGACGTTCAGGATCAGGTTGAACGGGGCCAGGTACCACTTGGCGCCGAACGGGGCCGAGAACAGCTCGTGCATGAAGCCGCCCACGCCCTTGATCTTGAAGCTGTAGTAGATCATCAGCACCAGCACGGCACAGGACATGCCCAGCGTGCCGTTCAGGTCGGCAGTGGCCACGGCGCGGTGGTGCGGCAGGTGGATGTGGAACACGCCCAGCAGGTGGTTCAGGCCGGTGACCCAGTCCACGGGGATCAAGTCGATCGCGTTCATCACGGTGATCCAGCAGAACACCATCAGCGCCAGCGGGGCGATCCACGAGCGGTCGCCGTGGATGATGCCCTTGGCCTGGTCGTCCACCATCTCGACGATCATTTCCACGAAGGCCTGGAAGCGGCCCGGCACGCCAGGCGTCACGCGGCGCGCGGCGGCGTAGAGGAACGAGAGTGCGAGCACGCCGCACAGGACGGACCAGAACACCGTGTCATAGTTGATGACACTGAAATCGACCACGGAATGCTGCTTCCCGCCGATCGAATTCAAGTTCTGCAAATGTTCGGCGATATAGCCTGAGGGTGTGAGCGTATGCCCTGCGCCTTGCGTAGCTTCTGCTGACATGTCGTTGCGAACCGTATATTGCGAAATGGATAGGTACTGGCCCCCGCTCTGGCGGAAGCCCGGTACGCGTCTTGCATGGCCTTCGGTCACGTGACCGGTCACCGCCAGGCAAGCCGCCTCGTTGTTCTGGGCAAACCTTGCTCACGCGGCACTGGCCCCTTCGTGGGCCCGCCGCGCGTGAAACTGAAACCTCTTGATATTCCGGAGGGGTGCCTCATTTGAATCGGCAGCCGACCCTTGCATCCGGCCACCGCTTCAGGAATCCACTCAGCGAATCGCGAGTGCCACCCAATATGTCTTCAGCGCCAACAGGAACGTGACCAGCATCGGTACCCAGCGCAGATCGCGGTACAGCACCACCACCAGCACGAACAGTGCGACGGTGCCGAAGACCTTGATCGCCTCGCCGGCCACCAGGCCGCCGACCGACGGCTGCCCGCGCGACATCCACAGGCGCAGCGCGAAGAAACCGCTCGGCACGAAACACACCGTGCCGCCAAAGAACGCCGACCAGCCCGACGCCGCCTGCTCCTGCGCGAACACCGCCCAGGCCAAGGCCGACAGCAGCGTCACAACAACCTGCGCCATCACCACCCTGGCTGGTGTCATCCGCGACGGGCGCAGCGCACGCTCGCCCAGCAGCGTCACCGCATCGGCACGCGATAGCGGATCGACAGCCTGTTCTTCATTCGCGCCATCATCGCCCCAGTCATCATCCCGATCGCTCCAGTCGTCGTAACGACGAGCGGTATTCGGTTGATCCGGAGACGCTGCACGGTCCAGCGAAGGGTCTTGCTGTCGGTCTCGTACCACCACCTGCCTAGCCTCGTTCCAGGCCGGAACTTTTCGGGTCCGGCCAGAATTCAAACCGCACGATTCTACGGGGAATCCACGAGACGAGTCAATCTGCTTTCAGTTAGCTTGCAGCATGTTGCGCACAACGGTTGCTATCACGCCTCCATGATGGCTGGCGGGATATTGCGCGGCAATGACGCAAGACGTAATTGGATTGCGCGCGCAACGGGCCGCATGATGGCGATTTGACCTGCGCGCGAGCGGTGCACCCTGCCCTTCGACGGTGCAAGCCGTTCGGTTATCGCGCAGATTGTGGGAAGCGCCGCGACGGACATCGCGGCATTGTCGCAACAGGCCGACAACCGCGTGCCTCCGGGGCACAAAGCGGTTGCCGTAACGCGCGGATGACGCTAGGCCACGCGCTGGCCATCCGCAGGCTCGCGCAGGCGGGTGAGCACGCCGTCGAGGGCGTCGTTACTGGTGAAGTGGATCGTCAGCTGACCCTTGCCGCGCGCGCCGAGCTTGATCTGCACGGCCAGGCCCAGCGTATCGGACAATTCTTCTTCCAGGCGCGCCACGTCACGCGTGCCGTTGCCGGTCTTCTGCTTGAGCGACTTGAGGTCGAACGGCTTGAGCGTCGACGTGACCAGCTTCTCGGTCTCGCGCACCGACAACCGCTTGTTGACGATCTGGTTGGCGAGCGTGATCTGGTTGGCGCCGTCGACGGCCAGCAGCGCGCGCGCGTGACCCATGTCGAGATCGCCCGCCATCAGCATCGTCTGCACGGGATTGGCCAGGTTCAGCAGGCGCAGCAGGTTCGACACCGCGCTGCGCGAGCGGCCGACCGACTCGGCGGCCTGCTCGTGCGTGAACTGGAATTCGCGGATCAGCCGCATGATGCCCTGCGCTTCCTCGAGCGGGTTCAGGTCTTCACGCTGGATGTTCTCGATCAGCGCCATCGCGGCGGCGGCCTCGTCGGCCACGTCCTTCACGAGCACCGGCACCTTGTCCAGGCCCGCGATCTTCGAGGCGCGGAAGCGGCGTTCACCAGCGATGATCTCGTAGCGGTCCGGCTCGGCCACACGGCGCACGAGGATCGGCTGCATCAGCCCCTGCGCGCGGATGCTCGCGGCCAACTCCTGCAGCGCACCCTCGTCCATGCGCGTGCGCGGCTGGTACTTGCCCGGCTGCAGCTGTTCCAGGCGCAGCACGGTGGGCGCGCCCTCCTGCTTCGCGGTCTCGACGATCTCGGCGGGGCCGCCCAGCAGTGCCTCCAGTCCACGGCCGAGGCCCTTCTTCTTCGCGGTACTCATGGTCGCCATCCTTCTATCCTAATCCGCGACGCTCAACCGAGCTGCCGCACGCGCGCGATCATCTCCGCGCCGAAATCGAGATACGCCTTGGCGCCCTTCGACGCGGCGTCGAACGCCACGCCCGGCATGCCATAGGACGGAGCCTCGGCCAGCCGCACGTTGCGCGGAATCACGGTCTTGAACACCTTGTCGCCGAAGTGGGCCTCCAGCTGCGCCGACACCTGCTGCTGCAGCGTCACGCGCGGGTCGAACATCACGCGCAGCAGGCCGATCACCTTCAGCTCGCGGTTCAGGTTCGCGTGGACCTGCTTGATCGTGTTGACGAGGTCCGAGAGGCCCTCCAGCGCGAAGTACTCGCACTGCATCGGCACGATCACGCCGTGCGCGGCGCAGAGGCCGTTCAGCGTCAGCAGGGACAGCGACGGCGGGCAGTCGATCAGCACGAAGTCGTACTCGCCATCCACCTCGGCCAGCGCCTGCTTGAGCCGGCGCTCACGCTGGTCCAACTCGACGAGTTCCACCTCGGCACCGGCCAGTTCGCGGTTGGCGGGCACCACGTCGTAGCGGCCGGACTCGGAACGCTGGCGCGCCTGCTGCACCGTCGACAGCCCCACGAGCACCTGGTACACGCTGTGTTCGAGCGACTGCTTGTCGATGCCGGAGCCCATCGAGGCATTGCCCTGCGGATCGAGGTCCACCAGCAACACGCGCTGCCCCTGCGCAGCCAGCCCGGCGGCCAGATTCACCGTGGTGGTGGTCTTGCCCACACCGCCCTTCTGGTTGGCGATCACGAATACCTTGGCCATAGGCGCTTGCTGCTCCTCAGTGCTTACCGCCGGCGCGAGGCCGGTTTGTGCTGAATTGTTCACATTATCGTTCATGACCGGCGCGACAGCACCACGAGGTGCCGTTCCGCATCCAGTTCCGGCACCGTCAGCTTCGGTACCGCCTCCACCTGCCACGTCGCCATCAGTCCAGCAGCTTCCATGCGATCGATCTCCGCCTGTGGATAAATACCCTTCATCGCGATCAGCTTCCCGCCCGGCGCCAGCAATTGGCCAGACAGGCTCACGAAATCGGTCAACTCCGCGAACGCCCGCGACGTGATCACGGCATAGCCGCTGGCGTCCTCGAGCTTCTCCACCGGGCCCCAATGCGCGGCGGCGTTGGACAGCCCAAGCTGCGCGCGGCACTGTGTCAGGAACGCGGTCTTCTTCTGGACGATGTCGACCATCAGCACGGACACGTCCGGACAGGCAATCGCCAACGGCAGCCCGGGCATGCCGCCGCCGGAGCCGACGTCGAGCACCCTGCCTTGGGCCGGCTCGGCCACATCCGTGGCGCGCGCGGCTTCCGCCAACGCGGGGACGGCCGTCAGCGAATCGAGCAGATGGTGCGTGAGCATCTCGTCAGGATGACGGATGGCGGTGAGGTTGTAGACGCTGTTCCACTTGCGCAGCAGCGTCAGGTAGGCGAACAGCGTGTCGATCTGGGCCGGCGCCAGTGTCAGGCCGATGGCCGCCAACCCGGCTTCCAGGCGGCGGCGTTGCGCGGCGTCGTCGATCGCGGGGTGTCGGGGGCCGCCCACTCAGGCAGCCTCCTGGCCGTTGCCGGCCGGCGCGGCAGCGGACGCACCGCGCCCCATGCCCTTCTTCTTGAGGTGTACCAACAGCAGCGAGATCGCGGCCGGCGTGACGCCCGAGATCCGCGACGCCTGCCCGAGCGTTTCCGGACGATGCTGGTTCAGCTTCTGGCTGACCTCGAAGCCCAGCCCGCGCACCTCGGTGTAGTCGAAATTAGGCGGCAGCTTTGTCGCCTCGTTGGCTTCCAGCTTGTCCACCTCGGCGGCCTGGCGGGCGATGTACCCGTGGTACTTCACGCCGATCTCGATCTGCTCGCGGATCTGCTCGGCCAGCATCGGGTCTGCATCGAGCACCCCTTCCGGCGCATGACGGCCATCCTGCATCGCCATCAGTGCCTCATAGGTGACCTCGGGGCGCCGCAGCAGATCAGCCAGCGAATACTCGCGCTCGATGGCCTTGCCGAGCAGCGGCACGGCGTCGGCTTCCGGCAGCAGCGTCGGGTTGACCCACGTGCTCTTCAGGCGCTCTGTTTCACGTGAAACAGCGTCGCGCTTTCGATTGAAAGCGTCCCAGCGGGCATCATCGACTACGCCCAGTTCGCGCCCCATCTCGGTCAGGCGCATGTCCGCGTTGTCTTCACGCAGGCTCAGACGGAATTCGGCGCGGCTCGTGAACATCCGGTACGGCTCGGTCACGCCACGCGTGATCAGGTCATCGACCAGCACGCCGAGGTAGGCTTGGTCCCGGCGCGGCGTCCAGGCATCGCGCTCGCGCACAAAGCAGCCCGCGTTGATACCAGCCAGCAGGCCCTGCGCGGCGGCTTCCTCGTACCCGGTCGTGCCGTTGATCTGGCCGGCGAAGAACAGCCCCTGGATCGCCTTGCTCTCCAGCGACGCCTTCAGCGCGCGCGGATCGAAATAGTCATATTCGATTGCGTAGCCCGGGCGCAGGATGTGCGCGTTCTCCATCCCGCGAATCGAATGAACCAGATCGAGCTGCACGTCGAACGGCAGGCTCGTGGAGATGCCATTCGGATAGAACTCGGTCGTCGTCAGCCCTTCCGGCTCGAGGAAGATCTGGTGGCTTTCCTTGCTCGAAAAGCGATGGATCTTGTCCTCGATGCTCGGGCAGTAACGCGGCCCTACCCCTTCGATCACACCGGTGTACATCGGCGAGCGGTCCAGGCCGCCGCGAATGATGTCGTGGGTACGGCTGTTGGTATGCGTGATCCAGCACGGAAGCTGCTGCGGATGCTGCTCCGGACGGCCCAGGAAGGAGAACACCGGCACCGGATCGAGATCGCCCGGCTGCTCTTCCATCACCGAAAAGTCGATGGTGCGCCCGTCGATACGAGGCGGCGTGCCGGTCTTGAGCCGGCCCTGCGGCAGCTTCAATTCCTTCAGACGTGCCGACAAGGAGACCGCCGCCGGATCGCCGGCACGCCCACCCGTGTAGTTATCCAGCCCGACGTGGATCTTGCCATCGAGGAACGTCCCCGCCGTCAGCACCACAGCCCGCGCCCGGAAGGCGATGCCAACTTGGGTCATGGCGCCAACCACGCGGTCGCCCTCCACCATCAGGTCATCGACGGCCTGCTGGAACAGCATCAGGTTCGGCTGGTTCTCCAGCCGCGTCCGAATCGCCTTGCGATACAGCACACGGTCCGCCTGGGCACGCGTGGCACGGACGGCCGGACCCTTGCTGGAGTTGAGGATGCGGAACTGGATACCGGACTCGTCCGTGGCCGCCGCCATTGCGCCGCCCATGGCATCCACTTCCTTGACCAGATGCCCCTTGCCGATGCCCCCGATCGACGGATTGCAGCTCATCTGACCCAACGTCTCGATGTTATGGCTCAACAGCAGCGTCTGGCAGCCCATGCGGGCGGCGGCAAGCGCGGCTTCGGTGCCGGCGTGACCACCACCGACGACAATGACATCGAACTCTTTCGGGTAAAGCATGGGACACCTCCTCCGGGAGGCTGGGCGGAAAAATTCAGGATGCCGAATTATAGCGGCAATCCCATGAGGGACTTTGGTCGGACACCATGTTTCACGTGAAACATGGCGGGTGCGGTACATGGTGGGAGGAAGTGTTTCACGTGGAACACAATCTGTGATCTCCGCCACGCACGTCATTTGTGACGTATTTGATGCATTTTTTGCGTCGCAACATGACTCGGCGCATGATCTTGGACTCACCAGACAGGAGTTCAGTCATGAATTTCCAGGATTCACGGGGTCTTCACATGCTGCCGCAGGCGCCAGAGGAAGCGTCGTACTACACCTATGGAACGCCCAGCGCGGGCCTGGGGCAATACGCGCATCCGAATATGCTGTCGTTCTTGTTCAACCTTGAGTTCAAATGGGGCCGGCACGATGATCGGAAGCTGGGATTCGGGAACATTAGTCTCGCCGACAGCACCTATTTCGAAGGCCACAAATCGCATAGGGATGGGCTGGATATCGACATTCGGCCCGTCCGTAAGGACGGGAAACACATGCCAGTCGAATACCAGCAAGCGGCCTATGATCGCGCCGCCACACGCCGACTCGTCGAGCTCATTTGGCAATGCGGACACGTGGATTATGTGTACTTTAACGACCTCACAATCCCACGGGTCGTCCGGAAGCCGTTCCACGATAACCATCTGCACGTTCGTGTCCGAGGATAAGGACAATGAGATATCAAATGGCTATAGTCCTGGTCGCCACATTGCTGGGCGTGGCGGCAGTGAGCGCTGCAGCTTCGGCATGGGAGTACGAGTTTCGTCCAGCAAAAGTGGAGTACGTTGTATATGGCGGCTATCTTGGCGACACGATCCCGCCCAGCAAAGGCGACAGTAAGATTTCCTTTTTGATCTCGGGTAGCGCCGCCCGAGAGATGTTCAACGCCCTTGGGCCGGACCGGCCTGATGCATGCGGTGCGGACGCCTCGACTCGCGTGAGGGAAAAAAGAGAAATTTCTTGTCTACGATACTCTGCCAAGGAATACGTGTGCTACGTCGGTTTCGACTTGAAAACCGGCAAAAGCATCGGCGGCGTCATCTGTTAAGCCCCCAAAGAAAAAGCCCCGCTTCCGCGGGGCCCTTCCCTCTCCGATGTTTCACGTGAAACATCACCGTACCGCTTTCAAAGCTTCCCGCGGATATACGTGGCGATGCTCGCCGACAGCAATCCCAAATCCCGCTGGAGGGTCACGAAACCCGCATTGGGTACCTTGGTTGCCTCATCCATATAGAGCGGGCGGCGGATCTCGATCTGGAGGCTATTGCGGCGCTCGGCGGGGCGGCCGATTTGGGCGATGAGCTGCACACCCTTGTACGGGTCGTTGCGGGCTACGGTGTAGCCCATCTTCCGCAGTTCCCGCTCCACGAGGTTGACGAGGCCGGGCTCGCATGTGGTGCCGTCCCGGTCGCCCAGTACGAAGTCCGCCAGCGGGTGCGGGCTCTGGATCTTGAGCCGCTCGTAGGCGTTGTTCGGCATCGAGTGCAGGTTCAAGTGCCACACCGCGCCGAAGCGGCTGTAAGCGGCCTCCACCGCCGACGACAGCACCGCGTGGTACGGCCGGTAATAGCGGTCGATCCGTGTCTGCACTTCCGCTACGGACAGCTTGCGGTCATAGATCGGGGTATTCGCATCCAGCCTGCGCCAGACCAGCCCGTAGCCGAGGCGCGTCTTCTCGCCCGGGGCCAGCGTGGTCGGCCAGGGGCCGTCGAGCAGGTCCGGGTCGAGGTCGTCGAGCATCCGGTTCGGGTCGATATAGACGCGGGGGAAAGTGGCCGCGACCAGCGTCCCGCCGACCTCGGGCACGGCTTCCCACAGCGTGTCGATGTGGGTGTCCTCCCCGCCTCGCAGCCGCGCCAGTGGCACCACCGCGCGGAAGTCGTCCGGATAGAACACGCCGCTGTGCGGAGAATCGCAAACCAGCGGCAGCGGATCACCCTGGGGGCCGGCCAGCGAGAACGGGCCAATCGGGGCGTCGCCCTGTACAGCTTCGAAGGTCGTCATCGCTCAGTCCAGCTTGATGTTGGCAGCCTTGGCCACGCGGGCATAGCGGGCCATGGCCTGCTGGATCTGCGCCTTGAACTGGTCAGGCGTGGTCGGGACCAACGTACCGCCGGACTCCTCGACCTTGCGCTTGAACTCGGGGTTCTGCATGGCCTTGTGGATGGCGGCGTTGAGCTTGTCGACGATGGCCGGCGGCGTGCCGGCCGGTGCGACGATGCCGAACCAGCCGCCATCGCCCATGTCCTTGAAGCCGAGCTCGTTATAGGTCGGCACATTCGGCAACTGCGACGAGCGTGCCGCGCCCAGCACCGCCAGCGCGCGCAGGCGGCCCGATTTCACGTGGGGCAGCGTGGACGACAGGTTGTCGGTGATCGCATTGACCTGCCCTGCCACGGCGTCATTGAGCGCAAGCCCGGCGCCCTTGTACGGCACGTGCAGCAGGTCGATCTTGGCCAGCATCATGAAGTTCTCGATGTTGACGTGCCCCAGCGAGCCCGCACCGGGCGACGCGAACGTGTACTTGCCCGGGTTGGCCTTGGCCAGCGCGATGAACTCCTGCATCGTCTTGGCCGGCACGCTCGGGTGGACGGCGAACACACTCGGGATGGCAATCACGTTGGTGACCGGCGCAAAGTCCTTGATCGGGTCATAGCCGAGCTTCGGGTAGACGGCCGGGTTCGAGCCGTGCGTGCTCACAGTGGCCATGCCGATCGTGTAGCCGTCCGGCGCCGAGCGCGCCACCTGCTCCATGCCGATGGAGCCGCCCGCCCCACCCTTGTTGTCCACGACGATGGTCTGGCCCAGCTCCCGGCCGGCGAATTCGGCCACCAGGCGTGCCGACAGATCGGTGGAACCGCCCGCCGCGAACGGCACGACAAGCCGGATCGGCTTGTTCGGATAGCTGCCTTGCGCGATGGCGTGGCCGCTGACGGTGGCGCCCAACGTGGCGGCCATGGCGATGCCGGTCAGCAGGAACTGGCGTCGCGGGGAACGGGCTCGGGTCATGGGATCAAACTCCTCTTTATCGTTCTCGATGGGGATACCGAGCGTCGAGTGTCGGGAGTTTACCGGTCGCGCACAAACGACTATATTGCACGGTTGCATTACCAAAGCTCATCCTAACCAAGCGCCCCCGCGCCCTGCCCCATGCGGCTCCGTTCCCCGTCGATGTCCGAGTTGCACGCGTTCGCCACGGCGGCGCGGCTGGGCAGTTTCACGCGCGCGGCGGAGACGCTCTGCGTGACCCAGGGCGCCATCAGCCGGGCCATCGCGCGCCTGGAAGAACACTTCGGCCAGCCGCTGGTCCATCGCAACGCACATCGGCTGACGCTCACCGAGGCGGGACGAATCTATCTTGAGGCCGTGGCTGGCCCACTGGCCGCCATCGAAGCCGCCAGCGCGGCGATGCTGCAACGGGATCAGGCCCGGCAGCACCACCTCACGCTGTCAGCCGTCCCCACGCTGGCGAGCGTCTGGCTCGTGCCGCGCCTGCCCGACTTTCACCGCCGACACCCCGACATCCGGCTCGACTTCGTGCCCTATCGCCGCAACGAGGATCTCTCCGGGCCGTCGCCCGATGCGGCGCTGCTCGCCGGCGTGGCCGACAAGTGGCCGGGTCTGCAAGTCGACTATGTGATTGGCCGCGAGATGGTGCCGATCTGCCACCCCGCACGGGCCCACGCACGGCGCGCGGCGGGAAGATGGCAGCACCCCGCCGATCTGCTCCAGGAACCGCTGCTGTTCCACACCACGGCGCCCGCCAATTGGCAGCACTGGCTCGAAGCAGCGGGCGTACCCAGTGCTGCGCCCCGACTGGCCACCGGCTTCGATCAGGTGTCGATCCTCGTCCAGGCAGTGAAGGCGGACATGGGCGTGGCGGTGCTCCAGCGCTGCCTGGTGCGCGACGAAATCGCCGCCGGCGCAGTGGTCGCACCTTTCGATCTGCCGATCCGGCTGCAGCGTGGATACTTCCTCTGCGCCCCGAAGGAGCGGCGCGACCATGTGGCGCTGAATTGCTTCCGCGCATGGCTGTTGGAGGTGGCGAAGGAGGATGAACTGGATAGATGAGATTTCCTAAGCCAAGGGAAAAAACATCCATCCCGCCCATCTACTCCAGCCTGATATTCCCTGCACAAATAAAAAAGCCGGCTCAACGCCGGCTTTCATTCATCCAGGTAACCAACCGTACCTACTTCGTACACTAGGCCGCCTTCTTCGCCAGCCCCAGGTACGTTTCGATCACCTTCGGATTGCTAGCCAACTCGGAAGCCGGCCCTTCCATCGCCATGTCGCCGGTCTCGATCACATAGGCATAGTCGGCCACCTGCAACGCGGCGCGCGCGTTCTGCTCGATCAGCAGCGTCGCTACGCCGGTCTCGCGCAGGTTGTGGATGATGTGGAAGATCTCCTTGACGATCAGCGGCGCCAGCCCAAGGCTGGGCTCGTCGAGCATCAGCAGTTGCGGCTTGGCCATCAGCGCGCGGCCCACCGCCAGCATCTGGCGCTCGCCGCCTGACAGCGTGCCGGCGTCCTGCTTCGCCCGCTCTTTCAGCCGGGGAAACAGCCCGTAGACCACCTCCATCTGATCGAGGTAATTGCGCTCGCCGGCCTTCTTGCGACGGAACGCGCCCAGTTGCAGGTTGTCCTCCACCGTCATCGACGCGAACAACTCGCGCTTCTCCGGCACCAGGCACATGCCGCGCGCGACGCGCCCCTCCACCGGAATGCCCGCCATGTCATGGCCGAGGTAGCGCACCGCGCCGTTCGACGATCCACTCACCGGCAGCGCGCCCATGATCGCGTTGAGCATCGTGGACTTGCCCGCGCCATTCGGACCGATCACGGTCACGATCTTCCCGGCCTCCACCTTCAGGCTGGCGCCATGCACCGCCTCGACCTTGCCGTAGCGAACATGCAGGTCATCGACTTCCAGAATCAGATTCATCTCATATCCTCACTCGACGCCGCCCAGATAGGCTTCCAACACAGCCGGATTCTTCTGGACCTCCTCCGGCACGCCCTCGGCGATGCGCGTCCCGAACTCCATCACCACGAGGCGATCGGTCAGGTTCATCACGAAGTCCATGTCATGCTCGACCAACAACACGCTCATGCCCTCGCCCTTCAGCTTCTTCAGCAGCTCGGCCAGCGCCTGCTTCTCCTTGTAACGCAGGCCGGCCGCTGGCTCGTCCAGCAGCAGCAGCGCCGGGTCGCAGCACAGCGCACGCGCGATCTCCAGAATGCGTTGCTGGCCCAGCGCGAGGCTGCCGGCTTCCATATACATGCAGTCGGCCAGCCCCACGCGCTCGAGCTGCCGGCGCGCTTCGAACAGCAGCTTCTGCTCCTCGGCCTGATTCATGCGGAGAATCGCCGCCGCCACGCCGCCCTGGGGGCGGAAATCGCCGCGCAGGTGCGCGCCGATGGCTACGTTTTCGAGGACCGTCATCGTCGGCAGCAGGTGCACGTGCTGGAAGGTCCGGCCCACGCCGCGCTTGACGATCTCGCGCGACGGCAAGCCCGAAATCACCTCACCGCGGTACCGCACCTCGCCCCGCGTCAGCGGCAGCACGCCCGTGACGAGATTGAACGTGGTGGACTTGCCGGCGCCGTTCGGCCCGATCAGCCCGATAATCTCGCCGGCGCGCACCTGGAAGCTCACGTCGTTCACGGCCACCAACCCGCCGAACTGCTTGCGCGCCGCACGCACGTCGAGGATCAGCTCGCCGGCCTCGGGCTTCTGGCGCACCGGCAGCGGCTGGGCATCGTCAGGCGCCGTCACCGGTGGCCCCGACGGGAACAGCCGGCGCAAGAACGGCCAGATGCCGTCGCTCGCGTATTGCAGCAGCAGCACCATCAGCACACCGAAGACAATGATCTCGAAATTGCCCGTGGAGCCGAGCAGCTTCGGCAGCAGCCCCTGCAGCACGTCCTTGAGGATGGTCAGGATGCCCGCGCCGAGCACCGCGCCCCATACGTGGCCCACGCCGCCCACCACGGCCATGAACAGGTACTCGATGCCGTAGTTGAGCCCGAACGGCGTCGGGTTCACGGCGCGCTGGAGGTGCGCGTAGAGGAAGCCCGACACGCAGGCCAGCACCGCCGCCACGACGAAGATCACCACCTTCATCCAGGCGGTGTTCACGCCCATCGCCTCGGCCATCGTGCCGCCGCCCTTGAGCGCACGGATGGCACGGCCCGGCCGCGAGTTCAGCAGGTTCTGCATGGCCAGCACGGCGAGCAGCACCACCACCCAGATCAGATAGAACATCGAGCGCCCGGACTGCAGCGACACACCGACGAACGACAGCACCGGCACGCCATTCAGGCCGTCGTACTTGCCCAGGAATTCAAGGTTGCCAAACAGGAAGAACAGCGAGAGCCCCCAGGCGATCGTCGCCAGCGGCAGGTAGTGGCCCGACATCCGCATGGTGATCAGCCCGATCACGTAGGCGCAGGCCATCGTGATGCCCAGCCCCACCAGCAGCCCGAACCACGGCGACAGGCCGAACTGCGTCGTCAGGTAGGCCGTGCTGTAGGCGCCCAGGCCCACGAACGCCGCCTGCCCGAACGAGGTCATGCCGCCGACGCCCGTCAGCAGCACCAGCCCGATCGCCACGATGCTATAGAGACCGATGTAGTTGCCGAGCGTGATCCAGAACTCGGGCGTCGGCAGCACAGGCAGCAAGGCCAGCACGACGACGAACAACATCGTGAAAATACGATTGCGCGTGGCGGCTGGGGTGCGCGCCTTCGTGCGAGGGTGGATGATCTCCACCGGCTTGTCGGCCACGGGCTTCTCGGTCAGCAGTGTCATGGCTTACTCCTCTTCCTCGACATGCTTGCTGGTCAGCGAGCGCCACAACAGCACCGGGATAATCAAGGTAAATACGATGACCTCCTTGAACGCGCTGGCCCAGAAGGACGAATAGGATTCGAGCAGGCCGACGAGGATCGCGCCGAGCGCGGCCACCGGATAGCTGACCAGCCCGCCGACGATGGCGCCCACGAAGCCCTTCAGGCCCACGAGGAAGCCGGACTCGTAGTACACCGTGGTCAGCGGCGCGATCAGGATGCCGCACAGCGCGCCCATCGCCGCCGCCAGCGTGAACGACAACCGCCCCGCCTGCGTGGTGCCGATGCCGACCAGCCGCGCGCCGAGCCTGTTCACGGCCGTGGCACGCAGCGCCTTGCCCTGGAGCGTGCGCTCGAAATAGAAGTACAGCGCGCCGATCAGCAGCGCCGACACGCCCACCACCCACAGGCTCTGGCCCGAGACGCTCAAGGTGCCGATGTCGAAGCGCGCATCGGAGAACGCGCTGGTACGCGAGCCCTCGGCGCCGAACATCACCAGACCCAGCCCCACGAGCGCGAAGTGGACCCCCACGGAGACGATCAGCAGCACCAGCGTGCTGGCTTCGGCCAGCGGCTGGTACGCCAGCCGGTACAGCATCGGCCCGAGCGGAATCACGATCAGCAGCGTCAGGGCGATCTGCGCGAGCATCGGCAGCGGCTGCCCGCCGTACTGCTGCACGACAAGGTGAACGGCCAGCGGAAACACGACGTACTTGCCGGCCAGCACGGCCAGCCGGCGCGGGGCGGTGCGGCGCAGTTCGGCACTGCGCAGCACGGTCACGCACTCGTAGAGGAACGTCAGCACGCCCATCGCCAGCAGCAGCCACGTGGTCTGCGGCGCGTGGCCGGCCTGCATCGCGGCGAGCGTCAGGGCGCCATACGCCACGAACTCGCCCTGGGGGATGAAGATGACGCGCGTCACCGAGAACACCAGCACCAGTGCCAGTGCCAGCAGCGCGTAGATGGCGCCGGAGGTGATGCCGTCCTGCGCCAGGATGGCCGCAATCGAGAGGTCCATTGTCTCCCCGTGTCTGGGAACGTGTCGTGGAAGGAGGTGCGGCGTTACCAGCTTGGCGGCGCCGCCCTCCTGAACAGGGTCATGCGGGCATCATCACAGGATCCGGCGGACAAAAAAAGGGCGCATGGATCGCCATGCGCCCTTTTTTGCCTCGTGACTCCGCGACTTGCTCCGTACCGCCGGTCGAATGCCGGCTTACTTCGTTTGCAGCTTCCACTTGCCATCCACGATCTGCACCATCACGCGCGCGCGCTGGTCCATGCCGAGGTGGTCGGTGGGGCTCATGGTGATGATGCCGTGCGAGACGGGCAGGTTCTTGGTCTGCTCCAGGGCGTCGCGCAGTGCCTTGCGGAATTCCTTGGTGCCGGGCTGGCCCTTCTTGAGCGCCTCCGGGATCGCGTTCTGCAGCAGCAGGCCGGCGTCCCAGGCGTGGCCGCCGAAGGTCGACACCTGGCCGCCGAAGGCCTTCTCGTAGGCGGTCTTGTAGGTCACCGCCGGCTTCTTCACCGGATTGCTGTCGGGCAGCTGCTCGGCTACCAGCAGCGGACCAGCCGGCAGGAACGTGCCCTCGCAGTCCTTGCCGCAGACGCGCAGGAAGTCGGGGTTGGCCACGCCGTGGGTCTGGTAGATCTTGCCCTTGTAGCCGCGCTCCTTGAGCGTCTTGGCCGGCAGCGCGGCCGGCGTACCCGAACCAGCGATCAGCACCGCATCGGCGTTGGCGCCCATCATCTTGAGCACCTGACCCGTCACCGAGTTGTCGGTGCGCGCAAAGCGCTCGTTGGCCACGACCTTGATCTTGCGCATCTCCGCCACCTTGGCGAATTCCTGCGCCCAGCTTTCGCCGTAGGCATCCGCGAAGCCGATGAATGCCACCGTCTTCACGTTGTTGTTCGTCATGTGCTCCGCAATGGCAGTGGCCATGTGCGAGTCGTTTTGCGGCGTCTTGAAGACCCAGGCGCGCTTGGCGTCCATCGGCTCGATGATGCGGGCCGAGGCGGCCATCGAGATCATCGGCGTCTCGCTCTCGGCGGCGATGTCGACCATGGCGAGCGAGTTCGGCGTAACCGTGGAGCCCACCACCACGTCGACCTTGTCCTCGCTGATGAGCTTGCGGGTGTTCTTGACGGCAGTGGTGGTGTCGGTGGCGTCGTCGAGCACGAAGTACTCGATCTTCTTGCCCGCGATCTCCTTGGGCAGCAGCGTGAACGTGTTCTTCTCGGGAATGCCGAGCGAAGCGGCAGGCCCGGTGGCCGATACGGTGACCCCCACCTTGACCTGGGCACTGGCCGCCCCGGCGAACAGGCTGGCGGCGGCAAGGGCCATCACGCTGGCGCGCTTGAATGTCATCTCGTCTCCTTCGGTTCCAAAAAAGGAAAAAGGCATCCGCCGGATTCCGGCCGGCGGATGCCCTCAGTTCTTGGTTTGGCCCGTTTTTCGGGCTCTATGGCCGGCGCAGCGCTGGCACCAGCGTCAATGTCGGGAACTTCGAAGACCGTCCCTTTTGATTTTCCCGTCCTGCGCGGTTTACCCCCGGATTGCGCAGTTGCATTCCCCGACCGTGCGGTCGGGAATGCGAATCGAGTCTAACACAGCGATTTCGTACGAAAAGGCGGGATTAACCCGCAGCGGCGCGGGCGCAACAGTCAGGGTCGGCCGGGAAAGCCGGCCAGTAGCGGGATTGGGGTCGATGCCGAGGTCAGCCGAGCTGCTTGGGCGTCGGCACGAGGCTGCGGTGCAGGAGCCCGTCGGCCCCGGGGGCGAAGCCGCGCGGCGCGGCTGCGGGATCGGCCAGCAAGCCGGGCGCCAGCCACACCTGCCGGATACCATGCGCGCGGCACCAGTCGGCCAGCACGTCACAGCAGGCGGCGAGGGACGCCGTCGAAGCCGCCGGATCGTCCAGATCGGCCGGCCCCCACCACTCCGCCGCCAGCGCAACGCGGCCTCCGGTGGACAAGCTGTGGATAAGTGTCACCGGTAGCAGACCATGCACCGTGTTGGGGCTCGCCTCGCCGCCCGGGTTTCCGGCATCGGCGATGGCGCCATCGATAAGACAAAGCCCCTGCGCACCCTGCGCCAGGAGTGCTTCCAGCGACAGCCTGCGGGCGCGGGCCTCGGGTACGGCAAGCGGCGCGCGGGCCATCAGCCAGGCGTCGATCAAAGCGGCGTCGGCAGGGGTGCCGACCCGCACGAGCCCTTGTGGGCGCGAGGAATGCGGGGATGGGTGATCCATGGACAGGAAGGACGGTCGGGAGATAAGCCTGGCGCGCCAGCGGGCGCTACAAATCAAAAAGGCGCTGCCAAGGATCACCTGGCAACGCCTTTTCATTGTATTGGCTGCTGCTACCCGACACCGGGTGCGCGCCTGTCGTCTCCTCGCTTCCGCCTCCATTTAACCTGCGAAAACCGTATATGCAATGTAACGAAGCGGTGCGTATGAAACAAGCTAGCAGAAACCCTAGCCCCAAAAGCGGGCATGTCGGCCTGTCATCACTCGCACTTTTACTACTTTTTGCGACTCGTCAGCGCGATCAGCTCGCCCATGATGCCCCGGCGGAACGTCAGCACGCAGATCACGAAGATGATGCCGGTGACCATCGTCACCGACTCGCCGAGCGCGTTGAACCAGGAGATGCCGGTCAGGTGCGCCAGGAACGAACCGATGTCGCCAAGCTTGTTTTCGAGCGCCACCACCACGAAGGCGCCGACGATCGGGCCAGACAGCGTGCCCAGGCCGCCCACCAGCGTCATCAGGATCACCGAGCCGGACATCGACCAGTGCACGTCGGTCAGCGTGCCGAAGCCCAGTACCAGCGCCTTGATCGAACCCGCCAGCCCGGACAGCGCGGCCGAGATCACGAAGGCGAGCAGCTTGAAGCGATCGACATCGTATCCAAGCGAAATCGCGCGCGGCTCGTTCTCCTTGATGGCCTTGAGAATCTGGCCGAACGGCGAGTGCACGGTGCGTACGATCAGCGCGAACGCGGCGACGATGATGGCCAGCGCCACGTAGTACAGCGTGATGTCCTCGGAGAGCGAGAGCACGCCGAACAGCTTGCCGCGCGGAATGCCCTGCAGGCCATCCTCGCCGCCCGTGAACGGCGCCTGCAGGCAGATGAAGAACAGCATCTGCGCCAGCGCCAGCGTGATCATCGAGAAATAGATGCCTTGCCGTCGGATGGCCAGCGAGCCGACCACGTAGCCGATGCCGGCCCCGGTCAGCGTGCCGAGGATCAGGCCCACTTCCGGCGTCACGCCCCAGACCTTCATCGCATGGCCGGCCGCGTAGCCGGCGCCGCCGAAGAAGGCCGCGTGGCCAAACGAGAGCAGCCCGGTGAAGCCGATCAGCAGATTGAACGCGCAGGCGAACAGCGCGAAGCACATCACCTTGAGCACGAACACCGGGTAGGCGCCCGCCATCGGGGCCACGATCAGCCCCAGCAGCAGCAAGCCGTAAAGCACCTTCTTCTGCACACCCACTCCGTTCCTGACGGTTCCGGTGCTCACAGGCACCGCGGTTTGTCCGGTTTGTCCGCTCATCACTTCTCCCTCCCGAACAGGCCAGCCGGGCGCAGCAGCAGCACGATCACCATGATGAAGAACACCACGGTGGCCGATGCCTCAGGATAGAACACCTTGGTCAGGCCCTCGATCACGCCGAGGCCCAGGCCGGTGAGGATGGAACCCATGATCGACCCCATGCCGCCGATCACCACCACGGCGAACACAACGATGATCAGGTTCTGGCCCATCAGCGGCGACACCTGGATCACCGGCGCCGCCAGCACGCCCGCGAAGGCCGCCAGCGCCACGCCGAAGCCGTAGGTCAGCGTCACCATCAGCGGCACGTTGACGCCGAAGGCTTCCACCATCTTGGGGTTCTCGGTACCTGCCCGCAGGTAGGCACCGAGCTTGGTCTTTTCGATCACGAACCACGTGGCGAAGCAGACCACCAGCGAGGCGACCACGACCCAGGCGCGGTAGTTCGGCAGGATCATGAAGCCGAGGTCGGTGGCGCCCTGCAGCGCGTCGGGCGGCGAGTACGGCAGGCCGGAGACGCCGTAGATCGAGCGGAACACGCCTTCGATCACCAGCGTGATGCCCAGCGTCAGCAGCAGCCCGTAGATATGGTCGAGCTTGTAGATCCAGCGCAGCATCGACTTTTCGATGATCACGCCGAGCACGCCGACGATGATCGGCGAGAGCGCCAGCATGACCCAGTAATTGAGCCCGGCGTACTCCATGCCCGCCCAGGCGAGCAGCGCGCCGAGCATGAACAGCGCGCCGTGTGCGAAGTTGATGACGTTTAGCAGGCCGAAAATCACGGCCAGCCCGAGGCTCAGCATCGCGTAGAAAGCGCCATTGACCAGCCCCAGCAGCAACTGGGACAGCATGGCGGGTAGAGGAATTCCGAATATGTCCATTGGCGTCGAGTGCCTGAGTGTCTATCCCCTCCCCCGCCAGCGGGAGAGGGGCGCAAAACCAATGCTTACTTCTTCAACATTGCGCACTTCGACTCGGCAACCGTCGTGAAGGCCTGGTCACCCGGGATCGTTGCCACGACCTTCAGGTAGTCCCAAGGCTTCTTCGATTCCGCCGGCGCCTTCACCTGCATCAGGTACATGTCGTGGATGTTGCGGCCGTCGGCGCGGATCTGCCCCTTGTTGTAGAAGTCGTTGATCTTCATCTTCTTCAGCTCGGCCATCACCTTGTCCGGATCGTCGGTCTTGGCCGTCTCCACCGCCTTCAGGTAGGTGCTGACCGCCGAGTAGTCGGCTGCCTGCAAGCTGCTCGGCATCTTCTTCATCTTGCCGAAGTAGCGATTCGCCCACTTGCGGGTGTCGTCGTTCATGTCCCAGTACCAGCTGTCGGTCATCAGCAGGCCCTCGGTGTTCTTCAGGCCCAAGCTATGCACGTCATTGATGAACATGAGCAGACCAGCGATCTTCATATTCTTCGTGATACCGAATTCCTTGGCCGCCTTGATCGAGTTGATCGTGTCGCCACCGGCGTTGGCCAGGCCCAGGATCTGCGCCTTGGACGATTGCGCCTGGAGCAGGAACGAAGAGAAGTCCGATGCCGACAGCGGATGGCGCACGGAGCCAACCACCGTGCCGCCATTGGCCTTGACCACGGCGGCGGTGTCGGTCTCGAGCGAGTGGCCGAAGGCGTAGTCGGCGGTCAGGAAGAACCACGACTTGCCGCCCTGCTTCACCACCGCGCTGCCGGTGCCCTTGGCCAGCGCTACCGTGTCATACGCGTAGTGCACCGTGTACGGCGAGCACTCCTCGTTGGTCAGGCGGGCCGTGCCGGCGCCGTTGTTGATATAGACGCGCTTCTTCTCGGACGCCACCTTGTTCATGGCCAGCGCCGTGCCGGAGTTGGTGCCGCCCAGCAGCATGTCCAGGCCCTGCTGGTCCATCCACTCGCGCGCCTTCGAGGCGGCGATGTCGGCCTTGTTCTGGTGATCGGCGGACATCAGCTCGATCGGCTTGCCCAGCACCTTGCCGCCATGGTCCTCGATGGCCATCTTCACCGCTTCCAGGCCGCCCGGGCCGTCGATGTCGGCGTACAGGCCCGACAGGTCGGTGATATAGCCAATCTTCACGGTGTCGCCCGACACCTGCGCCGATGCCCCCGTGGACACCGCGCCCAGAACAGTCGCCGCCACAGCCACGGCCAGCCGAGTCATCTTCATGTTTTGTCTCCTGAGTTTCGGCAGCGTGCTCACGCCACCCGTTCCTGCCACCATCAATCGAGTAACCCGCACGCACGAGGGCGCGCGCGGATCAGACCCCAAGCAGTTCGTTCAGCACCGGCATCTTGGCCTGCAGTTCGGCGGCGGCGAAGCGCTCGACGATCTGCCCGTGCTCCATCACGTAGAAGCGGTCGGCCAGCGGCGCGGCGAAGCGGAAGTTCTGCTCCACCATCACCACCGTGTAGCCCTTCTTCTTCAGCATCAGGATCATGCGCGC
>NZ_FOWM01000019.1:0-52206 GCF_900115455.1 Cupriavidus sp. OV096
CCCATCAACCCCGCAACCCTTGTCGCTGCTGCGTTTGCAGCGCGGTTTGTGTTGCGAGGGGGCGAATATTAAGGGAGCCAACGCAGGCTGGCAAGGGGTTTGTCATCAAAATTTCAGATTTTTCTGGAAACGACGATTACGGCACCTCAGCAGCGCGATGTCAGGCCCCTATATATAGAATCATCAATCCGGGACCGGTTCCCGCCCTCCCATCTCCAGAGGACACTCACCCATGACCATTGAAGCAACCTGGTTGGCCGCCTCGGGCGCGAGCGCCTGCGACCTGCGCAACGAGACCGCCACCTGGCGCGCGGACCTGGACGCCCCTGCAGGCGACCCGTCGCTCCCTAACCCCCATGACCTGCTCGACTCCGCGCTGGCCGCGTGCACCACGCTCACGCTCCAGGTGTACGCCAAGCGCAAGGGCTATGACCTACGCGAGGTGCACGTCTCGGTGCGGCACGAAGAGGCGCCCGGCACCTACAAGATGATCCGCACCGTCAAGATCGATGGAGAGCTGCCGCCGAACGTGCGCGAGGATCTGCTGCGCGTGGCCAACAAGTGCCCGGTGCACAAATCCCTGTCCGCCCAGATTTCGATCGAAACCACGCTGACCGCCTAAAGGCACCGCCATTCATTGACTCGACAAATGATAATGGTTATCATTTGAGTTCTCGGGTTTCTGACACGACCTGAGTCAGCAAATGGGTTACCGGACACGACTCGTGTCCGGCCTTTTTTGCTGGCGGCCCCAAAGGCCGATCCCGCCGTCATCATCCTGACCCACCTGTCGCGCAACGTTGTCCTACAGCGAGATCCACATCCCAAGCGCGAAACGCATCCCTCATACGTAGGGCTCCCTCGTCTCATTGGTTCGCTCGCCAACCAAGCCTGTGTTGTAACGCGCTCCGAACGCCACTTGGGCGCTTTCGTGGCCATGTACTGCGGCTTAACATGAAGCCAAAACAAGACATGGCAGCCAGCAGCAGGGAAGCATTGGAGCGGGGACATCTTGGCGAACTACATCGAAGAGTATTGCGCGCGCATCCGACGCGGCGGCGCGCGAGCCATTGCGGACAAACCCGTGATGGTGGATCAGGACGGGACGTACACCATGGCTTACGTGCCGTTCGAACATCGGAACGCCGATGCGCGCCTGGTGCTGGTCAGCACCACGCCGGGCCACACCCACGTGCGGCTCGCCGCATCGGTCACGGAGGAACTGCTGCTCGCGCATACGCCCGGGCGGAGCATCCAGCGCGAGAACAAGCGGCGTGTGGAACTGGGCGGCCGACTCGTGCGGCCCAACCTGATCCGCATGCTCGACCACTTCCGCGTGCCCGAGCTGATTGGGCAACCCCATGCGGCAGCCTTGTGGAACGATGGGTTCGACGCCATCCAGCCGCTTGCCCTGCTGCCCCATGCCACCACGCGACGCGGGCTCGCATTCGACGGCCCGCTCGACGAACTGCTCGATGTGCCCATGCTCCGCGCCGTCTTCGAGTCGCTGTTCCTCGCGCGGCTCGGGCAGTGCCATCGGCAGGCGCTCTTT
This sequence comes from Cupriavidus sp. OV096, assembly GCF_900115455.1. Classification (NCBI taxonomy): domain Bacteria; kingdom Pseudomonadati; phylum Pseudomonadota; class Betaproteobacteria; order Burkholderiales; family Burkholderiaceae; genus Cupriavidus; species Cupriavidus sp. OV096. Next base: position 1,553 of record NZ_FOWM01000019.1, read on the forward strand.
ATAGGACTGGGGCGCACGGCGTGGGCGGGGCTGCGGCATGCCGCCGGGCTAGGTCTGATCGATCGGGGCCAGATGCTGGGGATGATGCCGGTGCCCGCGCGCGCCGGCAGCATGGTGCGGTATTTCCTGCGCGAGATAACCGCCAACGACCTGTCGCCCAATGATCCCGTGCGCCACCGCATCGCGTGGCTGGACGCCGCGCACGCGGAGATGGAAGCCGGCGTGCGCCGCGTGCGTGCCGCCACGGGGCCAGCCAACCAGCCGGATCGGCTGATCGCCTGATACCGGCTGCAGTGTGACGCTGGCCCCACCTAAGTAGGGATCAGCGGCGCCCCCATGTGCCGATAACACTCCTTGAGGATTCTGACCTCCTCGCATTCCCGATTTGCGGCCCCCCATGTTGGTGGAGGGCCGCTATTTTTTTGGGATGGTCCGTAGCCTATGAGTGACATAAAATGTCACGCGAACATGATCTGGATCTAATGCGGCGCAAATGGGGAAATTTCACGCAGCGATTGCGGAAATTTCCCACAAATTAAGCGACGCTATCTCCATATACTGCCCAGTCAGTGATGACCCCTGGCCAGCCGCCCACGCGGCACGGCCACAAGGCAGCAACGCATGACCACCATCCTGATCGTCGACGATCACCCCGCGCTGCGGCTTGCCATGCGCGCCCATCTCTCCCAGTTGCTGGGCGTGAATGTACTGCTGGAAGCCGACAACGGCCAGAGCGCCATCGAGGCGGTGCGTCGACATAAACCCGACCTCGTCGTACTCGACCTCGACATCCCCCGCATGAGCGGGCTCGATGCCACGCCACGCATGCGCGCGCTCCATCCGGCCGTGCGTATCCTGATCCTGACCGCCCAGAATCCCACGCCGTTCGCCGCGCGCGCCTACCAGGCCGGCGCGCAGGGCTTCATCAGCAAGACGCAGGACATGGATGCCATCGTCCGCTGCGTGGAAAGCGTGCTCGGCGGCTTTACCGTGTTCCCGAACGGCGCGAGCGCCAATCCCGCCACGGCCGTCACGTTCAGCGACCCCTCGCACGAGTCCCGCATGGTCAGCGACGATGAAGGCCTGCGCAAGCTGTCGGACAAGGAGGTCGTCATCCTGCGCATGCTGGCACGCGGCATGAGCAACAAGATCATCGGCAACGCGCTGTTCATCAGCAACAAGACCGTCAGCAGCTACAAGGCGCGCATCATGGCCAAGCTGCGTGCCGAATCCCTGGTCGATCTGGTCGATTTCGCCCGACGTTGCCAGCTCACCCCGTGACCCGCGCCGGGGCCCGCCGCGTGTTGCCCCGCGCCGAACGCGAAGCCATGGGCGCGGCAGTGGCCAACGCGGCGCGGGATGACCCCGTGCTCTACCGGATGCTGCTCGCCCGGCTGATCGAGACCAACGAGGCGGACATGGCCAACCTGCATCGGACGGTGGCGATGCGGGACTGGACCGGCGTGCAGCGCACCGTGCACCGCATCAAGGGGAGCGCTGCGCTGTCCCGCTGCCCGACGCTGGTGGCGGCGGGCAAGTCGCTGGAGTCCGCGGCGCGGCAGGGCAAGCCTGCCGTGATCGACGCGCTACTGCCGCGCTATGTCGCCATCGTGACCGAATTCAACGATGCGCTGATCGCCCTGCAGGCTGCCGCGCCCCCCGCCTGCCATCCCGATCCGGCCGAAGATACGTCGCCGTCCAGCCACATTCAGTGAATTTGATGACCCTGCCTGCATCATGGCAGTGCAAGGCGCCGGTGGCACTGGCACACTGTGGGTCCATCCGGCCGCCCCCTTCTTTTCGCGCCGGACCCTTTTTCTGGCGGGAGACATGTCGTGGGTGATTTGCAGGCCTTGCTGGACAGCCACGGGCTGTCCCTGGTGTTCCTGAGCGTGCTGGCCGAGCAGGCCGGCCTGCCGGTGCCGGCCTATCCGATGATGTTCGTGGCGGGTGCGCTGTCGATGCAGGAGTCTGGTCCGTCGATTGGCGCCGTGCTGTTCGCGGTGATCTCCGCCTGCCTGATCGCCGATACGGCGTGGTACTTCGCCGGCAAGCGGCTGGGCCAGCCGATGCTGCGCACGATCTGCCGCGTCTCCCTCTCCCCCGACACCTGCATCCGGCAGACCCAGTCGCTCTACCTGCGCGTAGGCCCCCGCTCGCTCGTCTTCGCCAAGCTGCTGCCCGGCGCCGGCGCGCTCTCGACGGCCATGGCCGGCATGACTTCCACGCCGTTCATGACCTTCCTGTTCTACGACGCCCTCGGCGCGCTGGTCTGGGCTGGCGGCGCGCTGCTGGCGGGCGTGGTGTTCAGCGATTTCGTCGATACGATCCTGGCCGCCTTCAGCACCTACGGCCATATCGCCGTGCTGATTGCCGGCGGCGCCTTCGCGCTGTTCATTGCCTGGCGCTTCTGGCTGCGCTGGCGCATGCTGCGCCGCACGGGCCGGATTCCCCGGATGACGGTGATGGAGTTGGAATCGCGCCGCTCGACGGGCGCGCCGCCGCTGGTGGTGGACGTGCGCGCGCATGGCGTCGCTCCCATCGAGCGCATTCCCGGCGCGCTGGTCATGGAGCTGCACGCGCCGCTGGAAACGCTGGGCGAGCATTCGCCCGAACATGACATCGTGATCTACTGCGCCTGCCCCCATGAGATGTCCGCCGCCGTGCTGGCGGAGCGGCTGCGTGTGGCGGGCTACCGCCACACCTGGGCGCTGGCGGGCGGGTTCGACGAATGGAAGCGCCTGCAGGGCGCCTTGTCGACCCCGGCCGATGAGGCCAGCAACGACGCGGCCGACCCCGCCAAGCAGGCCTCCGCGCACTAATCCACCCGCCGTACCCCCCGGAGCAACCGCCGCTTCCTATACTTGGCGCAGGCCATTGTGCAGGGAGGGCGGCATGCCAGGCGAAGACCCGGGTTGGGACGATGAAGCCGCGCGCGTGGCGCACCGCCGGCGCATGCTCGATATTCCCCGGCACAGCGCCGGCCAGACCTACGCGCTCGCCCTCTCCGGCGGCGGCATCCGCAGCGCCACGTTCTGCCTCGGCGTGATGCAGGCGATGGCCGAAGCGCCGAATCCCGCCCAGACGCCCGCCCGGACGCCCCTCGACACCCCGCCCTCCCCCACTGTCGCCGGCACCCAGTCGCTGCTGGCCCAGTTCGACTATCTCTCCACCGTCAGCGGCGGCGGCTACCTTGGCGCGTTCTTCGTCAGCCTGTTCGTGCCCGGACGGCTGCGGCGCGGCACCAGTGCCGTGCAGGCCGCGCAGGATGCCTACCGGACGATGCAATACGAACCGCCGGGGCGCATCCACACCTCGGTCTCCTATGCCGAGACCCCGGGCCGGGCCGCCGTGGCGTGGCTGCGCGAGAACGGCCGCTACCTCACCCCCACCGGCGCGGGCGACAACCTCTACGCCGCCGCCGTGGTGGTGCGAAACTGGCTGGCCATGCAATATGTGATTGGCAGTGCACTGCTGATGCTACTGGCCGCGCTGGCGCTGGGGCTGCACCTGGCCACGGGCGCATGGCACGGACTCGCCCGCAACGAGATGGACCTGCTCCACGCCGCGCGCCTGGCGTTCTACGACGAACGGCTGGCCATCTGGTGGAGCCCCTTGCTCTGGCTGCCGGTGGCCTCCGCGCTGCTGTTCGCCGTGCCCCCCGGCATCGCGTTCTGGCTGGTCTACCCGCGTTCGGACGACCCGCGCCAGCCCGTGCGGGTGCTGAACAACGCCGTGCTGCTCGCGGCGCTGATCGGCGCGGCCTTCCTGGCCACCGCGTGGTGGTTCCAGCAGTTGCAGCCGTCGCCACGGCTGGCCTACGCCTGCTTCGCCATCGGCATCCTGGCCTGGCTGGGCGTGGCGTCCTGCCTGGTCATGGTGATGCCGGCCCCGCGCTCGGTGACCATGTTCCGCGTGCGCGCCACGCGGGCGCTGCGCACGGCGATGGGGGTCACCGGCGCGCTGGCCGCGCTGGGGCTTGCCGATACCGCCGCGCGCACCTGCTATCTCTATAGCTATCTGACCGTGCATCCGTGGGGCGCGCTCGGCCCGGCCGGCACGCTGGGCGTGCTGGTCTGGCTGGTCCGCTATGGCGCCAATCTGCTCGATAACGGCCACAAGGGCGCCGGCGATTCGTCCTGGCGCGCGATGCTGAACCGCCTGCCCGTCTCGCTGCTGGCCGGGGCGCTGGCGGCCGTGCTGGCATTGCTCGTCTTCGTGCTCTGGTCGTGGATCGTGCTCTGGGTGCGGTGGGATGGCGGCGAGCCGGTCGACTGGCTCGTCTTCGGCAAGGCCTGGACCACGCCCGCGCTGGCCGTGCTGACGGGGCTCGCGCTGGTCATGGCGATGGTGGTGGGGCGCTTCGCGGGCTTCCTGAACCTGTCCACGCTCCAGTCGTTCTACGCCTCCCGGCTCACGCGCGCCTATCTGGGCGCCTCCAACGGCAACCGCTTCACCGCCACGGCGGGCAGCCCGGACGCGCGGCAGCGCTTCAGCGTGGCCGAGCCCGCCCCGGACGACGCCCTGAGCCTCAACGACTATTACGATCCCCGCGTGCTGGCGCCGCTGCACCTGATCAACGTCACGCTGAACCTGACCGTCGATCCGGCCGAGCAGCTCGTGCAGCGCGACCGCAAGGGCAAGCCGCTGTGCGTCTCGCCGGGCCCCGCGCTGGCCCAGCCGGGCGCCCCGCAGCAACTGCCCGCCGATACCTACGTGCGATTCAGCGTCGATGGGCGGCCTTGCTGCGCGATGTCGCAGGAACGCACCTTCCGCCGTCATCCCGGCGAGATGGCCCACGCACGCACCGTGGGCGACTGGGTGGCGATCTCGGGCGCCGCCATCTCCACCGGTCTCGGCCGCGCCTCCACGCTGGGCACCTCGCTGCTGATGGGGTTCGCCAACCTGCGGCTCGGCGTCTGGTGGCCATCGCGGCTGGATGCTGGCAGCGGGCACGCCCCCATGCGCCGGCGCGGCGCGGCGGGGCGCGCGCGGCCCACGCTCGGCGTGCTGACCGGCCTGTTCCGCACGCAGTACTACCTCGGGTGCGAACTCGCCGCGCGCTTTCACGGCACGCGGCGGGGCTGGCAGTACCTGTCCGATGGCGGCCATTTCGAGAACACCGCCGTCTATGAACTGCTGCGCCCGGAGCGCCGCGTAGCGCTGATCGTGCTGTGCGACTGCGGCTGCGACGCCGACTACCGCTTCAAGGATCTCGCCAACCTGATCCGGCTGGCCCGCATCGACTTCGGACTCGAAATCGTGGTGGACACCGCCGCCGCGAGCGACCCGGTGCTCAAGACCGTGTTCGGCACCATGGATGACTTTGCCGCCGATGCCAGCCCGGAGAGCCGAATGAAGGTCGGGCTGCTGCTCAATGCCTTCGTGGCCGGCCAGGGCGGCGCCCCGGACGCCCCGCCAGTCACCCGCATCATCCTGCTGAAGCCGCGCCTCACACCCACCGCGCCGGCCGATGTGCGCCAGTACGGCGCCGTCCATCGCGACTTCCCGCAGCAAGGCACCGCCGACCAGTTCTTCGATGAAGCACAGTGGGAGAGCTACCGCGCGCTGGGGTTCGACATCGGCCGGCGCATTGCCCAGGGGCCCGTAGCGCAGCGGCTGTTCGGGTAACGCGCGTAGCCCCACGGTTAGCAGGGCTACTCGGCGGGCGCCAGCACGATTCGGCGCACGTGACTACCATAGCCCCGTTCCCGTCTCCACATGGCGCGCCGGTCACCCCGGCCGCGCCCCGCATCCATGATTCCGTATTCCCTGCTCGACCTTTCACCGATCGTGGAAGGCAGCGATGCCGGCCAGGCCATGCGCAACACGCTGGACCTGGCGCAGCACGCCGAACGCCTTGGCTATCGCCGCTTCTGGCTGGCCGAGCATCACAACATGCCCGGCATTGCCAGCGCGGCCACGTCCGTGCTGATCGGCTACGTGGCGAATGGCACGTCCACCATCCGCGTCGGCTCGGGCGGCGTGATGCTGCCGAACCACTCGCCGCTGGTGATTGCCGAGCAGTTCGGCACGCTGGCTGCGCTGTATCCGGGCCGCATCGACCTCGGGCTGGGCCGCGCGCCCGGCTCCGACCAGGCCACGGCGCGCGCGCTGCGCCGCCAGCTCAGCCACGACAGCGCCGACACCTTCCCGCAGGATGTGGAAGAACTGCAGGCCTATTTCGATGAGGTGCGCCCGGGCCAGCGCCTGCGCGCGGTGCCCGGCGCGGGCCTGAAGGTGCCGCTGTGGCTGCTCGGATCGAGCCTGTTCAGCGCGCAGCTGTCCGCCGCGATGGGGCTGCCGTTTGCGTTCGCGTCGCACTTCGCGCCCGGCTTCATGCGCCAGGCCGTGGACCTGTACCGGCGCACCTTCCGCCCGTCCGAACAGCTCGATCGCCCGCACGTGATGCTCGGCGTCAACGTGTTCGCCGCCGACACCGGTGACGAGGCGCGCCGGCTGTTCTCGTCGCTCCAGCAGCAGTTCCTGGCACTGGTGCGCGGCACGCCGGGCCAGCTCAAGCCGCCCGTGGACAACATGGACCTGCTCTGGGACGCCAGCGAGGCCGACCACATCCGCCGCTCGCTGGCCGTCTCGGTCGTGGGCGACCCCGCCGCCGTGCGCGACGGCCTGCAACGTTTCGTGGATGACCTGCGCCCCGACGAACTGATGCTGACCGGCCAGATCTACGATCACGCGGCGCGGCTCAAGTCGTTCGAGATTGCCGCGAAGGCGGTGCGCGCCCTGTCGCTCTCGCCCACGCAACTGGCCTGAACCGTCAGCGCCAGAAAGCAAAAACCGCGGCCAAGGCCGCGGTTTTCGTTTGCGTACGAGCCGGATCGATCAGGCCGTCGCCAGCCGGAACGCCGACACCGCGCGCATCATCGACTGGGCCTGCTCGGCCAGCGAATGGGCGGCGGCAGCCGCTTCCTCGACCAGTGCCGCGTTCTGCTGCGTCACCGAGTCCATCTGCGTCACGGCCTGGCCCACCTGCTCGATGCCGGTGCTCTGCTCGGCGGAAGCCGCGCTGATCTCGCCCATGATGTCGGTCACGCGGCGCACCGCACCCACCACCTCGTGCATGGTCTCGCCGGCCTTGGCCACCAGCAACGAGCCGTTGTCTACCTGCGCCACCGAGTTGTCGATCAGCGTCTTGATCTCCTTCGCGGCGTTGGCGCTGCGCTGGGCCAGACTGCGCACCTCGCCCGCCACCACGGCGAAGCCCCGGCCCTGCTCGCCGGCCCGCGCCGCTTCCACGGCCGCGTTCAGGGCCAGGATGTTGGTCTGGAAGGCGATGCCTTCGATCACGCCGATGATGTCGACGATCTGGCGCGAGGCGTTGTTGATCTCGCCCATCGTCGCCACCACCTCGCTGACCACCTCGCCGCCACGATTGGCAATGTCCGAGGCATTCACGGCCAGCGCGCTGGCCTGCCGCGCGTTGTCCGCGTTCTGGCGCACGATGCCGGTCAGCTCTTCCATGCTCGACGCGGTCTGCTCAAGTGCCGAAGCCTGCTCTTCGGTGCGCTGGGAGAGATCGGTATTGCCCGCCGAGATCTGGTCCGTGGCCGTGGCGATGGAACCCGCCGCGCCGCGAATCTCGCCCAGCGTGCCCGCCAGGCGGGTCTGCATGCGCTGCATGGCGGCCAGCACGCTCTGCTCGTCGCCAGCGCGCACGGTCACCGGCACGGTCAGGTCGCCGCCGGCGATGCGCGTGACCGCTTCCACCGCGTAGGCCGGCTCGCCGCCGAGGCTGCGCTTGACGGTGCGCATCAGCCAGAGCATCACCGCCGCGATCAGCGCGCCAATCAGCAGCGTGCTGACGAGGGCGTTGATCAGGTTGGCGCGGAACGCGTCTTCCACATCGACCAGGAACACGCCGGTGGCCACGAACCAGTCCCAGTCCGCCACGTAGCGGCCGTAGGTCAGCTTGCGCTGCGGGTTTTCGGTGCCGGGCAGGCGGCCACGGTAGGTCGAGAAACCAGCCTCGGGGCCCGTGGTGCGGCGCGCGCCTTCCAGGATCGCGCGGTAGACGTAGACGCCATCCGGGTCCTTGAACTCGCCGACCTGGTTGCCTTCCGTCTGCGGCAGGCCCGGGTTCAGGATCACCTGCGGCTTGGAATCGATGATGAACAGGTAGCCGTTCTGGCCGAAACGCATCGCGCGCAGCGCGTCCTTGGCGGCGGTCTGGGCGTCTTCCTTCGACATCTGGCCCTTGGCGGCACGCGCCGCGTACAGCTTGACGATGCCCTCGCCGGTGGCGACCAGCGACTGCAGGCTCTCGCGCCGCTCGCCCATCATCACGGACCTGGTGTGGAAGGCGTTCCAGGTGCCGAGCGCGAGCAGCAGCAGCCACATGACGGCAAGCGCCGCCCAGAGTTTGGTGTTCAGAGTGAGACGGTTCATGATCGGGAGGCTGTTGGGAATTCCCTGGGATTAACGACGCCGCAGCCACATTCCCTTAGCTTCCGTTAGCACCAGGGGGCCAAGATGGGCGATGATCGGGAAAATTGCGCCGCACTGTCCACCTGGAGCCCCCTGCCATGACCGCTCAGCCGTCCGCCGCCTTCTCCTTCATCGATCCAGACCCCGCCGAGGCCGATCCGCTGCAGGGCGAGCTGGCGCTGCTGGACCACGCCGCCCTGCGCGGCCCGGTGGCGCAGTTGTGGGAGGCGCCGCTGTCACTGGTGATTCCGCGCAGCTACCTGCGCCAGCCCGGCATCGAGGCCGCCCGCGCGGACTTTGCCGCCCGGGGCTGCCCGGTCTGGCTGCGCATGTCGGGCGGCGGGCTGGTGCCGCAGGGGCCGGGCATCCTGAACGTGAGCCTGGCCTACGCGGTGCCGAAGGGCGCGGCTACGTGGATGGAGCCCGTCTATATCCACCTGTGCGATGTGCTGGCGGACGGGATGCGCCAGCTGGGCGTGGAAACGCACTGGCAGGCGGTGGAGGGGTCGTTCTGCGACGGGCGCTACAACCTGGCCTGGGGGCCGGGCGATGCAGCGCGCAAGATCGCCGGCACCGCGCAGTACTGGCGCCGCGCGCCGGCCGCCGCGCAATCGGACGATGGCCAGCGCCATCTGGTGCTGGCGCACGCCATCCTGCTGGTGAGCGCGGACCCGGTCGAGATCAATGCCCGCGCCAATGCGTTCGAGGCGGCCATCGGGAGCGGCCGGCACTACGACCCGGACAAGGTGGTCAGCGTGCGCGAGGCGGCCGGCATCGAGGACGATCCCCAACTGACGTCGCGCGTGGCCGAGGCGATCCGCGCCGCCATCGCCCGCACGCCGCCGCCGGGCGCCTAGCGCGCCGTGAAGCGGATGTCGCCGTACCAGGCGCGCGCGTTGGCGCCGGTGTTGTCGGTATCGGTCATCAGGCCATAGCCCAGCAGCTTGCCGGGCTTTTCGCGGAAGACCTTCTGGAAGTCCGCACTCACATTGCGGCGCAGCTTCTGCCATTTGCCGGCATCGGCCGCGCCGCCCACCACAATCATCTGCACCCGGTTGGTATGCGGATTGGCGATGACCGTGCCCACCGGCGCGCTGTTGGTCCAGATATACATCAGCGTGGCGTAGGGCAGCTTGTCGCCGACCGCGCCCGAGATGGCCATGCCGGCGCGCTCGCCAATCGACAGGTTGCTGCTTTCGCCGTCGAAGAAGAACACCAGCCGGGCGGGGGCGTCCTCGCGCTTGGCGTCGCGGTTGTCGGCGTCCGGGATCGGGCCGGCCACCTTCCAGCGCCATTGCACCACCGGCGTGGCCGCGAGGTCGAAGTCGCCGGCGTGGATCAGGCCGGAGGCGGCGCCGGTGGCATCGGCCTCGAGCACCGTGGTGCCCTGGTCGGCCACCAGCGCGTAGCGCGTGAGGGCCTTGCCGCTGACCACGGGCTTGTTCTGCCAGCCCTCCGGCAGCGCGCCGCCGGGCCGGCTGGCCGAGAAGGCAACGCCGGGGTCGTCGGCACGGGCCGCCGTGGCAAGGGTCATGGCCGAGGCCGCCACCATGGCGGCGAGCATCGGCAATATCGGACGAGTAAGACGAAGGACCGGGGCGCGCATCGTGACCGCCTTTTGTTATGGTGACGGGTGAAATTCAGATCATTCGCATGGACTGCTCAGTCCATTGTAGAAAGCGCCGCCGGCCCGCACCGTGCGGCGTAGGCCGAAATCGGCTTCGGACAGACGCTGACAGGATCTGGCGCGCCCTCGCCACAAGTACCGCATCCGCCACTTCACATACCTGCTTACAAACTGGGCCACGGCCGGGCCGCAGGCCGGTGGTATCGTGCTGCCTCGCGCGGTGCGGGTCTGGCCGCGCGCCGTCATCTCCGCTCCCCTGATTCCCGCATGCGTGCTGCTGTCGTTCGATCCCTGTTGTCCGCGGTCCTGATGTTGGCCGCGCCCGTGTCCGTGCTGGCCGACGGCACCTTCCCGGCGTCCGAGACCCCGGAGCCGCCTGCCGCCGTCACGCCGGTGGCGTTCGCCAAGCCCACCGCCAAGCTGCCGCCGCTGCGCTTCCTGCTGACATTCGACGATGGCCCGGACGCCGGCCCGGATGGCAGCACGCCGCTGATCCTGCGCCAGTTGGCCGACAACCCGATTGCGCCCGGCATCAAGGCCATCTTCTTCGTCCAGACCGCGCATCCGCGCCGGGGCGGCGGCGCGGCCGGGCGCGCCCAGATGCGCGACACCTGCGCCGCCGGCCACCTGCTCGCCGTGCACAGCGGCGTGGTGGAGGGCCATGTCTCCCATACCAAGCTGGCGCCGACCGAGCTGGCGGCGTCGCTGCGCGCGGGCGAGGCGGACATCGCCGCCCAGTGCCGCCACGTGGCACAACTGGTGCGGCCGCCCAACTGGGCCTATAACGATGAGACGCGGGGCGTCTACCAGGGACTGGGCCTGGGCATGCTCATGGCCGACGCCAACGCGCGCGACGGCAAGATCTACGGCTGGCACATCAGCCTGCGGCGGCGCTCCCATATGGTGAGCGAGCTGGAGCAGGTGCGCGCGGCCATCGGCGCGCGGCGGCTCCAGCCGGTGAACGGCGTGGTGCCGGTGGTGGTGAGCTTTCATGACACCAACGACTACACGGCGTCGCACATGACCGAGTACCTCCAGATCCTCGTCGATGCCGCGCGCGAGAACGGCCTGCCGCTGGCCGATCCGCCCTTCTATACCGACGCCCGCGCCGCCGAACGCGCCGCTTTGGTGCGTGCCAGGGACGGCGACTACGCGCGGCAAAGCTGGCCCTGACCGGCGCCTGCTCCGGCAGGGCCCAATCGGCCATGCGGCACCGCACGAGGAATTCGTAGAAGTGCTACGCTAACGGCCCGTGGTGCCCTAACCGGAGAATCACCGTGCCCCGCAAGACCCCCATCGAACGCTATCGCAACATCGGTATCAGCGCGCATATCGACGCCGGCAAGACGACGACGACCGAGCGCATCCTGTTCTACACCGGCGTGAACCACAAGCTGGGCGAGGTGCATGACGGGGCCGCCACCATGGATTGGATGGAGCAGGAGCAGGAGCGCGGCATCACCATCACGTCGGCCGCCACCACGGCCTTCTGGAAGGGGATGGCGGGGAACTACCCCGAGCATCGCATCAACATCATCGACACCCCCGGCCACGTGGACTTCACCATCGAGGTGGAACGCTCCATGCGCGTGCTCGACGGCGCCTGCATGGTGTACGACGCCGTGGGCGGCGTGCAGCCGCAGTCGGAAACTGTCTGGCGCCAGGCCAACAAGTACAAGGTGCCGCGCATCGCGTTCGTCAACAAGATGGACCGCGTGGGCGCCGACTTCTTCCGCGTGCAGACCCAGATCGCCGATCGCCTGAAGGGCAACGCCGTGCTGATCCAGATTCCGGTCGGCGCCGAGGATCATTTCCAGGGCGTGGTCGATCTCGTGAAAATGCGCGCCATCGTCTGGGACGATACGAGCCAGGGCGTGCACTTCGAGTACACCGACATCCCGGCCGCGCTGCAGGCCACCGCGCAGGAATGGCGCGAGAAGATGGTCGAGGCCGCCGCCGAAGCCAGCGAGGACCTGCTCGAGCGCTACCTGAGCGGCGAGCCGCTGACCGAGGAAGAGATCAAGGCCGGGCTGCGCAAACGCACCATCGCCGGTGAAATCGTGCCGATGCTATGCGGCAGCGCCTTCAAGAACAAGGGCGTGCAGGCGATGCTGGACGCGGTGATCGACTACCTGCCGTCGCCGGCGGACGTGCCCGCCATCCTCGGCCACACCGAGGACGACAAGGAAGCCGAGCGCCACCCGAACGACGACGAGCCGTTCTCGGCGCTCGCCTTCAAGATCATGACCGACCCGTTCGTCGGCCAGCTGATCTTCTTCCGCGTGTATTCGGGCGTGGTGAATTCGGGCGACACGGTCTACAACCCGGTCAAGTCCAAGCGCGAACGGCTGGGGCGCATCCTCCAGATGCACGCCAACGTCCGCAACGAGATCAAGGAAGTGCGCGCCGGCGACATCGCCGCGGCCGTGGGCCTCAAGGAGGCCACCACGGGCGACACCCTGTGCGATCCCGACAAGGTCATCATCCTCGAACGCATGACTTTCCCGGAGCCGGTGATCTCGCAGGCCGTGGAACCGAAGACCAAGGCCGACCAGGAGAAGATGGGCATCGCCCTGAACCGGCTGGCCCAGGAAGACCCGTCGTTCCGCGTGGCGACCGACGAGGAGTCCGGCCAGACCATCATCTCGGGCATGGGCGAGCTGCACCTGGAAATCCTGGTGGACCGGATGAAGCGCGAGTTTGGCGTGGAGGCCTCGGTCGGCAAGCCGCAGGTGGCCTACCGCGAGACCATCAAGAGCACCGCCAAGGACGTGGAAGGCAAGTTCATCAAGCAGTCGGGCGGGCGCGGCCAGTACGGCCACGTGGTGCTGAACCTCGAGCCGATGCCGCAGGGCGGCGGCTATGCCTTCGTCGATGCCATCAAGGGCGGCGTGGTGCCGCGCGAGTTCATCCCGGCGGTGGACAAGGGCATCAAGGAGACGCTGGAAGCCGGCGTGCTGGCCGGCTACCCGGTGGTGGACGTGAAGGCGACGCTGGTGTTCGGCTCGTACCACGATGTGGATTCGAACGAAAACGCGTTCCGCATGGCGGGTTCCATGGCGTTCAAGGAAGGCATGCGCCGCGCCAAGCCGGTGCTGCTGGAGCCGATGATGTCCGTGGAGGTGGAAACGCCCGAGGAATTCACCGGCAACGTGATGGGCGACCTCTCCTCGCGGCGCGGCATGGTGCACGGCATGGAAGACATCGCGGGCGGCGGCGGCAAGATCGTGCGCGCCGAGGTGCCGCTGGCGACGATGTTCGGCTACTCCACCTCGCTGCGCTCCCTCACCCAGGGCCGCGCCACCTTCACGATGGAGTTCAAGCACTACGCCGAAGCCCCGGCCAACGTGGCCGAGGCGGTGATCAGCTCGCGCAAGAACTGAGCACGGGTGTTCTCCCCTTCCCGGAGGGAGCGGGGAGAACACCATGCGCCACCCGCCATCGATTCATGGCATGATGCTCCGGCGGCCACACGCCGCCTCATCCACTGCTACGGGAGCGCACCATGATGGCATTCCTCGGTACTGTGCTGGTTGGACTTGTCGTGGGGCTCATCGCCCGCGCCATCAAACCTGGCGACGACAAGATGGGCTGGATCATGACGATCCTGCTGGGCGTGCTTGGCGCGCTGGCGGCCGGCTACATCGGCCGGTCGATGGGGTACTACCAGCCGGGCGAGGCCGCCGGATGGATTGCCTCGGTCATCGGTGCCATCGTGCTACTGGTGATATACGACCTGGTTCGCCGTAAGAACTGAAGCGCCTTCCTTGCCGCACCGCTGCAGCGCGGTGGTGCTGCCCGGGGCGGCCATCGCCGCGACCTGCGGCGCCACCGAGCGCAGCACGCGCACCGCCAGCGCGCTCGTGAACGCGTAGCGCGCCGCGTACGGCTCGCGCACGTGGATTGTCACCGTGCCGAAATAGCGGTCCCCCAGCAGGAACACGAAGGTGGCCGACCGGTTGACCGAGCGCGACGAAATTACGCGCCCGCCCGGACCATAGGTCTGGAAGCGCTGGTCGCCCGTACCGGTCTTGCCGCCAATCATCAGTGGCGCGCCGGGCTGCCCCGGCCGGCTGACCGGCGTGAAGGCCCCCCGGATCGACTTGGCCGTGCCACTCTCCACCACATCGAACATCGAACGCCGCACCAGCGCGGCAATCTCCGGCGCAATCAGCACCTTGCCTGGCCCCGGGCGCAGGGCGTATGTCGTGGCATAGGGGGTGTCGGCGGCAAAGGCAAGCGTGCGGATCGTGGACGGCTGGGCATCCACGCCATTGCCGAGGATGATGCCGGCCAGCTCCGACAGCGCCGCCGGGCGGTCACCCGAGGCACCGATGGCCGTGGCGTACGACGGCGTCAGCGAATCGAACGGATAACCGAGCCGCTGCCAGCGCTTGGCCACCTTGTCGAACGCCTCCTTCTCCAGCAGCGTGCGGATGCGGGCGTCCTGCCCCAGCTTGCTGCGGGTCTTGAACAGCCACTTGTAGACGTATTGCCGCTCGTCCGCGCTGGCCTTGAGCACCTCGCTCAGCGTGGCATCCGGGTTGTTGCCGAGGTATTCCACCATCCACAGTTCCAGCGGATGGATGCGCGACAGGTAGCCCCGGTCGTTCAGGTCGAATTTGTCCTTCCCGTACTTGTCGTAGAGCTTGTGCAGGTCTTCCTCGGACGGCTGCTTCTGCTTGGGCAGCCGTGCGCGCACCAGGCCGGCGTAGGTGTCGAAATCGGTGGCCGGCCGGGCGCTCAGCAGCGTCACCGAGAGGCGCACGGCCCCAAGGTAGGGCGTCGGCTGCTTCACGCGACCTAGCAGAACGTTCAAACGCTCATCCGAAGTCTTGCCCCGGTAGCGCTGCCAGAACGCCGTCATATAGGAGCTGCCTTCCTCATCGGCAAAGCGCTCCAGGTACGGGCGGCGGCCCGGGTCGCTGCGATCCTCCATCAGCGCGGTGGCTTCCGGGTGGGCCTGGTGGACTTCGTACTTCACGATGTCGCGCATCATCCGGATGAATACGAGATTGACCGAATGCTGGAAGGCCACGCGCACCGTCATCTGGCGCTCGCCCTCCCATTTCTCGAAGTTCGTGAAGCTCTGCATGCCGCCGCCGGTGTAGAACGCCTCGCCGGCATTGCCCGAATACTTGCGCTCCATCGCGGCTTCGAGGATGGCCCCGCGCGAGCGCTCGGCCGGCGCCTTGGCCTTGATCAGCGTGTCGATCACCCAGCGGGTCAGCGCGTCCTGGCGCGGCACCTGGATCGCGGCCAGCTCGGCCCGGCTCAGGCTGACGTGGCGATCGTAGATCTCGTTGATGACTTCCAGATAGGTGACCAGCGTGCGCAGCTTGGCGGTGGAGCCCAGGTTCAGCCGCGCCCCCGCGTTGATGTCGAACGGCTGGTCGACATTGTCGGCCTGCACCCGCACCAGGCTGGCGTTGCCCACGCGCTCGAACAGCGTGAAGCTGGCCACGAGCCGCGACGGGTCGTCGCCCTCGCGCAGCAGGTTCTTGCCGTACAGGCCCATCTCGTGGGCATCGGTCTTGTTGCGGATGCGCAGCAGCGTGTCCGTGACCATGCGTTGCACTTCACGGTTGATGCTGCTGTCGACGGTCAGGTCGAGGCGGTCCAGCGCGTAGCGGCTGTCCACGCCCAGCAGGTGCGACACATCGTTACGCACCTGGTTGACCGCCTTGCGCGTCACCCAGGGCGCCGGGTCGGGCCGCTGCGGCGGGGCCGCCTTGTCCAGCGACTGCGCCAGCGCGGCGTCGCGCAACTCCGGAGTGATGGTATTGGTGGCCGCCAGCAGCCGCAGGTAGCTGCCAGTCAGCGCGTCCAGGTTGGTATCGTCGCGCCGCAGGTGATACGACGGCCGGCGCTGCGAGACGATCAGCGACAGCGCGCGCTTGTACGCCTGGGCCTCGCGCGGGGTGGGGCGGCGCGGGTCCATGTTGCGGATCAGCGCGTTGACCTCGCCGAAGTCCTCGCCGTACCAGACGTACAGCCCGTCGCCAATGCCGTTGATCTCGCCATGCCCCACGCGCGCGGAGAGCGGCACCGTGTTCAGGTAGTCGAGCACGATGTTTTCGCGGGCGCGCTGGGTGTCGGGACCGTTGACATAGGCGCGCAGCGAGGCCGAGGTCATCTGGCGGAACTTGTCTGGAATCGACTGGGTCCGCCCCTCGGGCGAATGGCGGAATTTCTCGATCTGGGTGGCGAGCGTGCTGCCGCCGGCCGAGTCGTGGTGCCGGTCGGCCAGCTTCACGGCCTGGTCGAGCACCGCGCGCGAGAACCGGCGCCAGTCCACGGCCGGATTCATCATCGGATACTCGGGATTGAGCAGGTTCTGGTTCTCGACGTAGAGCAGCGACGCCACCACCACCTTCGGCACCGCGTCGAAACTATCGTACTGGCGTTGGGGATAGCGTTCGAAGGCAAGCGTCAGCGCGTTGCAGTCGCGCACGATCAGGCCGGCCTGGTTTTTCTCTCGGTAGGGCGGAAAGATGCCCTCGTCCATCAGCCGGACGAGATCCGGCGACATGCGCACCTGCGCGCTCGTGGCAAACCCGTGCCGCAGCAGGCGCTCGCCGAACTCGGGCAGGCGCTCGTAGCCCAGGCGCTCGTCGTACGGACCGGAATGGGGATAACGGATGCTGTCGCTCGCGCCGGGCTGGATTTCGTAGGTCAACGACTTGCCCAGCCGGCTCATGTACAGAGCCTGCCATTGCGACGTGCGAACCTCGTGCGTGACGAGGGTCACAACCATGTAGGCGCCGCCACATACGGCAACCGCCAAGCCAGCGAGAATCCAGCGACGACGTGACACGTTTCGGCATCCGGTTGCGCTTGCGCCCACCAGTTCCGGGGCGCCACCAGCTTTTTCATTGCAGGCTGCCGCGCCAGCATCGGCGTGCGACGGCCTGTATTGATATTACTAGCAACCAGCGTGGAGTGGCATGCCGAAGTGGGCTGGCGCACGCTTTCAAACACGGAATTTCTTGCGGCGCCGTGCCCGGCACGCAACACGTGGCGGGCCGGCACGCCACACGGGTGCCGCGAGCCGCCCGCGCGTCACACGCGGGCGGTGCGGCCATGTCAGTTTTGCACTGACCGGCTTATGCCGATGCCGCCGCCGATGCCACCGGGCGCCCGCCGAACGGATAGCTCGGATCGGTGTAGCCAGGCGTGGAAGCATGGCCGCGCGGCACGAGCTTATCGACCAGCGCCTCTTCCTGCGCCGAAATCGCGACGTTCACTGCGCCGAAGTAGTCCTCGAACTGCGCCAGCGTGCGCGGCCCGGCGATCACGCTGCTGATGATCGGGTTGGCCAGCACCCAGGCCGTGGCGAACTGGCCCGGCGTGATGCCGCGCCCTTCGGCATGCGCCTTGAGCTGCTGGGCGATGACCAGCGACTCCTCGCGAAACTCGGTTTCCATCATGCGACGGTCCGCCCGGCCGGCGCGGCTGTCCGCGTCCGGCTTCTGGCCCGGCAGGTACTTGCCGGTCAGCACGCCGCGCGCGATCGGGCTGTAGGGCACCACGCCCAGGCCGAAATGTTCGCAGGCCGGCAGGATTTCCACCTCCGGCATCCGGTTCAGCAGGTTGTAGTACGGCTGGCAGGCCACCGGGCGCGGCACGCCCAGGCGGTCGCACAGGTTGGCGATCTCGGCGATACGCCAGCCGCGGAAATTCGACACGGCCCAGTAGCGGATCTTGCCGGCGCGGATCAGGTCGCCCATGGCGCGCACCGGTTCCTCAAGATTGGCGCCGGCGAAGTCGCGGTGCAGGTAGAGGATGTCCACATAGTCGGTGGCCAGCCGGCGCAGGCTGTCTTCCACCTCGCGCAGGATCCACGTACGTGAATAGTTCGACTGGTTCGGACGGCTGCCCATCAGGTTGCCCAGCTTGGTGGCAAGCACCCAGTCGTGGCGGTCGGCGATCAGCAGGCGGCCCACCATCTGCTCGGAACCGCCCTTGCTGTAGACGTCGGCGGTGTCGATGAAATTGACGCCGTGGTCGCGTGCGCTGCCCACGATGCGGGCGGCCTCGGCCTCGTCGGTCTGGTCGGCGAACATCATCGTGCCCAGACACAGGGCGGAAACCTTCAGGTTGCTGGCGCCGAGGCGGCGGTACTGCATGGTGAAATCTGGCATGGCGAATTCCCAGGGTAGTCGAGGCCGAAGCAAAGGGTCTGGCGGCGCCTGCGCGACCGCCAGCGCGCATTGTGCGCCGATGTGGCGGGGCTTGCAGGCGACGCGCCGCTAGAGGCGCTTTCGGGCGCTTTCGGGTGACTTCGGGGCAGTACCCCTGTCGATTCAGGCTTCCACAGGGTGGAATCCGGGCAGTGCCGGCACCCGCTCGGCCAGGAAGGCCAGCAGCGCCCGCGTGCGCGCCGGCTGGTGGCGGCGCGACGGATAGACCAGATAGGCATCCTGCGCCGGACCCTGCCAGCCGGGCAGCACCGGGGTCAGCGCGCCGGTGTCGAGCAGGTCCTGCACGAGCCAGGCCGGCGTCAGGCCAAACCCGGCGCCCGCCAGGAAGCTCTCGCGCATGGCCAGCGAGTTGTTGGCGCGATAGCGGCACGGCGCGTCCACCTTGGCGGCGTTGCCGTGGGTATCGGTCAGCACGATCTCGTCCCCGGCGGCGAGCCAGGTGAAGCGCAGCAGGTCGTGACCGGCCAGATCGGCCGGCTGCCGCACCGGGGCATGGCGCGCGAGGTAGCCCGGGGCGGCCACGAGTCCGCGCGGCGACACCGCGATGCGCCGCGCCACCACATTGGGCGGCAGCGACGCGCCGAGCCGCACCGCTACGTCCACGCCCGCCTCCACCAGATCGACGAAACGGTCGTCGAAGACCAGTTCGACATCGACCTCCGGATACCGGGCGAGGAAATCGAGGATCAGTGCATTGAGCCGCAGCACGCCAAAGCTGACCGGCGCGCTGAGGCGCACCTTGCCCACGGGACGATCCGCCCGGCCGCGCGCATCGGCGGTGGCTTCGGCATAGGCGTCGAGCACGGTCAGGGCATGGGCATAGAAGCGACGGCCGGCCTCGGTCGGCTGCAAGTGGGTGGTGCTGCGCTCGAGCAGCCGCACACCAAGGTCCGCCTCCAGCGCGGCTACGGTTTTGCTGATGGTCGGCTGGGTGCTGTCCAGCTCACGCGCCACGGCGGAGAGGCTGCCCAGCTCCACGGCGCGGGTGAAGACGTGCATCGCCTTGAGGGTGTCCATGTCATTCTTAATTGGAATGATTGATATGCGATTCTGCCGCGTTCTCGTGCGAATCGGAATAGGTGACAGTGGGGCCATTCCCACTTTGATGAGAGTTTTCTGATGTCTGCCTATTCGCTGCTTCGCATGGTTGCCCTGACGGGCTGCATCGCCGCCGGCCCCGCCATGGCCGCCCCGCAATGGGTGCCGACCTGGGTGGCCAGCCAACAACCGGTCTGGCGACCTGATGAACTGCCCTTGCCGACTGGCTTGCCGGCCCGGCTTGATGACCGCACGGTGCGGCAGGTCGCCCGCGTCAGCATCGGCGCGAGTCGGGTGCGCGTGGTGCTATCCAATCAGTACGGCCGGGTGCCGCTGACTGTCGATGCCATCCAGCTCGCTCGTCATGCCGGCGGCGGCGTGATCGATCCGACCACCAATCATGCGGTGACCTTCGCCGGCAAACCCGCGATCTCCATCCCGCCCGGCGCCACGGCGACCAGCGACCCGGTGTCGCTGCCGGTGCCAGCACTGGCCGAGGTGGCGGTCAGCCTCCACCTGCCGGCGCCGGTGCGGATCGCCACCTTCCACTGGGATGGCCGGCAGACCGCCTATATCGCCGATGGCCACCACGTGACGGACGCCGCCCTGCCCCGGCCCGAGACCTTCCAGGCAAGGCTGCTGCTGTCCGCCATCGAGGTGGAAGCCCGCCAGCCGGCGCCCGTCATCGTCGCGCTCGGCGATTCGATCACCGAAGGCAACGGCGCCACGCCCGACGCCAACCGGCGCTGGCCTGACGTTCTCGCCGCCCGGCTGGCCGGGGACGGCATCGCGGTCCTCAACGCGGGCATCTCGGGCGGGCAACTGCTGCGCGCCGGCATGGGCGAAGCGGGCCGCGCGCGCTTCGAGCGCGACGTGCTCGATGTGCCCGGCGTGCAGGCGGTCATCGTCGCGCTGGGCATCAATGACATCGGCTGGCCCGGCTCGACCTTCCTGCCGACGACCCGCTTGCCCGCCGCCCCCGACCTGATCGCCGGCTACCAGTCCCTGATCGACCGCGCGCACCGGCGCGGGGTGCGCGTGATCGGCGCCACGATCACGCCGTTTGCGGACGCGCTGGCTGTGGAAGGGTCGCCGATCCACGGCTACGCCAGCCCGGAGAAGGACGCGCTGCGCCAGCAGGTGAACCACTGGATCCGCACCAGCGGCGCCTTCGATGCCGTAGCGGACTTCGACGCCGCCCTGCGCGCCCCGGCCCGCCCGGACGCCCTGCAGACAGCCTTCGACAGCGGCGACCACCTCCACCCTGGCGACCGGGGCTACGCAGCGATGGCCGGCGCCATCGACCCCGCCGCGCTGTTGCCTGCGCGCCAGCCATGAAAAAAGCCGGCAAGGTTGCCCTTGCCGGCTTTTCTGGCGATGCCTGCCCGCGCTCAGTCTTCGAGCTTCGGCAGCGCGGCGCTGGTCTTGGTCGACAGCAGGCCGCTCTTCGCGTACGTCTGGAGCTTCTCGCGGGTGTCCACGATGTCCAGCGTGCGCATCGTCAGTTGGCCGATGCGGTCCAGCGGCGTGAACATCGATTCGCCCTTTTCCATCGTCAGCCGTTCCGGCTTGTAGGTCAGGTTCGGCGACGTGGTGTTCAGGATCGAGTAGTCGTTGCCACGACGCAGTTCGATGGTCACCTCGCCGGTCACGGCGCCCGCCACCCAGCGCTGGGCGGTTTCGCGCAGCATGATGGCCTGCGGGTCGAACCAGCGGCCCTGGTACAGCAAGCGGCCCAGGCGGCGGCCATTGTCGCGGTACTGCTCGATGGTGTCTTCGTTGTGGATGCCGGTGATCAGGCGCTCGTAGGCGATGAACAGCAGCGCGAGGCCCGGGGCTTCGTAGATGCCGCGGCTCTTGGCCTCGATGATCCGGTTCTCGATCTGGTCGCTCATGCCCAGGCCGTGGCGGCCGCCGATGACATTGGCTTCCATGAACAAGTCCACGCTGTTCGCGAAGGTCTTGCCGTTCAGGGCCACGGGCTGGCCTTCCTCGAAGCGCACGGTCACTTCCTCGCGCTTCACTTCCACGTCATCGCGCCAGAACTGCACGCCCATGATCGGCTGGACGATGCGGATGCCCGAGTTCAGGTGCTCGAGATCCTTGGCCTCGTGCGTGGCGCCAAGCATGTTCGAGTCCGTCGAATACGCCTTTTCGGCCGACATCTTGTAGTCATGGCCGCTCTGGCGCATGAACTCGGACATTTCGGCGCGGCCGCCCAGTTCGTCGATGAACTGCTGGTCCAGCCACGGCTTGTAGATCTGCAGGCCCGGGTTGGTCAGCAGGCCGTAGCGGTAGAAACGCTCGATGTCGTTGCCCTTGAACGTGCTGCCATCGCCCCAGATGTTGACGCCATCGTCCTTCATCGCGGCCACCAGCATCGTGCCGGTCACGGCGCGGCCGATCGGCGTGGTGTTGAAGTACGTCACGCCAGCCGTGGAAATGTGGAATGCACCGCACTGCAGCGCGGCGATCCCTTCGGACACCAGTTGCACGCGGCAATCCACCAGACGCGCTTCTTCGGCGCCGTACGCCTTGGCGCGGCGGGGAATGTCGTCGTAGTCCGGCTCGTCGGGCTGACCCAGGTTGGCCGTGTAGGCGTAGGGAATGGCGCCCTTCTGGCGCATCCAGAGGAGCGCGGCGCTGGTGTCGAGTCCGCCCGAGAAGGCGATTCCGACGCGCTGGCCGGAAGGAATGTGCTGCAGGATGGTAGTCATCGCCAGAAATCTAGGTGAATTTGTCGGCTCTTGGGGCGCTCCCGCGTGAAACCCCCACACGGCAGCCGATGCGGCGCCCGAACTCGTAACCTTGAATTGTGACACGCCCGGGCGGTAGCGCCAAACTGCGGGGCCCGGGCGGGGTTCACTCGGCGCTCAGTCGGCGTCGTCCACGAGCAGGTCCATGGGAACGCCAAGTGCCAGCGCCAGCCGCTGCAGCACGTCCACGGTGCCGTCGCGCTTGCGGTTTTCGATCTGGCTCAGGTAGGGGGTGCTGAGCCCGGCCGCCTGGGCCAATGCCTCCTGGGTCATGCGACGGTAATCGCGCCAGGCCTTGACTGGATGGTCGCCCGCCAACTCCGCGTCGACCACGGCGGCCGGAATGCGTACACCGTCATCGGCCGCCTTGGCACGGTCATACAGGGCTACATCGTCGAGATCCTCGAACAGGTGCTTCACCTTGTCCCAAACGTCGATCGGCACGACTGCAAAGGCCCGCTGGCCATCTTGCTCGATAAATTGGATGTCGGTCATTGATAGGCGCCCCCGCGCGGATTGAGACGGATTCCCCGCCAGCATGTCGATCTTGCTGCGGATCTGGGTGGCAACGTTGCGCGGCATGGCCTTCAAAGCCCGGCGCGCCTGTCTGGAAAGGTCAACTTCATGGACGTGCGTCATATTAGCTTATCGCTAAGTAATCCGCAAATAAAATTAGCAACCGAAATGGACGCTGATTTCATTGCGGTGGGAGTGACGAACGCCAGGGAAGAGGGCGGCTTGTGGACGGGAAGAAATCGGGTCGCCCTGGCATGGAGCGCCTATCCTAGCCCGGTGCCCAGCGTGAAAACGTGTCCGGCGGTGACGGACACGAAAAGTAACAATGTGGACGTTGTCCATTTTATTTGCTAGTCTCTTGTGGACGGCGTACACAAATCGCCGGCCAACGCCAAACCAGGAGATGTCGATGTCCAAGAAAGTCCAGTCCTATCTGTTCTTCGACGGTCGCGCAGAGGAAGCGGCCGAGTTCTACAAGACCGCGCTCGGTGCCAAGGTGGAAATGCTGCTGCGCTTCCGTGACAACCCCGAGCCGCAGGACGCCAGCCCCGGTTGCGGGCCCGGTGCCGGCAACGATGACAAGGTCATGCATATGGCGCTGCAGATTGGGGACACCACGATCATGGCGTCCGATGGCGACTGCAAGGGCCAGACCGCCTTCCAGGGCTTCGCGCTCTCCATCACCGTGCCGGACGCCGCGACGGTCGACAAGACGATTGGCGCGCTGAGCGCGGGCGGCAACGTGGTCATGCCGGCGATGAAGACCTTCTTCTCGGAGCGCTTCGGCATGGTGGCGGACAAGTTCGGCGTGACCTGGATGGTCCTGGTGGCGGCCGAATAGGCGCCGATGGCAGGGTCCCGGCATGGCCGTGCCGTAAAATGCGCGGCCAACCGGAGACATGCCATGGAATCCCGCCTGACCGACCTCGAGATCAAGCTCGCCTTCCAGGAAGACCTGATCGAGACGCTGAACCTGGCCGTCGCGCGCCAGCAGCAGCAACTGGACCTGCTCCAGGCCCAGTTCCGGGCGCTGTACCAGCAGGTCCGGACGAGTGCCTCGGCCGCCGCCGAGTCCAATCCGCAGCATGAGATTCCGCCGCACTATTGAGGCGGCAGCAGCCATGCGGCGCACTCATCACACAGGAACGATGCCCCCCGGGCCCGGTCTGACCGGCAACGATGCCAACCGAACCGAGCCCATGGCCCGTCCCTTGATCAATCGCTTCTTCCACGCCCGCCGCGCGCTGCTGGCCACGGCCGCAGTCGCCGCGCTGGGCAGCTTCGCCCTCGCCCACGCCGCCTACAACGTATGGACGGGCGAGTACACCTTCACCAAGGCCGAGTTGCAGAGTGCCGTCGAGAAACGCTTTCCCACCACGCTGCGCTATGGCGAACTGGTGAGCGTGCAGCTGTCGCACCCGCGCCTGGTGCTGGATGAGGCCACCAACCGCATCACCACGCAGATGGATGCGGCCATCAGCAACACCATCCTGCCGTCCCCGCCGGTCAACGGCACGCTGGCGCTGAACAGCGGCGTGCGCTACGACGCCACGCAGCGTGCCGTGCTGCTCGACAATCCCACGGTCCAGCAGGTACAGGTGCAGGGCATGAGCCAGTACAACGAGCAGCTCAACGCCATCGGCGCGGTGGTGGCGCAGCAGTTGCTGAAGGACTATCCGCTCTATACGTTCAAGCCCGAGGAGCTGCGCTTCAACGGCAAGGACGTGCAGCCGGGCGCGATCACCGTCGCGGCGGACGGTATCCGGGTGAAGCTCGATCTGCGTTAGTCCGAGGTAGTCCGAGCTAACCCGCGCCGGCTTCCAGCCCCAGCGCGGTGGCAAGCGCCGCCAGCGTCGGCCCGATCGGCGCGAGCACCTTCAGCGTCAGCAGGGGATCGGCCCGCGTGGTGCCAAGGTTCAGGGCGGCAATCGGCAAGCCGCGCTCGTGCGCCCAGACGCAGAAGCGATACCCCGAGAACACCGTCAGCGACGAGCCGATCACCAGCATGGCGTCCGCTGCATCGAGCGCCAGCCGCCCGGCCGCCACGCGCTCGCGCGGCACCGATTCGCCGAAGAACACCACATCGGGCTTGAGCAGCCCTTCGCAGCGCTCGCACACCGGCACCGAAAAATTGTCGAATAGCGGCGATTCCAGATGGGCGTCGCCATCGGCCGCCGGCAGGGCCGACACATCGCGGAATTCGGGATTGTGCTGCCACAGCCAGCGCTGGATGTCCGCGCGCGGGTAGCGCGTGGCACAGGACAGGCAGATGACCTGGCCGATGCTGCCGTGCAGCTCGATCACCCCCTGGCTGCCAGCGCGCTGGTGCAGGCCATCCACGTTCTGCGTGACCAGCCCGGCCACGCGCCCGGCATCGCCCAGCCGCGCCACCACGCGATGGCTCACGTTCGGCTGCGCGCCGTCCGCCACGGGCCAGCCGACCATACTGCGCGCCCAGTAGCGCTGGCGCGCCGCGTGGCCGCTCAGGAAGGCGGTGATGGTCATCGGCGCGGAGCGCTGCCACCGGCCCTGCTCGTCGCGGTAGCCCGGAATGCCGGAGTCCGTGCTGATGCCGGCGCCGGTCAGCACAAACAGGCGCGGATGGCGCTGCACGAAGTCGAGAAGGTCTTCCACCGGCCGGGGGTTACGAGGTGGACGATGTAGAAGAGGCCTCGGCGCGCGCAGCCTGGCGCGCCTCCCACGCCCTCAGTTCCTGCCGGTAGCGGTCCATTTCGTCGTTGTAGTAGTCAAAGATGCACGGATCGCAGCCGCTCTGGCAGCACTCGTTGTCGCCAGGGCGCTCGGGCGGGAGCGGACGCGGATCATCGGAAACGGGGGAAGACACGGCTCAAGACCTGAAGGAAATGTTACGGCGCCAGTATATGCCGCCTGTCCGGTTCGGTCCGCGGACCGCCCCTCCGGCGCCGGCCTGATCTGCATCGTTCCAATCCGATGTTGAATTGTTTCGAAGGTGGCCCATCGCGCACACGATTGCGGCGGCAGGCTGCTAGCCTTGTGGCAAGGTTGCCGCCGGCCACCTCTGAGGCGTGGATGATCGGATACGCTGCCATGCGCGTTGCGACGCGACTCCCTTCCCTATGCAGCCTGCTTGCCGCGATGCTGGCCACGCTGGCGGTCGCGCCGGGCCCGGCCACGGCCGAGGAGCCGCCGCCGCAGGGCGGGACCCTCCGCCTGCCCGCCTACACCCCCAGCAACATCGTCCCCGCACCCAATCCGCCGTTCCCCGCGCCCGCCCTCCTCGCCCCGGCCACGCCCGGCGGCACGGTCGAAGGGGCTGCGGCCAAGACCCACCCGGTGGGCCGCCCCAAGATCTGCCTGGTGCTGTCCGGCGGTGGCGCGCGCGGTGCCGCCCATATCGGCGTGCTGAAGGTGCTCGAGGAACTGCGTGTGCCCGTGGACTGCATCGCCGGCACCAGCATGGGCTCGCTGGTCGGCGGCGCGTATGCCAGCGGCATGAGCATCAAGGAAATGGAGGAACTGGTCGGCGGCTTGTCCACCAGCGCGCTCTTCAAGGAACGGCCACCGCGTCAGGATCTGGCCGTCCGCCGCAAGCTGGACGACCACACCAACCTGTTCACGCCCGAGATTGGCGTGCGCGGGGACGGGCTGCTGCTGCCCAAGGGTGCGGTCTCCGGCGTGCAGCTGGAAACGGTGCTGCGCAAGCTCTCCAACACCCCCGGCTATCGGAATTTCGATACCTTGCCGATTCCTTACCGCGCCGTCGCCACCGACCTTGTCGCCGGCACCGCCGTGGTGTTCACCGAGGGCGAGCTGGCGAACGTGATGCGCGCCAGCATGTCCGTGCCCGGCGCCGTGGCGCCCACCGAGTACCAGGGCAAGCTGCTCGTCGATGGCGGCCTGACCGACAACCTGCCCGTGGACGTGGCGCGCGCCATGGGGGCCGACATCGTCATCGCGGTCAACCTCGGCACGCCGCTGATGAAGCGCGAGGACCTGACCTCGCTGATCGGCGTAACCAGCCAGATGCTGAACATCCTGACCGAGCAGAACGTGCGCAGCTCGCTGGCCTCGCTGCGGCCCATGGACATCCTGATCCTGCCCGAACTCGGCGAATTCTCCGCCGGCGACTTCGACCACCTGCCCAAGACCATTCCGATTGGCGAGGAAGCCGCCCGGCGCCAGCACACCCGGCTCGCCGCGCTGGCGATTCCACCCGACGAGTACGCCACCCTGCGCGCCGCGCAGCGCAACCTGGCGCCACCGGACCTGCGCCCCGTGGACGAAATCCGCTTCGCGCCGATGGAGCGCGTGAGCCCCGGGTTTGCCGCCGCGACGATGGAAACCCACCCCGGCGAGCCGATCTCGCAGGCCACGCTGGACCGCGACATGCGCCGGCTGTTCGGCACCGGCGACTTCGAGCACGTGAACTACCGCTTCCTCGAGGAACCGGGCAAGCGCGTGCTCGGCGTGGAAGCCATCGAGAAATCGTACGGGCCCAACTACCTGCGCTTCGGGCTCGGCCTCAGTTCCGACTTCCGCGGCGACGCCTACTTCAACCTGCTGGCGAGCTACCGCCGCACGTGGATCAACTCGCTCGGCGCCGAATGGCGCACGGACGCCCAGGTGGGCCAGACCTCCAGCCTGACCAGCGAGTTCTACCAGCCGCTCGACACCCGCCAGCTGTTCTTCATCGCCCCGCGCTTCGAACTGGAACGCCGCCCCATCAATGTCTTCAGCGGCAGCCAGCGGATCGCCCAGTACGACCTGCGCCGCACGGACCTGGCGCTGGATGTAGGCACGCAGATCACCAAATATGGCGAGGGACGCCTGGGCTTCGTGCTCGGCCACCAGAACGCGTCGCTCTCCACCGGGCCGGCGTTCCTGGACCCGGGCCATGAAAGCATCGAGCGCCGTGCCTTCACGGCCCGGATACTGGTGGATCAGGTCGACAGCATCAACTTCCCGCGCTTCGGCTACGGGGCGACGATGAACGTCTACTCGTCGCAAGGCGCAATGGGCGCCACCGACACCTATACCAAGGGCGACCTGACGGCCACCTATGCGCACTCCTTCGGCAACAACACCATCAACTTTGGCGTGCGGGCGGGCTCCAACCTGGGCGGGCCGGCGCTGCCGCCGTACGCGATGTTCCAGTGGGGCGGCTTCCTGCAGCAGTCCGGCTACTCCACCGGGCAGCTGATTGGCGGCAATATCCAGTTCGCGCGGATGGTCTACTACAACAAGCTCGTGCGGCAGACCTTCCTCGAAGGGGTCTACGCCGGGTTCTCGCTGGAGGTCGGCCGCGTAGGCGATCCGCTGGTACCGGGCAACCCCACCGGGGTGCTCAAGTCGGGGGCCGCCTTCCTCGGCCTGGACAGCCCGATCGGGCCGTTCTACCTCGCCTATGGCCGCGCGGCAGGCGGTCAGTACGCGTTCTACCTGTTCCTGGGCAAGCCTTAGGGACACTCAGGGGACAAATCCTGCGGAGATGTGACGGCCCTAGCGCAAAGTGCGCTACGGCCAACCCCCACCGAGGTGGCATGTCGGCAGGAAGTGCCGCTGCCTATACTGGCCTCGTCGTTGGGACCCCCGTCCCGGACGACACCCCTTACCCAGTCGCCGCCCCAATCGGCGACATTTTTTTGGGCGAATCCCGGCAGGCCCCGCCGTGGGACGTTAAGATGCGCGATTATCGAACGCCCCCCGCATCGTATTTCCTGCCGAATTCCCATATGGACGCCCCCGCCCCCATCAGCCTCAAGCCTGCACAGGCCGACTCCGTCCGCGCCGCCCGGCCGCCGGCCGACATCCTGTCCAGCTTCGCCGGCGACCCGAATTTCATGCTGTCGCTGGCGCGCGGGCTGACGGTGCTGGAGGCTTTCTCCGAGCGCAAGCGCCCACTCACTATCTCGCAGGTGGCGCAGCGCACGCAGTTGTCGCGCGCCTCGGTGCGGCGCTGTCTCTATACGCTGGAGCAGTTGGGCTACGTGAGCCAGCAGGATGGGCACTTCGCGCTGCGGCCGCGCGTGCTCCATCTGGGGCACGCGTATTTCTCCTCGACGTCGCTGGTCTCGGCGGCGCAGCCCATCCTCGACAACCTGAGCACGCGCATCCACGAGACCTCGGCCCTGGCCATTCTCGACGGCACGGACATCCTCTACCTGGTGCGCTCGGAAGTGCAACGTGTGCTGACTCACGCACTTGGAATGGGGAGCCGGCTGCCGGCCTATTGCACGTCCACGGGCCGGCTGCTGCTGGCCCACCAGCCCGAGGCAGTGCTCGAGGCGTTCTTCGAACATGCCGAACTGCGTCCGCGCACCTTGCAGACCAAGATCTCGCGCACGGAACTGGAAGCAGCCTTCCGGCGCGCACGGGAACTGGAATACGTGCTGATCGACGAGGAACTGGAACCGGGTTTGCGGGCGATTGCCGTACCGGTGCGGTCGCTCTCGGGCACCGTGGTGGCGGCCATCAGCGTCAGCGTGAAGGCCACCCGGGTGTCCGAGGCGGAGATGGTGGCGCGGCTGCTGACCCCCATGCGGGAGGCCGCCGTTGCCATCGGGAAGTTGATCGGGACTTAAGCGTCCGGATCAGGGGGGCGATGCCGAAAAATCAGCCCCGGTGCGCCAGTTCGAGCTGGAACACCAGCCGCTGGAGGAAGTTCTCCATGCGGCCATCCGGGTTCAGGAAGGCGCAGCCGTAGTGGTGCACGGTGTTGTCGTCGAAGCCGACCAGCCAGTGGCCCACCACCTGCATGTCCAGTTCCAGCCGGCCCAGTTCGGCAAAATCCAGCACACACTTCTTGACGACCGTGCCCACCGGCAATTGGTCAGCGCCCACCGAGCGCGAGCGCAGGCCCGCGCCGGACAGCGACAGATCGGCAATATCGAGGTGCAGCGTGCGCTTGTCGGCCGTCTCCGGCAGATGGATCTGGCAGCGGTAGCCCTTGGTCAGCAGCGTGCGCGCGCGGAAATGGCGGCGGCGCTGGAAGTGGTAGAGCTTGTCCGGGAAATCGGCGATGAAGGCCGGCCCGCCCTCGAAGCGCGTGGCGCCGGGCACGCCGACCACGAAGTTCACAGGCACGCCGCGCAGCAGTCCCGAGAACGCATTCTTGTCCGAGGCCATCAGCGCCTGGCGCTCCGCATCCGCGCGGCACCAGTCGAAGATAAAGGTGCGGTTGGCCGGATCCACGTGCAGGATCGACGTCACGATCTCAGAGCCGCGCGCCGAACGTACGTTCAGCAGGCACTTCTGCCAGGCCAGGTCGCGCAGGACCGTGCCGATCTGCGAGCTATGCGTGAGCCGGTAGCGTTCGTCCGAATGCGAGCCTTCCTGCTCGTCAGGTTCGCCCTCGATCTGGGACCGGTTTTGGGCCTGCTCGGGCCCTCGGGAATCTTGGACACTCATGGGGAATACGCTACGTCGAAAGTGGTTACTCGCCGTCTTGCCTGGGGCGGGCAACGCTTGTGGATCTGGCGGCGGCCAGCGCCGCATGGTAAGCGCCGCCCGGGGATGGCGCAAGTCATGCCTAGGCCTTCGGCAAAATACGACGTAACTTTAGCAACCGACTTCCGGGGGGTAGCGGTTGCAAGGCCTTTTCAGCCGGTTTCCATCTCCGCGCGGAGCCAGCCGTGCAGGGCCTCCAGCCGGGCATCCTGGGCGAACGGCGCCGGCGAAATCAGGTGGTAGGACGACCCGTCCGGTACAAACCCCAACGGTGCGGCCAGCCGGCCATCGGCGAGTTCGTCGGCCGCCATCAGCCGCGACGCCATGGCCCAGCCCAGGCCGGCCGCAGCCGCCTGCAGGCTCAGGTAGAAGTGTTCATACCACGGGTCTGATCGGCCGATCTGGACGGTGGGACCGGTTTTTTCATCCCCTTTGAGTTGCTGCCAGCGTTGCCAGGCATCGGGCCGGGTGCGGGTGTGGAGGCGCGTGACCGCCGCCGGGTCAGCCGTGGCCAGGTCCGGCCGGCAGACCGGCCCGACGCGCTCCAGCGCCAGTTCGCGCGTGTGCCAGCGCGCATCGAACGGGAAATCGTTGCGGCGCAGCGCTACATCCACCCCGCTTCTCCGGAAATCGATCGGCCCGCCCGCCGCCATCAGGTGCAACGCGATGTCCGGATGAGCGTCGGCAAAGCGCGACAGCCTTGGAATCAGCCAGCGCATGGCGATGGTCGGCTCGCACGACAGCACCAGCGCGGCCCGGGGCGCCGGCGCGCGGATCCGGGCGACCGCCTCCGCCAGCCCGGCCAGAGATTGCGTGGCGGCAACGTGGAGCGTGCGGCCGGCCTCGGTGAGGAAGACCGCGCGGTTCCGGCGCTCGAACAGCGGCACACCCAGCGCCTCTTCCAATTGGCGGATCTGGCGGCTGATGGCGCCGTGCGTCAGGTGGAGTTCGTCAGCGGCGCGCACAAAGCTGCCAAGCCGCGCGGCGGCCTCGAAGAACCGGATCGCGCCCAGCCAGTGCATCGGCGGCAAATCGCTCATCTGTCAGATTTCCTCACCATTTTCGGCGAGTATATATCGGTTGTCTGGCTTGTTCCCTCTGGCGAGAATGGCGGCGCGATCCCCCTCCCATCGAACCGGAAAACTGACCGATATGTCACCTCTTGCCGAAGCGCTGGCCGTCGCCAGCATCACCCTCCTCGCCGTGATCAGTCCCGGCCCCGACTTCGCCATGGTCACGCGCAACAGCTACCTGTTCGGCCGGCGCACCGGGCTGCTATGCGCGCTGGGCATCGCGCTCGGGGTGCAGGTGCACGTCTGCTACACCATGTTCGGCGTGGCGATGCTGATCGAGCACGCGCACGGCTGGCTGACGGCGGTGAAGCTGCTCGGCGCGGCCTATCTGATCTGGATCGGCATCAAGACCTTGCGCAACCGCACGCCGCTGACGGTGGATACCGGGGACAACGCGCGCGAGGCGCCCAGGCTCTCCGCCTGGGCTTCGCTGCGGATGGGATTCCTGACCAATGCGCTCAATCCCAAGACCACGCTGTTCGTGGTCAGCACCTACACACAGGTGGTGGATGCCCATACCCCGTGGGCGGTGCAGCTCGGCTACGGGCTGTTCATGTCCGTGGCGCACTGGGCGTGGTTCAGCCTCGTGGCGTGGGGCTTCGGCGCGGCGCCGCTGCGCGCCGCGATGCTGCGCCGGCAGGGTTTGATCGACAAGACGCTCGGCTCGGCGCTGTGCGGGCTGGGGGTGGCGCTGGGGCTCAGCAACCTGGGGCGATAGCGGCCAGCGGGTAGGCGGCGCGCGGCACATGGCGCGCGCCCTCCGGGCTCAGAAAACTCTCAAACAGGACGAAGCGGTCGGCGGTCCACGCTGGCAGGGTCAGGTCGTGCTGCGCGGCGAGCCAGTCGCGCAGCACCGCCTCCGGCAGGCCCGGACGGCAGCGCGCCACGGTCAGGTGCGGATGGAAGCGACGGCGCTCGCGCGCGATGCCGACGTCGGCCAGCGCGGCCTCAATGTCGTCGAATAGCGCGGTCAGGTGATCATCGTGCGCCAGTCCGGCCCACAGCACGGCACCCTGCCCGCCTCGGAAGCGCCCGACGCCCTGGACCTGCATCGTCAACGGCGGCGCCTGCATGGCCTCCAACGCCTTGCCGATACGCGCGGCACAGTCTTCGTCCTGATCGCCAAGGAATCGCAGCGTCAGGTGCAACTGCCCGGGCGGCACGGGCCGCACGCCGCGATGCACGGGCAGCGTATGCAGCAGGCCCGCCGCCACAGCGGGCGGCGTGTCGATGGCGATGAACAGCCGGGCCAAAGCCAGAAATCAGCCGAACGCCAGCGCCGACTGCAAGCCCTGCGCGCGCGGCGCCACGACGTCGCGATCCACGCCCCGGACGCCCTCCAGCCGCAGCAGCGCCCGCTTGCGGTCCACGCCGCCGGCATAGCCGGTCAGCGCGCCCGACGCACCGAGCACCCGATGGCAAGGCACGATGACCGAGAGCGGATTGCGCCCGACGGCGCCCCCCACCGCGCGCGAGTGCGCCGGTGGCAGCCCGAGGCCGGCGCCAAGCTGCCCGTACGTCGATGTATCGCCAAATTCGATGTCGCACAGCGCCTGCCAGATGCGCTGCTGAAAGGCGCTGCCGATAAAGCGGATGGGCACCGCGAAGGTCTGTAGCGCACCGTCGAAATAGGCGGCCAGCTCTTGCGCCGCCTGGTCCAGCACGCGCTGGTCGGCCGCCGATGCGATATAGGTCGCGGGCGCGCCGGCGGGGTAATACTTCTGCCCGGAGAAGAACATGCCGGTCAGCGCGCCGTCGTCGGCCCGCAATAGTATTTCCCTGAGAGGACTGTCGATGATTTGATAGCTGGTCATGCTGCCTGCTCCTTGCTGTGATCTTCGGATACTTCTTCCATGGGCTCGCCGGACGCGGGCGGCGTGCCATAGCGATGCCAGAGATGAATCGCCGCGTAGGCGCGCCATGGCGCCCAATGCGCGGTTCGATCGTGCATCGCGCGCACCGTGCTCACGGCGAGCACCTTGCGCAGCGCGTAGTCGGTGGCCGGAAAGGCGTCCGGCCAGCCCAGCGCGCGCATGGCGATGTACTGCGCGGTCCAGTCGCCGATGCCGTCGATCTCGCGCAGCCGGGCCACGGTCTCCTCGGGCGGCGCAAGCGGATCGAGCGCGATGTCGCCTGAGACGATGCTGAGCGCCAGCGCGCGGATCGTGCGCAGCTTGCCCGGCGTCACGCCGGCCTCGCGGTAGATCTCGTCGGGCAGGTCGGCCAGCGCCTGCGCGGTCGGGAAGACGTGCGTCAGCGGCGGCTGGCCGGCCAAGGCGGGCAGCCCGGCCAGTGCCTCGGGCGGCAAGGGCTCGCCGGCCAGCGCCACCAGCCGCGTGAGAATCCGCCGCGCCTGGATCACGGAAATCACCTGGCCGACGATCGCCCGCACGGCAATCTCGAAGCCATCGAACGTGCCCGGCAGGCGCATGCCCGGCACATCGGCGGCAAGGTCGCCCAGATGGCGATCCACCACGTCCGGCCGACAACCGAGGTCGCACAGCCGCCGCACCTTGCCGAGGGATTGCGGAATCGCGTGGGCCAGCGTGCCGGAGAGCGTCACGCGCAGCACCGTGCGCTTCGGCACATGCTCCAGCCGCACCCAGCCGAGGTGGCGCTGCGCGCCCACGTCAACGGCCAGCGTGCGGAGGTAGACATCCCCTCGTACTTGTTCGACACCGTCCACGACACGCACGCCGAGGAAGGCCAGCAGCGCGGACCACGCCAGCGGCGGGCGGTAGCCCAGCTCGAACACGAGCTGGTCGGCCATGCCCTCGGCGGCGCGGCGGCGCATGGCGAGCGGCGTCAGGCCGTAGCGCTGGCGCAGCACGTCGTTGAAGCGCCGCACGCTGCCAAAACCCGCCGCCAGCGCCACTTGCGTAACGGGCAGCGTGGTGTCGGTCAGCAGCCGCTTGGCCAGCAGCAGCTTCTGCGTCTGGGCGTATTCGAGTACCGAGACGCCGAACTGCGCATCGAACAGGCGCCGCAAGTGACGTTCCGTCACCCCGATGCGCTTGGCGAGTTGCGCCACGCCGGCCTCGGCCATGAAGCCTTCGTCGATCAGCGTGGCCGCGGCCTGCGCAAGCCGGCCGGAAATATCGGCCAGCCCGTGCCCGGGTGCCAGTTCCGGCCGGCAGCGCAGGCAGGGCCGGAAGCCGTGCTTCTCGGCCGAGGCGGCGGTGTCGTAGAACGTGCAGTTCTCGCGCCGGGGCGTGCGCACCGCGCAGATCGGCCGGCAATAGATGCCCGTGGACGACACGCCGACGAAAAACCGTCCGTCGAAGCGCCGGTCGTGCGAGGCGACTGCCTTGTAGCAGGTGTCTGGATCGAGGTTCATGGGAAGCATCCTACCGCTTCCGGCGCCGGGAAATACGCTGGAATCGGACATTCGCCTGAGACAACTGTCCCCGATTCTGAAAGTGCGGCCCCACGCGTTCCGGGATGGTGCCACGGGGCTAGAATCGCATCACTGTTCATCGTCCGAGGACGTCATGCTTCGCCGTCGTGCTGCCTTTGCCGCCTTTGTCGCGGTTGCTGTCTCGCTGGCCGCCGCCCTGCCGGCCCCGCCAGCCCTTGCCGCGCCTACGCGTAGCGCCGCCCGTGCGCAGTCGCCGGCCCCCGCCACCGCGCCGGGCGCTACCCCCGTGCTCCAGGCCACGCGCGTGGCCGCCGTGGAAGGCATCACCGAATATCGGCTGCCGAACGGCCTGCGCATCCTGCTGGCGCCGGACGCCGCGCAGCCCACCACCACGGTCAACATGACCTATCTGGTGGGCAGCCGGCACGAGAACTACGGCGAAACCGGCATGGCGCACCTGCTGGAGCACCTGCTGTTCAAGGGCACGCCATCGCTGCCGGGCCGGACGATTCCCACGGAATTCGCGCGGCGCGGCATGCAATACAACGGCACCACCTCGCAGGACCGTACCAATTACTTCCAGACCTTTGCCGCCAGCGACGACAACCTCGACTGGGCGCTGAAGATGGAGGCGGACCGCATGGTCAACAGCTTTGTCTCGCGCACGGACCTGGACAGCGAGATGTCCGTGGTGCGCAACGAGATGGAGATCGGCGAGAACAATCCGATGCGGATGCTGCTGCAGCAGATGAACGCGGCGTCCTACCGATGGCACAACTACGGCAAGGCGCCGATCGGCGCGCGCAGCGACGTGGAGCATGTGGGCATCGAGAACCTCCAGGCGTTCTACCGCCGCTACTACCAGCCGGATAACGCCGTGCTGGTGGTGACGGGGCAATTCGACCCCGCCACCACGCTGACGCGCATCGAGCAGGCCTTCGGGCCGATTCCGCGCCCCACACGCGTGCTGCCGACCGAGTACACCGTGGAGCCGCCGCAGGAAGGCGCGCGCGAACTGACGCTGACGCGCCCCGGGGACAGCAGCATCGTCGCCGTGCAATACCACGTGGCGCCCGGCGCCCATCCCGACACCGCCGCGCTGACCCTGCTGTCCCTGGTCCTCTCCGACACGCCGGGCGGGCGGCTGCACCACGCGCTGGTGGAGACCCACAAGGCCGCATGGCAAACCAGCCGGTTCGAAGGGATGAAGGACCCCGGGCTGATCGTGTTCGCGGCCGGCACGAGCAAGGATCGCCCGCTCGACGCCGTGCGGGCCGCCCTGCTGGCCGAGGTGGAGGGGCTGGCCACGCGGCCGGTCACCCAGGAGGAACTCGACCGGGCGCGCACGCGGGTGCGCAACGGCTACGAGCAGGTGCTGAACAATCCGGCGCAGTACGGCGTGCTGCTGTCCGAAGCCATCGCCAAGGGCGACTGGCGGCTGTTCCTGCTCGATCGCGACCGCGTGGAGGCCGCCACGCTGGCGGACGTGCAGCGCGTGGCCGATTTGTACCTGCGGCCGACCAATCGCACCGTCGGACAATTCCTGCCCGGCGACAAGCCGCAGCTTGCCAACGTGCCGAAGGCGCCCGACGTGGCCGCGCTGGTGCGCGACTACGCGGGCCGCCCGGCCGCCGCGCCGGTGCCGACGTTCGACCCAAGCCCGGCCAATATCGACGCCCACACGGTGCGCCAGACGCTGCCCAACGGCATGCAGCTGGCGCTGCTGTCCAAGCCCACGCGCGGGGAGGCCGTCAACGGCACGCTGGTCCTGCGCTTTGGCAACACGCAGGCGCTGCAGGGCCAGTCCTCGGTGGGGTCGCTCGCGGCGGGCATGCTCGACCGTGGCGCCGGCGCGTTCGACCGCCAGCGCATTGCCGACCGCTTGGAGGCGCTCAAGGCCAGTGTGTCGATCTCGGGCAACGCCGAGCGGCTGACGGTGCGTTTCGAGACGCGGCGCCAGTACCTGCCGGACCTGATGGCGCTGCTCCGCACGGTGCTGCGCATGCCGACGTTCCCGGCCAGCGAGTTCGAGACGCTGCGCGCGAGCAGTGTCGCCGGCATCGAGAGCCAGCAACGCCAGCCCAACGCGCTCGCGCCGAACGCACTAGGCCGCCATGGCAACCCGTACCCGCCCGAGGACCCGCGCTACACCCCCACCTTCGACGAAAGCATCGCCGCGCTGCGCGCCGTCACCCCGGCGCAGATCCGCACGTTCCATGCGCGCTTCTACGGCGCTGAGCACGCGCAACTGGCGCTGGTCGGCGATTTCGATGCCGATGAGGCCGTGCGGCAGGCCACCTACCTGTTCGGCGACTGGCGGGCCCAGGTGCCGTACGAACGCGTGGACCGCCCCTTCTACGCGATTCCGGCCGCCAGCTTCACGCTGGAGACGCCGGGGAAGGCCAACGCAGTCTATCTGGCGTCGCTGCCGATCGATCTCGTCGATGGCTCGCCCGACTACCCGCTGCTGCTGATCGCCAGCCGGGTGCTGGGCGGCACCGGCATGCGCAGCCGGCTGGCGGACCGGCTGCGCCAGCAGGACGGCATCAGCTACGGGGCGTCGAGTTCGATCTCGGTGGGCGCGCTGGATCGGGCCGGGCGCTTCGGCCTGTGGGCGGCCTACGCCCCCCAGAACCAGGGCCGGCTGCGCAAGGCCATCGACGAGGAAATGGCACGCTTTGCGCGTGACGGTATTTCCGACGCCGAGCTGGCGGAGGCCGTGAGCGGCCTGCTCCAGCAAGGCATGATGAGCCGCACACGCGACGGCGCGCTGGCCGGCGCGCTCGCCAATCAGTTGTTCCTGGACCGCACCATGGCCCATACGGCCGAAGTGGAGGCTCGCATTCGCGCTGCCACGCCTGCCGCCGTGAACGACGCCATCCGCCGCTACCTCACGCCGGCCGGGCTGACGCAGGCCTTCGCGGGAGACTTTGGCGCCACCACGGGGGCGGCGGCGCCGGTCGGCATGCCGGCTCCGGCGGCGGCAATCGAGCCGCCAGACGCATCAAAGCCCTAGGAAGCTGGTATAAGGAAGAACGCCAATTCTGGCGAGACCGGCCCGGGGCCGGGGTTGCGGGCCGAAACGCCCGTGACTACCCCTTCCGCGTCCTTGTGACGGCCGGTCAATCACTGTATATTCGTACAGTATTCGTTGAGACAAGAGGTGTGGATGTCAATCGTGCGAGCTGGCAGCAAGTCGGAAGCGCTTCGGCTTCTGGCCTCCGAGCAGGTGCTGGCGCTTGAGCTGGATTACGAAACCGGATGGCAGGATGCCGTCGAGTTGGGCCGGCTCGGAGAAAAGCGCGGCATCAAAGTGCAATACCGCGGACAGGAAAGCATCGCTGTCCGCTCCCGCGAGGCCCTGGTCGAAGGGCTCGCCAAACCCAAAGGCACGTTCCGGCAACGGAATCTCTATTGCCAGTTCGACCTCGGCACGCTTGCCGACAATGAATTGCTGGATCTGG
Organism: Cupriavidus sp. OV096; assembly: GCF_900115455.1. Taxonomy (NCBI): domain Bacteria; kingdom Pseudomonadati; phylum Pseudomonadota; class Betaproteobacteria; order Burkholderiales; family Burkholderiaceae; genus Cupriavidus; species Cupriavidus sp. OV096. Next base: position 39,462 of record NZ_FOWM01000019.1, read on the forward strand.
AAGCCAAGGCGACCCGCCTGGGCGACTACATTCTCGCCGGCCATCTGCTGCGCGACGTGGACGGCGTCTGGCCGTGACGGGTAACTGACGGCCGCACATGGCAAATGACGGCCTCGCGGGCCGTCATTGCATTGAATCGACGTGGAAACCTGGCGGGAAGCTACTGCCAGACGCGCGTCGCGCCAGCCCAGCGGGCGGCTGCAGAGGCGTGCATCACAGCGTGATCGGCGTCGGCGCCTGGGGCCAGCCCCGGCTGCGCCGTGTCGATCGATGTCCGGCAAAGCACCGCCGTAACCAGCGTCTTGATATGACCACGCGCGCCACCCGCCAGGGCGGCGAGGTGTTCATGCCCGTCGAGCACGATCAGGCCGTCTCCGGCCTGTGGGCGCAGCTCCAGCGCGTAGAGATGATCACATTCGCATTGCATGCGGCCACCCGATACCGCCACCACGATGGCATTCGGCAGCGCCAGCCCGCTCTCGCGCACGGTGTCGCGCAGCCGGTCCAGATGCGCCTGCGCGCGGTAATCACGCGCCGAGTGCGCCGGCGCGGGGCCGTTGCTCAAGGCCATGAGGTCGTCGGGCGACACCATCAGCGTGTACGCCTGCAACGCCGTGCGGTAGGTAGCCACCACCGCGCGCAGCCGGTGCACATCGGCCGATTTGGTGGCCGCCACTGACGGCGCGGACGTTACGGACACGCTCGATGCCCTCGGCACCGTTGCCTGGAACTTGCTCATCCTGCCTCCCCCTGCTTATCGTCGCGGGTTTTCGTCGCGGGTTGCATGGCACCCGGCCCGGAGGCCGGGCGCTGGCCATCAGTCGCGCAGCAGTTGCTTGGCGATGATCAGTTGCTGGATCTGCGTGGTGCCTTCGTACAGGCGCAGCAGGCGCACGTCGCGGTAGAACCGTTCGGCCTTGTATTCGGCGATGTAGCCGGCGCCGCCGTGGATCTGCACGGCGCGGTCCGCCACGCGGCCCACCATTTCGGTACAGAACATCTTCGTGCACGAGGCCAGCATGCTGACTTCGGGGTCGCTCTTGCCGGCAGGCTTGGCGTCGTAGCGCTGCGCGCAGTCGCGCACCATCGACAGGCCCGCGTATAGCTCGGCCTGGCTGTCGGCCAGCATGCCCTGAATCAGCTGGAAGTCGCCGATGGGCTTGCCGAACTGCTTGCGCTCCTTCGCATAGGCCACGGCGTCGGTAATCAGCCGGTGCGCCATGCCGCAGGCCAGCGCCGAGATATGCAGGCGCCCACGGTCGAGGACCTTCATCGCGGTCTTGAAACCCACGCCCGGCACGCCGCCGATGATGTTGGCCGCCGGCACGCGCACGTTTTCCAGCACTACGTCGCAGGTCTTGGTGCCGCGCTGGCCCATCTTCTTGTCCGGCTTGCCGAGCGAGATCCCCGGCGTATCGGCGGGCACGATGAACGACGAGATGCCGGACGCGCCCGGACCGCCGGTGCGCGCCATCAGCGTGAAGGCGCCGGCGCGCGGCGCGTTGGTGATGAAGCGCTTGGTGCCGTTGATGACGTAGTGGTCGCCATCCAGCTCGGCGCGCGTTTGCAGCGAGGCGGCGTCGGAGCCGGCGTTCGGCTCGGTCAGCGCGAACGAGATGATCAGCTCGCCGCTGGCGATCTTCGGCAGGTATTCCTGCTTCTGCGCCTCGGTGCCGTCCATCAGGATGCCCTGCGAGCCGATGCCCACGTTGGTGCCGAACACCGAGCGGAACGCAAACGCCGTATGGCCGAGGTCATAGACCACATCGCATTCCTGCGACATGGCCAGGCCGATACCGCCGTAGTTCTCGGGAATGGAGATGCCGAACAGGCCCATCTCCTTCATGTCGGCGACGATCGCGGCTGGCACTTCGTCCAGTTCTTCCAGCGTGTCTTCCGCCGGCTTCAGCCGTTCGTCGATGAAACGCTGCACCGAGGCGCGCAGCAGGGAAAACGATTCGGCGTCGAGGGCCATGGCAAATCTCCGGGTCAATGCGGGTCAGACACAATGGGCGTCAATGGTACGCCGCCTGACCGATTTGACAATCCACGCAGGCTTGGACAGAAGGGATAAAACAATTTGACAATCACCGGCGTGCCTGCCGCTGGTTCGCTGTCACGCCTAGTGCGGCATGCAGAACAAACAATCCACCCTGCAGAACAATCGCCCGGAAACCCAATACCGGCAAGTGGTGATGCATTCGCCACGTGCCTTATTCGCCGCTATCGGCTGGGCAACCTTGTTGCGTTCGGAGTACGCTACCCGGGCACAACCCACGGGTGTGTTCCGCGCGTCTGGCCCCCGCTTGCCAGCCTGCCGCGGCTCCGCCCGCGCCCCGATCCCAGCGGCGCCCCTCGCCGCCAAGAAAGAGAAGGTCCATGACTCAAATCGCCTCAACCGCCGATACCTCCACGGCACCCTCCCCAGAGGAGACCAGGAAACGCGTCTTCGCGATTGTTGCCGCTTCGTCCGGCAACCTCGTTGAATGGTTCGATTTCTACATCTACGCGTTCTGCGCCATCTATTTTGCGCCGTCGTTCTTCCCGAAAGCCGACCCGACTGCCCAGCTGCTGAACACGGCTGGCGTGTTTGCCGCCGGCTTCCTGATGCGACCGATCGGCGGCTGGCTGTTCGGCCGCATCGCGGACCGCAACGGGCGCAAGAACTCGATGCTGATCTCGGTGGTGATGATGTGCTTCGGCTCGCTGCTGATTGCCTGCCTGCCGACCTACGCCACCATCGGCACCCTCGCCCCGGCACTGCTGCTGCTGGCGCGACTGCTGCAAGGCCTGTCCGTGGGTGGCGAATACGGCACAACGGCAACCTATATGAGTGAAGTGGCGCTCAAGGGCCGACGCGGGTTCTTCTCATCGTTCCAGTACGTGACGCTGATCGGCGGCCAGTTGCTGGCGGTGCTGGTGGTGGTGGTGCTCCAGCAATTGCTCGATGAAGCCGAACTCCGGGCCTGGGGCTGGCGCATTCCGTTCGTGATCGGCGCGATTACTGCCGTGGTAGCACTGCTGCTGCGCCGCACGCTGCACGAGACCTCGTCGGCACAGAGCCGCAACAGCAAGGAAGCCGGCAGCGTGGCGGAACTGTTCCGCCACCACAAGGCGGCGTTCTTCACCGTGCTGGGCTATACCGCCGGCGGTTCGCTGATTTTCTATACGTTCACCACGTACATGCAGAAGTACCTGGTCAACTCGGCCGGCATGTCGATCAAGACCGCCAGCTACGTCATGACGGGCTGCCTGTTCCTGTACATGTGCATGCAGCCGATCTTCGGCGCCTTGTCTGACCGCATCGGCCGCCGCAACAACATGCTGATGTTCGGCGCGCTGGGCGCACTGGTCACGGTGCCGGTCCTGACCGCGCTGCGCACCGTATCGAGCCCGGAACTCGCTTTTGTGCTGATCTCGGTGGCGCTGGCGATCGTGAGCTTCTACACCTCGATCAGCGGCATCGTGAAGGCCGAGATGTTCCCGCCCGAAGTGCGCGCGCTGGGGGTGGGCCTGGCCTACGCCGTGGCCAACGCCATCTTCGGCGGCTCGGCCGAGTACGTGGCGTTGGGCCTGAAGTCGATGGGCCATGAGACCACGTTCTACTGGTACGTCACGGGCATGATGGTGCTGGCGTTCTTCGTCAGCTTGCGGCTGCCGCGCCAGGCGAAGTACCTGCATCACGAGCACTGACCATCCGCCTCCGGGCGAGCATGGCAAACTAAGGGGCCTCCGGGCCCCTTTTTTCTTTGGTGGGCCTTCGGACCCTTTCTCATCTCCGCCACCCCGCCGCCATGGATCTCAACGCCTTGCGCCTGTTCGTCGACATCGTCGATGCCGGCAACCTCAGCGCCGCCGCCCGCAAGCTCAAGATGACGCGCGCCAACGTCAGCTACCACCTGAAGGCGCTCGAAGAGGAACTCGGCGTGCAACTGCTGCGGCGGACCACGCGACACGTGGAGCCGACGCCCGTGGGCGCCGGCCTGTACGAGCACGGACGCAACATCCTGGGCGAGGTGGCCGCCGCCAACGCGCTGATCAGCAGCATGGGCAAGAGCCTGCAGGGCCATGTGCGACTGTCGGTGCCCACCGGCCTCGGCCACAGCCTGCTGTCGCCGCTGCTGGTGCAGTTCAAGCAGCGTTACCCGGACATCACGCTCGACGTGGTGTTCGACAACCGCATCCACAACCTTGTGTCCGAGGACGTGGAAGTGGCGCTGCGGATCATTTCCACGCCGCCAGACTCCGTGGTGGCCACCGAGATCGGCGAGGTGGACTGGGTCGTATGCGCCGCGCCGTCCTACCTGGCGGGCCGCGCGGCGCCGGCGGCACTGGGCGACCTGACGGCCCACGCCATCGTCTGCGCCTCTCCGATAGGCCAGAAGCTCAAGGCCTCCGGCACGCGCGGCGAGGACAGCGCCCGGGAACAGGTGGTGCTCGCTCCGACGCTAAGTTCCGAGAACTTCGCGTTTCTCAAGGACGCCGTGGTCGGCGGGCTCGGCATTGGCATTTTTCCGATGTACGCAATCGGTGAGGAACTGTCGCAGGGCACCCTCGTGCCCTTGCTGGATGGCTACCGCATCAGCGTCTTCGGCAGCAAGCTGTACCTCCTGACCATGCCGAACCGCTACCAGACCATGGCCACGCGCTACCTGCTGACCTTCCTGAAGACCGAACTCCAGGCGATCTGGCCCCGCATGCGCGACGCCAGAGCCTATATTGAAAAGACCTAGAACAACCGGCGCGTGCTGGCGCAGGAGGCAGGCAATCATGGCAATCGCAAACACCCTGGCTGGCCGGCTCAGCCGCATGAACAGCCAGTTCGACATCATCCGTCACCCCTACAGCCTGAGCAGCATGGCCACCGCCCAGGCCGCCCATGTACCCGGCAACCGGCTGGCCAAAACCGTCCTGCTCGAGGACCAGGCCGGCTACGTGGCCGCAGTGATTCCTTCGAGCCACCACCTCCGGCTTTCGGACATCTGCGAGCAAACCGGCCGTGACCTGGTACTGGCCCACGAGGACGAGATCCGCGAGGTTTTCAAGGATTGCGACCTCGGCGCCATCCCGCCCGTGGCCATGTCCTACGGCATGCCGACCTATGTGGATGAATGCCTGATGGAAGAACCCGAAATCTGGTTCGAAGCCGGCGACCACGAGGAACTGGTGCACATGCAACGCGACCAGTTCATGGCGCTGATGTCGGACGCGGAACGGGGGAGGTTTTCGCATCGGATGATGTGAGGACACACTCGCATCACCTCACGTTCTCCTTGCCCACGTAATAAACCGCGAAGGCTGCGACCAGGGGTATCGCGACAAGCACGAGCACACCATCCGCCGCGACGGCAACCGGCGTCAGCAGAACCAGCGCGTTCCTGGCGCCGGCGCCGAGTTCTTCGCGGACTGGAATGGTGTAGGACTGGTTCAACGGCGTCGCCGGATCCGGGTATTTGGTATCACCGGCGGCGTACCGCTTGCCTTTGATCGTATATTGCGCGGCGCCACAGCGCTCCGTCCCGCAATTCTTCGGAAAACCAAGGGCGACGGCGAGCGCCACTTCCTCCGCCGTGAACGCGTCGGCAGCCTTCAGCGTCAAGCGTCCCATGACGTTGCCGTCAAGGTCCACGGTAAAGGTACTGAACACTGCGCGCACACGCGGATGGAGCGCGGACTGGATGACCTCGACCAGGCCCTTCGGCGCCGCCATGACATAGTGATAGCGCTTCCCGAGGACGACGAGGGACTTCTTGTCTTGTGAGATCAGGATCTGACTCGCCGTCTCCTGGTAGTCACGGAACCTCGGCTTGTCGATTTCCTTGAACAGCTTTCTCGTGACGCAGCCGCTGGTGGCTACGGTCGATACCGCCAATGCGGCCAGAAAATGTCGTCTTTGCATGCGCGTCCGGTGAGGTTGGAAAGCAACGCCACGCATACTGCAGTGCCATGCCGGGCACTACCATCGCCATTCTCCGAAAATGTGTGCCAAATGTTCTCAGCGCCGCTGGCTTATGGCACGGGGCGCAGACCTGAAGTCTGGTTCGAAGCGGGCGACGCCGATGCGGTCGGCGCGCGATCGGCGAAGATGCGCGACGGCAACACGAATCCGCGCAATGCCAGCAGCTCCAACGGCCCTTGGCCGAGTTCGGTGCGCATCAGGTAGCGGATCGGATAGGCGATGTCCTTCGACACAGGCTGCATCGCTGCGCGGGGCATCAGGCTATCGGGTTCTGGCGGAAGATTCGAAACCAGGCTGTCCGGTGAGCCGTGCCAAGTGATCTGGAACGTCGCGCTGTCGATCGCCTCGACGCTGGCGCGCTCGAGCATCCGCACCAGCCCCCATCGCCCCGTGAACTCATAGTGCTTGTTGGTGCCGGCCGCTTCCGTACGCCATTGCAGCCGGGTGCCTGGGCTGTCCGGCGTGCTTGCGGGCCAGATCATGGCCTGCCATGTCTCGCGCTGGTTGTAGTAGTGAAGTTGCTGGCCATCGAGCGTCAGTAGCGTATCGGTCAGGCGAGGCGCGGGAATCGGCTTGAGTTCGAACTGGTAACGCGGCTCCCCCTGTGCGAGCAGGCGCACGCCTATCCGCTGCAGACGGTTGATCGCGTCCAGGAACGCCGGATCAAATGCCACCGCCTGTCCGCCCGTAGCAGCTGGCTTCCATTGATCGCCCTGCAGTTCCAGCACGCCGGCCAACTGCGCGGCGAGGAAACTCTGGATCAGCCCTCCTTGTGGCCTGAGGAAGCGCGCCAACTCGGGCAGCGAGGCGTCGTTGGCGGTGTCGGCAAACGGATAGCGACCGGTGAACGAGCGGCCCCACGCCATGGCAATGCTCTCGCGCCAGGCCGCGTTGAGGCTCGCCTGGGCGGGCTGGAGCGCGGTTTGCGTCGCCTGGGCAATGGGGCGGACAAACAACGCCTCGCCCATGCCCGCCCACTCTGCACCCAGACTGGCGGCGATCAGCCGCGCATACGCCTGGGTATCGGCCAACTCGGACGCCTTGCCCTGGAACAGCGCCTGCGCCATCTGACGAGCCTGGGCGTCGGCGTCCGGGCTGTTGCTCACTTGCTGCAGCCGCAGCCGCAATGCCGTGGCGCGCTCGAGAAAGCGTTGCAGACTCAGGTCGCCGGCGCTGGCCTGATCCTGCGCCACGAGCCGGGTGATCGGCCCGAATGATGGTCCCAAGGGACCGGCGGTGGCGGGCTTCACCCGCTTCGGCCCAGCCGGCTTCTTGCCAAGCATGTCCTGCGCCTTGGCTACAAGCGTGTCGGACAGCGAGTCAGCCCGGACTCCAGCCCGGCCCTGATATTCGAGCGAGGTCATCAGCGCAATGACCGGCGACTGGCGGGCGTCCGCCATCAGCTTCAACTGATCGATGGCGGCCGGCAGCGTAGGCGCCGGCTCCCATTGCAGGCTGTTCATGAAGCGCTGCCAGTGGTCGGCATAGTCGGCAAAGTACTGGGCTGTCAATGCGGCATGGAGGTCGGCGGGTGACGTAGGCTGCTGTGGCGCGCTAGCGCCCGAGAGCACCCAATCGCTTGTGACCTGCGTGCGCTTGGCGACGCTTTCGATTGCCTCGGCCACATGGTCCTCATAGGCTTGCCGGGTGTAGGCGCCCGGCACCAGCGCATTCGCGCGGATCAGCCCGCGTGCATCGGTGCCGAGTGTCAGCGACGCCAATGTCTGGTCGGGAAACCGGCCGCCAATCCCGTCGATCACCTGCCTGTAGAGCGTGTCCTGCGCGTTGCGCTGGTCGATCACCGCGAGCACTGTCCGGCGCGCGCCTGCTACCAACTCCGGGCGTGCGGAGATGCGCCAGTCAGGATGGGACTTGAAGTGGTCGGCGTGGAACTTGAGCAGGCGCTCGGCCAGGTCGTCGCGCTCGCCCGGCGTGATGCGGGCATCGGTCTGCCAGTACTGGACGAGTTGGGTCTTGAGGAAGTCCGGCTCGACGCGTTCCGGGTTGGCGAGCATGAGATACGTCTTGAGGCTCTCTCGTCCACGGAGCGCCCAATCGCTGGCTTGCGTGTCAAGGCCAGCGGCCTGGACCTGCGCCAGCTCGGCGAGTTCATCTTCGAGATTCTGCTGGATCGGCGCGACAAGCAGTTCCCGGCTATGTTTGGCGTAGAGTTCCCACAGCGCGGAAGCGATGGCGGCGTCGCGATTGAGGCCGAGGCGGGTGGAGATCGATGCCAGGTGGCCGGCATCAGGCGCGTAGTGCGCGATTTCGTGTTGCAGGCCAAGCAGCGAACGAAGGCGCTCGGCGGTGTTGGGGGCGGCGGCGATGGCATCGACGGCTTCCTGCGCAGCATGGATGCTGCGGGCACTCTGGAAGCCGGAGAGCAACATCCCGGCGCTCCACAGACCAATGGCTACAAGCGCGATGGTCGAGAAGACGGTGACCGGATGGAAGCCGATGCGGCGACCGCCAAGACGGTTGGCACGCTCGCCGACATAGCGCCAAAGCGGCAGGACTGCAGCGGGATGGTAGCCCGATCCGCCCGACATCGCGCCTGGTCCCGGCGCAAAGACGACACCCCGGATCGGCATGAAAGTGCCGGGCCGGGCATTCATGCCGAAGATCCAGTCTGCCAGCGCCTTGCCACGGATGTCGAGGCGCTGGGATAGCTGTGCAAGGAAGCGGTCGCGGCCGTTCTCGATCAACGCTTCAATCCCGAGCGTCGCCAGGCGGCTCCGCAGTTCACCCAAGGCAACGGAAATGGCCGCCGCATTGGCTCGCGGCGGCAGTTCGCACCCGATCACAGACGTGGGCCCGTCGCCGGCCACGTCATGGATACGGGCGACGTCGAGCACGTAGACCGGCGCCGCCCAGCGTAGCGACTTCGCAATGTGGTCCAGCCGCATGCCCAGCGTGACGATTCCCCGGCGCTGGGGTCGTAAATCGGCCTCCCCATGTGTCACCAACACAATGGCGCTCACCGGCGCGGCCCGCAGCTTGCGGAGTCGATCCAGCCAGGCGCGGTCTGGTTGGCCATCCGGCCCGGTCTGATTCCACAGCAGAAGCGCTTCTTCGGTAATCTGCCAGCGGTCGTTGACGATGCCCGGCAGCAACTCGGCAATGACGGCGTCATCGCCCGTCAGCAGCAGACGAGGCAGATGACGGGCGCCCGGGTCCTGCAACGCTTGCTTGAGCCTGTCATATTCCGTCGATTTCAGTGCCACATCGCCGGGCTCCCGCCTGCCCCGGCGCGCTGCCGGATCGCGCTGGTGCGGCGTGTCTCGGGCCGATCGGGCGGCCAGCACCTTCCACGCCGCGGCGACCGGACCACGCATCAGGAGCACTGCGGCGCCCACGATCATCGCAATGACCGCTTGCCGCCGGGCGGAGTCGCTGCCATCGCCCATCAGGTATGCCGTGGCTGCGACCGCCGCCGTCATGGCGGAGACCACGATGGTGTACCCCCGGCTCTTTGGATGTGTCATCACGTTGTTTCCTGTTCCTTGGGGCCAGCCGGGGGGCGTACGACTGCCAGGCAAAGCGTGCTTTCCCTGCACGCAATCAATTGCGGCTCGCCACGCTGCCGGGCATTCTCTACAGCCAGTGCAGCGGCAAGCCATGGGGTGGCCACGCCAGGGTTGCCCAGCGCCGCATCAATGTCATGCACGCCGGCGAATGCATCGGTCTGCACCGCGCCCAGGGCGATATCCGAGCCCTCGGTCAGCATGGCCGCCTTCTCGGCCTTCTGCAGGCCGGATTGCCACAGGTGTGGCAAGGCATCCGGCGTTATCTGGCCGAACAGCGCGGCTGTCCGGATGGTGTCGGCGAGGCCATGGGCGGCGGCCACAGGCCGATGTAGCGTGGCAATGGCGGACAGCTCAAGCCGCTCCGCCAATGGCGCCCAGCCCAATAGCAGCGCGACGGCCGCCTCGGCGCTGTTCTGTGGCGGCGTCTCGTGCAATTGGACGGCAACGAAGAGGCGGAATCGTTCCAGCGCCGGGCCACCCGTCTCGTCTAGCCAGGCATCGAGCGCCATCAGCCCATCAGTGGCTGGGAGGACCGAGGCTTCAACGTGATGGAGGCCCGTGGCTGTCCAGCATGTCTGCCAGGCGTGGCGAAGCGGCGCCGGATCGACGCCATCGGACACCTGCAACGTGACATCCAGCGGCACGCTCGGGGGCAACGCGCGTAGCGGCATTTCCAGTTGTCCGAGAATGGCTTCGAACACTTCCGCATAGCGGCCACCCGGCTCCACTTCCTCGGCCAGCGGCAGCCTGGAATGGCGAACCGGCGGCAGATGCGGGCGCGGCGAGTGGGCAACGAGAACCGAATCCCGCTCCAGCATCAGACCGGATGCGCAACCGGTCCGCATCGCGCAAAGATACGCGGCGTGGAGCACCGCTAGCGGCTCGGCGCCGAATGCCACGGCAGCTTCGAATTCGCGCTGTCGGGCGTCCGCCGTGGCGGTCAGACGGTTCATCTCATCTTCGTAGAAGTGGAGCCGAAAGCCGAATAGCACGCACCACCCGAGCAACGGAAAACCGACCAGGCACATCCAGAACCACGGTGTTCCTGTCGGTGCGTCCTTGGGCCACGCCAGCAAGGTCAAGAGGGCGCCAGCCGCCAGAAACGCGGCCAGCAAGCACAGCCACACGGCTGTTGCTGGCCGCACCGGTGGCTCGGCGTCGAGCGTTGAACGCGGCAATTCCACTGTCATCGACTGGGCCTCACAGAAGACTTGAAATCAGCTTGCACCCGCACGTGGCGCGATGGCCGTGCCGCGCGATGGGCACGCCATGGTCCTGCATGGAAGCATCGCCCTCGATGATCAGGTTGGGACGCACTTCCGGATGCCGGGGGCACGACACGCTGTCGCCCATGCGTGCCACCGCGCGGCCGTCGTAGCGCATGGTGGCGGAGGCGCTGACCACCTTGCCGCCGTGATCGGTGGCGTCGCCCAATCGGATGAGATCACTCATGTCCGTCCTCCCGATTCAGAAAACACGGCGATAGCGGAAGTAGCCATCGGTCAGCTCCCTCGGCTCCATCATTCCGCCAATCCGGAAGCCGGCCCGCGAGTCGTGGATGTAGTCGTCCATCAGGTGCTGCACGGCGGGGGGCAATGTGGCGCCAAGGCTGACCGCTTCGAGCATGCGAAGCGTCTCGGCATCCACGGGTCCGGCGCGCCGGCCTCGCGTAGTGCGAAGCACGGCGCCGGCAATGGGATTCAATCTCGCCACGCCATCGAGCGCCACTGCTGCAACCCCGGTGTCCTGGGCCCAGACGCGGAGGTCGACAAGCTGCGCGGTGAAATCCTTGAGGGCTTCCCGTAGTTGCGCCCGGTCGGTCCTCAGGTGTGCCTCTCTGAAGAAACGTCGGTTCTCCATTAGACGACCCGGCCGGAGAAGGCCGTCTCGCCATTGCAGGTATTGCAGCGTGTGGGATCGAAGGACGGCCACCACGCCATCCTTGCCCTTCGCCGACGTCTTGATCCCGCAATGGTCGAAGAAATTGTTCACTGCGGCCGCCAGTGCCGGCGGGCAATCGAAGTCTGGGGCAATGAGGGGAGCGGCTTTGATTTCCTCCATGCTCCTGAGCGGTACACCGCCGACGAGCGCGGCATGATGCATGTCGATAAGCGGAACCTGGGACAAATGTGGCGACGACAGACCGCCGCCGGGCATCGCCTTGCCCTGTTCCCCGGGACGATAGCCGCCACCCACGTCGGAGTGCATGCCTGGATACGCTACCTGCGTGGCCCGTGCGGCAAGCTCGAGCGGAAAGCTCGCGCGCTGCTCATGCAGCGCTACGAAGTGGACGCACTGCTCCACGGCGGGATGGATATCCAGATTCGCGGGCGTCGCCCAGTCCATACGGCCATCGAAACCGGGCAGCATGTCGGCCACGCCGACCGACGCCACGGTATCGAACAAGCCCATGAAATAGATGCGCAACGGGATGCCGGCGAGGCGGTAGCCGCCATCCTCCTGCTCCAGCCACTGGAGAAGCCAGTTGGCGAACACGCGCGCTGTGGCCGCGCCACGAGAGAAGCCAAACACGGCGATGTTGATGTGCGTGACCTTGCGCTCGCGGTCCTTTACGACCGCTTCCAGTCGCTTCTCCCAGGTGTCCATCACCCTACGGCGATATCGAGTTTCGAAGCCAGTCTTGCTCGCTAGGTTAGCGACGGTTCCAACTTGACCGGTGCCGAACAAGGTAGTTTCCGTCAGGTACTCGTGTACCGAATCCAGGATACTCAGTATCGCCCAGTTAATCCTGTCCGCGCCCATATACCCCGCCGCAAGGCCAAGCGAGCCACCAGTGTCGCGAATCTCAGGGAAAGGGGTGCCGACTCCTGGTATGTACTGGGAGAAAAATCCACTTCTTGGATTATCGATCCGGGCCTTGTACAAGCGAGCGATGTTGCTATGTTTTCCGGCGGCCATCTGAGTGGTGCCGAGGCCTGGCTCTTCCCAGTCCATATTGTTGCCCGTGCCGTCGAAGAAGAGGCTCACATATATCTGGCCACCGCACTGGGCAGGATCTTTTTTTCGGATGCAGGCCATTGCCCTGGCTCGCTGTATAGTCTCCCGTGGTGTAAGGTCGCGCACGCCACTTGCGGGCATGTTCGGCGGCGGCGTGATGCTGTAAGGCATGTCGTTCTCTCCAATAGGTTTGGCTACAATCGAGCTTCATCGCCCTTCAAGGGATAGTCGGGGTGGTGGAGACTCATCATCGTCACGAACACCTTGACATTGCCGTCGCGCAGAAAATGCACGGCAAACC
>NZ_FOWM01000012.1:0-190912 GCF_900115455.1 Cupriavidus sp. OV096
TTTTACTGTGCGAGCACTTAATAACTTTTGAAGCATCACGCAGACCGGAGTCTGCGTGGCGTTCGCCATCAAGCGCCCACACTTATCGGTTGTTTGGTTGTTAAAGAACTGGCCACACCGGCTTTGCCGGGGGCGGTACTGCTTGTCTGCGCTGCGTCGTTTGCGTCGCAGCAGAGAAACGAGATTATGAAGAACAACCTGCGTTTCGTCAACAGGTCAGCGAAGTTTTTTTCGCCGCGGTCAGCGCTGAAAAACTCCTCAGCCCGACCACCCATCAACCCCGCAACCCTTGTCGCTGCTGCGTTTGCAGCGCGGTTTGTGTTGCGAGGGGACGAATAGTAGGCCCGTTTCCAAGGCTTTGCAACACGCTTGTCATGCCACCGTGCGTGACAAGCGCGCATTATCCAGACAAACCCTTGATCGATAAGGAAATTCCACTCCGCAGAATATTTTTGCCGCGGGATAATACCCCTCAACTGGCCTCGGGTATTCCCTAGTCAGTACTCAACGATGCTTGAAATCAGGTGCGCGTTTCTCCACAAACGCGGCCATGCCTTCCTTCTGGTCTGCCGTGGCGAAGGTGGCATGGAACAGCCGGCGCTCGAAGTGGACGCCTTCATTCAGTGTCGTCTCATAGGCGGCGTTCACGGATTCCTTGATCATCATGACCACGGGCAGCGAATAGCTCGCGATGGCGTCCGCCGCGGCGAAGGCTTCCTCGAGCAACTTGTCGGCGGGCACCACGCGCGATACCAGCCCGGCACGTTCCGCCTCCGCCGCGTCCATCATGCGGGCCGTCAGGCACAAATCCATCGCCTTGGCCTTGGAGACCGCGCGCGGCAGGCGCTGGGTGCCGCCGGCGCCGGGCATGGTGCCGAGCTTGACCTCGGGCTGGCCGAACTTCGCGCTATCCGCCGCGAGGATGATGTCGCACATCATCGCCAGCTCGCAGCCGCCACCCAGCGCGTAACCGGCCACCGCGGCAATCACGGGCTTGCGAATGCGCCGGATGGTTTCCCAATTCCGGGTGATGTAATCGCCCTTGTAGACGTCGATAAACGAATACTTCGCCATCATCCCGATATCGGCACCCGCCGCGAAGGCGCGCTCGCTGCCAGTAATGACGATGCAGCCGATCGCCTCGTCCTGGTCGAATGCGGTCAGCGCGGCACCGAGTTCGTCCATCAGCGCGTCGTTCAGCGCGTTCAACGCCTTGGGGCGGTTCAGCGTCACCAGGCCAACGCGCCCGCGCGTTTCCACCAGGATGTTCTCGTACGACATGTCTGCTCCTCTCTCTCTATCAATGGGATTAGGTCTGCTGCCAGCCCACGATACTGGCGCGCGGGCGGCGTGGCGGTCAAGCGGGAAGACCGGCGCGACGCTTGCGCGGCGCCATACCGTCGCCTAATCTGAACCCACGATTTTGCGGTAACACTTACAAAAAGCGCCGCACCTCCTATTGCGCCGAGCGGCATCCCAGATGCTTTGCCAGCATCCGCATTCGACCCCGTCGATGCGGAGAAGGGAGCCATCATGAATCGTCGCACGGCCACATTCTCCTTAATCCCCCTGATCGCCTTCCCAGGCCTCGCCTTTGGCGCGAGCAAGGCGGAAGAGCAGGCTGAAGTACGCAAGGCTGCGCAAAATGCCCTGAATGCGCTTTACAAGGCGCAGCCGGCGGCGCGCAAGCAGGTCGAGTCCGCCGCCGGCTACGCCGCGTTCAGTAACTTCGGCATGAAGATCCTGCTGGCGGGGAGCGGCAAGGGGGAAGGCATCGCCGTCAACAACAAGACCAAGTCCATGGTCTATATGAAGATGGTCGAGTTGCAGGCCGGGTTGGGCATCGGCGTGAAGAAATTCCAGATGGTCTGGGTGTTCGAGAACGACAAGGCGCTGAACGAATTCATCAACTCTGGCTGGACGATTGGGGGGCAAGCCACCGCCGCCGCGAAAACCGGTGACAGCGGCAGCGCCTTCCAGGGCGCGGTGGCCGTCGCGCCGGGGATCTGGGTCTACCAGATCACGGACAGCGGGCTGGCCGTCGAACTGACGGCCAAGGGCACCAAGTATTACAAGGATGAAGACCTGAACTGAGTCGCCCTGCGCGTGCGCCGCCATGTCGCCCGGGCATTCGCGGGCCGGACTGGCCGCCTGGGTGGCGGCGACCATCGGCATGGCCGTGCTCGTGACCGGTTGCGCCGGCCCGGCGCCCGAGTCCGGCGCCGGCTACCGGGACCGCATGCGGTCACGTTCGGATGGCGGCGTCAACGTGTCCGTCTCGGTCCTGTCCGCGACGGAGAGCGAAGCGCTCTACGGGGTGCCGCTGGCGAAGCGGGGCATGCAGCCGGTCTGGGTCGAGATCGACAATGAGACAGATCGCCCGATCTGGCTCATGTACGTAGGACTGGACCCCAGCTTCTTCCCCAGCTCCGAAGCCGCCGATATCTTTGCCGCCGATGCCTCCCGCGAAGCGCGGCGCGAGGCCGCCGAGCGATTTGGCCGCCTCGCCTTCCGCAACCCGGTACTCCCCGGCCAAACCCGTTCGGGCATGGTCCTGACCCACCTCGAGGAAGGCGTCAAGCTGATCCAGCTCGACCTCGTCGCCAAGGACCACGCCCACGCCTTCTCGATCTTCACCGTCGTGCCGGGCTTTCGCGGCGATTACCAGACCAGCGCCGTCTTCCGCCGCGAGGTCTATCCGCCCGACCAGATTCGGGACTACGACGATGACGACGCCTTCCGCGCGGCGCTCGAGGCCCTGCCCTGCTGTGCCACCAACGAGGGCGGCAGCAAGCCCGCCGATCCGCTCAACCTGGTGATCGTTGGCGGGCTGGACGATGCCTTCCCGGCCCTCGTGCGCCGCGGCTGGCGGCCGACGGAGACCAAATGGTCGGGCGCCATCATGCGAGTTGTCTCATCGGCACTCTCAGGCGAGCGCTACCTCAACGCGCCCGTCAGCGATCTCTACCTGTTCGGCCGCCCGCAGGACCTCGCGCTGCAGAAGGCGCGCGACACCATCCACCAGCGCAACCACCTGCGGCTCTGGCTCAGCCCCCTGCGCTATCGCGGCAAGCCGGTCTGGGTCGGCCAGATCAGCCGCGACATCGGCAGCCGCCTGACCATCCACTCGCCCACGCTGACCACGCACAAGATCGACCCGGATGTCGATGAAGCCCGCACCGCGCTGGCCGAGGACATGGCGTATTCGCAAAGCCTGGTGATGATCGGTTACGCCTCGGGCGTCGGCGCCGCCCCGCCCGAGCAGCCGCGCCAGAACCTGACCACGGACCCGTACTACACCGATGGGGACCGCCTGGTGATGGTGTTCGACCGCCGGCCCGTGTCGCTGGACAGCATCCAGTTCTTCCGCTGGCAGGACCACGACGCCCAGCGCCGGGCCACCCCGGGGATCGGCCGATGACCCTGCGGCGATTCTCCCTGCGCTGGCTGCCCGCGCTCTTCCCGATGACGTTCCTCGCCTGGCTGCTGGCCGGCTGCTCCACCTGGCAGCCGCCAACCACAGACGCGGTGACCGCGCTGCGCGCCCGCGCGGAGACCACGTCCAAGCAGGGCATCACGCTCCGCGCCGCCGTGCTGAGCCAGGCCGACACCGACCGGATGTTCGGCATCGACATCCGGGGCACGGGGGTCCAGCCGGTATGGATCGAGGTGGAGAACGCCTCCGAGCGGTCGATGATCCTGCTCCGCACCGGCACCGATCCGGACTACTTCTCGCCGCTCGAAGTGGCGTGGTCCGTGCATAGCTGGTTCGACCGCAAGTCCAACGCGCGGCTGGACGAGTGGTTCAACCGGCAGGGCTTCCGCAATCCGATCCCGGCCGGCGCCACCCGCTCCGGCGTGGTGTTCACCAATCCGTCGCGCGGCACCAAGCTGCTGAATGTCGATCTGCTCGGCGATCAAACCCTGATCGCCTTCACGCTGTTCCTGAGCGTGCCGGACGATGCCAGCCACCCGGACTTCTCGCGCAAGCTGTTCGCCTATCCGCCCGCCGCCGTGACGGACTATCCCGACCTCGGCAGCCTGCGCGCCGCGCTGGAGCGCCTGCCCTGCTGTGCGACGGACGCCGCCGGGCAGGGCGTGGGCGAGCCGCTGAACGGCATCGTCGTCGGCGCCGTGGCGGATTTCAGCGCGGCCATGATCCGCCGCAACTATCGGCGCAACCAGCAGGACTTCGACAACGCCCAGCGCGTGTTCGGCCGGATTCCGGACGCGGTGCTGCGCAAGCAGGCGCAGGCGGGGGCGCCGGCCACGTGGATCCGCGTCTGGCTGGCGCCCATCAGCTATCAGGGGCGGCCGGTGTACCTGCTGCAGGTTGGCCGCCCGGTGGGGGGGCGCTTCGCGGCGGCCGATGTCGCGCAGCTGATGCATGGGGATGTCGATGAGGCGCGCAACCTGATGGTCCAGGACTGCATGTATTCGGAGGGCCTGGAGAAGCTGGCCTTCGTCCGGGGCCCCACGCCGGTGCCGCTGGCGCAGGAGCGGGCCACCTTCAGCGGCGCCCACTACCACACCGACGGGCGGCGGGCGGTGATGTTCTTCGTGCTCCGCCCGCTGAGCCTGTCGGACATCGACATCCTGGACTGGGAGCCGATCGTCGAAGGGGAGTCCCATGCGCGCGAGTAGCCTGGCGTTGGTACTGGCGTTGGCGTTGGCCTTGGCGGGCTGCGCCTCGAAGCCGCTGGTGCCCTACTCCACCGAGACCCCGCCGCTGGTCCTGCTGCCCGCCGCCGCCGCCGGCGTGGGCGATGGGCGGGCGCGCTTCCGCGAGATCTTCTGCGCGATCCTGCAGACCCGCCAGCAGACTGTGCCCGACTATCGCCCGTGCGAGGAAGCCCTGACGCGCGTCGGCACGGAGCCGTCCGGCACCGGCAAGCCGGCCGACCTCGGCCCTGCGCGCCGGCCACTGGTGGCGATGGTCGTGCCCGGCATCGGCTTCAATTGCTTCGCGCCGTGGCTGAATCCGCCCGATGCCGTGGGCAAGCACCTGCGCGAGTTCGGCTATGACGGGGCGATGCTGTCGGTCGATGCGCTGTCCAGTTCGGCCTACAACGCGCGCCAGATCCGCGACGCGGTCATGGCCACGCCGCTCGACCCCGCTGGGCCGCGACTCGTACTGATCGGCTATTCGAAGGGCGCGCCGGACATCCTCGAGGCCCTGGTCAACTACCCGGAGATCCTCGGCCGCGTGGCGGCGGTGGTCAGCGCGGCGGGCGCGGTGGGCGGCTCGCCGCTCGCCAACGATGCCGAGCAATATCAGGCGGACCTGCTCCAGCACTTCCCCGGCTCCACCTGCCAGCCCGGCGATGGCGGCGGCGTGATGAGCCTGCGGCCGGCCGTCCGCAAGGCCTGGCTGGCGGCACATCCGTTGCCGGCGGGGCCGCGCTACTACTCACTGGTGACGTTTCCCCAGCCGGGGCGTATTTCGTCGATCCTGACGTCGAGCCATGAGAAGCTGGCGCAGATCGATCCCCGCAATGACAGCCAGATGCTGTTCTACGATCAGGTGATTCCGGGCAGCACGCTGCTGGCCTACGTCAATGCGGACCATTGGGCACTCGCCGTGCCAATCGCCCGCACGCGCACCACCGTCGCCGCGCTGTTCGTCACGCAGAACGCCTACCCGCGCGAGGCGCTGTCAGAGGCGCTGCTGCGCTATATCGACGAGGAACTGGCGAAACCGGCGCGCTAGATCCAGAGATCCGCCTATTAATACTTGATGTCGCGCGCGGTCTCCCGGCCCTGCTGCTTGGTCTGGCGCTTGTCCTGCCGGCACTGCGGATTGCTCTTCTGGTCGTTGGCGCGGCAATCCTGCTTCGTCTCCCGCGATCCCTGACGGGTGTCCTGGCGCACGTCGCGCCCTTCGCGGCGTTGCTGGGCCTGCTCGGTGGCCGAGGCCGTGGCGGGCACCACGGGTAATACCAGCGCCGCCATCAGGACGGCCAGCCATGGATTCCATTTGCGCATACGGGCCTCGCAGAGGTGATGAAAGCGCTAGCTCACGCGCTAACCGTAGTCGAAGGGCAAGAATTGTCAAATCTGCGAGGGGATGGCAGTCGGCCTGATCGAGGCGGCTGCGCGTAACCCCATCTTGCGCCCAATCCGCAGGCCTACTATTATTTGCCGACCGACTGGTCGGTTTATTTAATTGCGCGCGATGGCTGTCTACAATGGCCGGGCGCGCATCGTGGCGTCAGATCCACTCACCGACCCGGAGAACAATATGGCGCAGGAGACAACCATGCCCCCATCCTCATCGTCGGCCACGGCCCGGGCGACGCTCGACGCCGGCCCGATCCTGCTGCGCTGGCAGGGCGACGTGGCCGTGGTCACGCTGAACCGCCCCGACAAGCTCAACAGCTTCACGCACCAGATGCACGAGGCGCTGGTCGCCGCGCTCGACCACGTGGAAGCCGGCGGCGCCCGCGCCCTGCTGCTGACCGGTGCCGGACGCGGTTTCTGCGCCGGCCAGGATCTTGCCGATCTCGATTTCACGCCCGGCCACAGCACCGACCTCGGCGAACTGATCGACACCTGGTTCAACCCGCTCATCCGCCGCCTCCAGGCGCTCCCGCTGCCCGTGGTGGCGGCCGTCAATGGCACGGCAGCCGGCGCTGGCGCCAACCTCGCGCTGGCCTGCGACATGGTGCTGGCGGCCCGCTCGGCCTGCTTCATCCAGGCCTTCGTGAAGATCGGCCTGGTGCCGGACTCCGGGGGCACCTGGCTGCTGCCCAAGCGGCTCGGCATGGGCCGCGCGATGGGGCTGGCGATGACCGGCGACCGACTCAGCGCCGAAGAGGCCGAGAAATGGGGCCTGGTCTGGGAAGTCATGGACGACCCCCTGCTGGCCGAACAGGCGATGGCGCTGTCCACCCACCTCGCCGCCCAGCCCACCCGCGCGCTGGCGGCGATCAAGCGGGCGATGTACGCCAGCGCCACGAACACGCTCGACACCCAGCTCGACCTCGAACGCGACCTCCAGCACGACCTCGGCCAGTCGCACGACTACACGGAAGGCGTGAACGCCTTCCTGGCGAAACGCGCCCCGCACTTCACCGGCCGATAGCCCGCTGCCCAACATCGCCCCCTATATATATAGACAGCCCGAGGAGACCCGCTTGCCCCAAGACCCCCAGGCCCTGGCCGAAGCGGCCGCCGCCGCCATGTATGAGGCCGATGCGTGCAGCCGCTGGCTCGGCATCGTCGTGGAAGCCGTGCGCCCCGGGTACGCCCGGCTCTCGATGCCGGTGCGGCCCGAATTTCTCAACGGCCACGGCATCTGCCATGGCGGGCTGATATTCACGCTCGCCGATTCCAGCTTCGCGTTCGCCTGCAACAGCCACAACATCAACACCGTGGCCGCCGGCTGTTCGATCGAGTTCCTGCGCCCGGTGCACGGCGGCGACGTGCTGACGGCCGAGGCCCAGGAGCAGGTGCTGTCCGGCCGCCACGGCGTCTACGACATCCGCGTGTCCAACCAGGCCGGCGAGCCGGTGGCGATGTTCCGGGGCAAGTCCGCCCAGATCAAGGGCCACGTGGTGGAGCCGACATGAGCGCGCGCCTCACCGACCTGCCGCTGGAGCCCATCGAGACCGCCAGCCGGCAAGACCTCCAGGCCCTGCAGCTCGATCGCCTGAAATGGTCCGTGCGCCATGCCTACGACCATTCGCCGGTCTATCGGCGCAAGTTCGACGCCGCCGGGGTCCATCCGGACCAGATCCAGTCGCTGGCGGACCTGGCGCGCTTTCCGTTCACCACCAAGCAGGACCTGCGCGACCACTACCCGTTTGGCATGTTCGCCGTGCCGCAGGACCAGATCGCGCGCATCCACGCATCCTCCGGCACTACGGGCAAGCCCACGGTGGTCGGCTACACACTGCGCGATATCGATACCTGGGCCACGGTCATGGCGCGCTCGATCCGCGCCTCGGGCGCGCGGCGCGGCGACAAGGTCCACGTCAGCTACGGCTACGGCCTGTTCACGGGCGGGCTGGGCGCGCACTACGGGGTGGAAAAGGCCGGACTGACGGCAATCCCGTTCGGCGGCGGCCAGACCGAGCGCCAGGTGCAACTGATCCAGGACTTCAAGCCCGAAATCATCATGGTCACGCCCAGCTACATGCTGGCGATTGCCGATGAATTCGAGCGGCAGGGCATCGACCCGGCCAGCACCTCGCTGCGCATCGGCATCTTCGGCGCCGAGCCGTGGACGCCCGAGATGCGCCTGGCCATCGAGCGCCGCATGGGCATCTCGGCGGTCGATATCTACGGATTGTCCGAGGTGATGGGCCCCGGCGTGGCCAACGAATGCGCCGAGACCAAGGACGGCCCGACGATCTGGGAGGACCACTTCTACCCCGAGATCATCGACCCGGACACCGGCGAAGTGCTACCCGATGGCGAGTTCGGCGAACTGGTCTTCACCTCGCTGACCAAGGAGGCGATGCCGGTGGTCCGCTACCGCACGCGCGACCTCACGCGGCTGCTGCCGGGCACGGCGCGCGCCGCGTTCCGCCGGATGGAGAAGATCACCGGCCGCACCGACGACATGATGATCGTGCGTGGCGTGAACGTGTTCCCGTCGCAGATCGAGGAATTGATCCTGAAGCACGCCGAACTGGCGCCGCACTACCAGTGCGTGCTGGGCAAGGAAGGGCCGATGGATACGCTGACGGTGCGCGTGGAATGCGCCCACGGCGCCGAGCCCGAGGGGGCGCAGCACGCCCGGTCGGGGCTGGTCCACGATATCAAGGCGTATATCGGCGTCACCGCCGCCATCGAGATCCTGCCCGAAGGCGGCGTGGAGCGGTCGGTGGGCAAGGCGCGGCGCATCGTGGATCAACGGCCGCGCTAGCCCGAAGTGGAAGGCTGCCGCTTAGCTGCGCGGCATCAGCACCCACATCCGGCCGCCCTGCTTCATGCGGCCGGCCGTCTCGCCGGCGGCGTCGCCGGCACCCCAGAAGAAGTCGGCCCGCACGCCGCCCTTGATGGCCGAGCCGGTGTCCTGCGCGAACATCAGGCGCTGGATCGGTTCGGTCGAGAGCGGCCGGGTGGTCGAGAGGAACACCGGCACGCCCAGCGGAATCGTGGCCGGATCGACGGCAATCGACCGCTCGGCCGTCAGCGGCACGCCCAGCGCGCCGACCGGACCGTCGTTGTTCGCGGGGAGTTCGCGGAAGAAGACGTAGCGCGGATTCACGTTGAGCATCTCCTCCACGCGGGCCGGATTGGCGCGCGCCCACGCCTTGATGCCCTGCATCGTGGCCTGCGCGGACGTGATCTCGCCCCGGTCGAGCAGCCATTTGCCGAAGGACCGGAACGGCTGGTCGTTGGTGCCACCGAAGCCGACGCGCATCACCGAGCCATCGGGCAGCCGGATACGGCCCGAACCCTGAATCTGGAGGAAGGCGGCTTCCACGGCGTCGTCCACCCAGACCACCTCGTTGCCGCGCAGCGCCGGGTTGCGCAGCAGTTCGGCCCGGGCCGGCAGCGCGCCCTTGCCCAGTTGCGGCGGACGGCGGTACAGCGGAATCTGGAAGGTGCCCTGGCGCGTGCGCGATCCGTGCAGGATCGGCTCGTAATAGCCGGTGATCAGGCCGCTATCGGTGCCGTCGCCATTGATCACGCGGAACGGCTGGAAATGGGTCTCGAAGTACTCGCGCATGGCGGCGAGGTCGCCGGCATCCACCATCAGGCCGACCGCGCAGACGCGGTTCCAGTCAGCGCGCTTCTTCAGGGCCTGGCAGCTGGCCTGCAGCGCGGGCCAGGCGGCGCGCACGTCGTCCTGGCTCCAGCCGCCGATCTCGGCCCAGCTCGCCGGCTGCAGCCGGCCGGCGTTGGCGGAGGGCGGCGGCGTCGGGGTGCCGGGCGTGCCGCCCGGGCCTTCCACGCGCGGCGGCGGGCCGCTCATGCAGCCGGCCAGCAGCACGGCTGCCCCGGCCAGCGCCAGCCACGTGCGCCATCCAGCCATGGATGTCACCGATTTCCCGCCCGTTGCCGGCCGGTTGCACGGAGATACCGCCCCAAAGGATTCCTGATATGCCATCGTCTTCGTTGTTAACACCGTGCGCGCGCTGCACGGCGGCACGCATGTCCTACAATCTCGTACCTGTCTGACCGATCCACGCCTCGATCCCGATCCTGATCCCGATGAGCCAGTTCTTCGAAGACCATCCCACCCTGCTGCTCGCGGCCGAAGCCGGCGTGGCGCTGTTGCTGCTGATCTTCATCGTGGTCTGGACCATGGGCACGGCGCGCAAGCATCCGCGCCCGAGCCGCGCGCCCAAGGATCATCCATCCCGGACCGCCGAGGCACCGAAGGACGCAGACCCGCCGCCCGCCGCCTGAGTTCCCGCCAGTCTTAGTGGAGCATGCGCGGCAGCACCAGCGCGAACTCGGGAATCGGCACCTCGAAGCGATGGCCATCCTCGGCCACGCAGAAGTACAGGCCCTTCATCGACCCCACCGGGGTGGAAATCGTCGCCCAGCTCGTGTATTCGAAGTGCTCGCCCGGCTTGAGCAGCGGCTGATGGCCCACCACGCCGAGGCCGGCCACTTCCTGCGCGGCGTTGTCGCTGTCCGTGATGGTCCAGTGGCGCGAAATCAGCTGCGCGGCCACTTCGCCGGTGTTGTGGATGGTGATGGTGTACGCGAACGCAAAACGTCCGCGATCGGGGTCCGACTGGTCGGGCAGGTACTGGGTGCGTACCGCCACGGAAAAAGCGTACTCGCTCATTGCTGGCTCATGCGTCGACCGGGATCGACGGATCGGATGGAGGATCGGGGCGGCCTGCGGCGCCAGGCGCCACGGTCGGGTGTCCGCATTGTGCGGCAAGGCCCCGGCAGGGGCAAGCGGGCGGATTTTGGGCGTGGTTGGGCGGGATTCTGGGCGACGCCGGCGCCAGGGGCCCGGTCCGGCGTAAAATACGCGCCATTCCCATGCCGACGATCCGGATGCCGGCCGGGCCACCCGCCCCGCCCGCACCGCCCCACACCATGAGCACGCCCACCTACCGCATCGCCCCGTCCATCCTGTCCGCCGACTTCGCCCGCCTGGGCGAGGAAGTGCGCCGCGTCACCGAAGCCGGCGCCGACTGGATCCATTTCGACGTGATGGACAACCACTACGTGCCGAACCTGACCGTGGGCCCGCTGGTCTGCGAGGCCATCCGCCCGCACGTGACCGCCCCGATCGACGTGCACCTGATGGTGCGCCCGGTAGACCGCATCATCCCGGACTTCGCCAAGGCGGGCGCCAATATCATCACCTTCCACCCGGAGGCGAGCGATCACATCGACCGTTCGCTGGCCCTCATCCGCGACCACGGCTGCCAGGCCGGCCTGGTATTCAACCCGGCCACGCCGCTGCACCACCTGGACCATGTGATGGACCGCCTGGACGTGATCCTGCTGATGTCCGTCAACCCGGGCTTCGGCGGCCAGTCGTTCATTCCCGAGACACTGAACAAGCTGCGCGCCGTGCGCGCCCGCATCGACGCCTACACGGCCCGCACCGGCCGGCAGATCCTGCTGGAAGTGGACGGCGGCGTGAAGGTGGACAACATCGCCGAGATCGCCGCGGCCGGCGCGGACACCTTCGTGGCCGGCTCCGCCGTGTTCAGCAAGCCGGACGCCGATGGCGGCTACCGCGGCGTCCTCGGCCAGCTGCGCGACGCGCTGGCCACGGCTGGCCGTTGAGCGGGCGGGCCGGACAGATGGGTCTTGAAATCCTGCGCCGCACGGACTGGAGCGGCATCGAGGCGGTGATCGTCGATCTGGACGGCACCATGGTCGATACGGCGGGCGACTTCCACGCCTCCGTCAACGCGATGCTGCTGGCGTTGGCGCACCTGCATCCGCACCTGGGGCCGGTGGCGCCGATGTCCACCCAGGAGATCGTCAGCTTCGTCGGCAAGGGCTCGGAAAACCTGATCCGCCGGGTGCTGGACGCGCGCTTCTCGCCGCTGCACGCCAACGGGCTGTTCGCCGAGGCCTACGCGCTCTATGACCGCGAGTACGTGCGCATCAACGGCCAGTTCTCGGCGCTCTACCCCAATGTGCGCGAGGGGCTGGCGGCGCTGAAGGCGGCCGGGTTGCGGCTGGCCTGCGTGACCAACAAGCCCTGGAATTTCACCGAACCGCTGCTGGCCAAGACCGGCCTGGCCCCGTTTTTCGAACTGGTCTACGGCGGCGACGCCTTCGCGCTGCGCAAGCCCGATCCGTTCCCGCTGCTCAGGGTGGCCGAGGCATTCCGCCTCGATCCGGCCGCCGTGCTGGCCATCGGCGACTCCGAAAACGACGCGCAGGCGGCCCGCGCGGCCGGCATGGGTGTGCTGTTGGTGCCATATGGCTACAACCATGGGAACCCTGTACAAGGCGTTGACGCCGATGGTATAGTCCCCGACATTGCCCGCGCCGCAGCGCTTGTTACCGCACAGCGCGCACAGCGGGTACCACGCTGAAAACTCCATGTTTCTCAACCGCAAACGCATCTTTTCTGGCAGTGATCGGCAGGCCTGGCCCTGGCGTCGCTGGCGCGCCTCTGAACAGGCGTAAAGTGCGTTCGCGAGTCACCTGACGGACTTGCCGGGCCGGACCAAGCTGCTTCACGCGGCCAGCCGCCCCCGACGAGTTCCGGTTCCGCCGGACCCGGCCCCGCCACACCAGGCCGGCCTCCGCGCCGATCCCCAGATCCCTCCGCCAGCGCCGTAGCCGCATGTGCTACGGTTAGCTCAAGAACGCGCCGCACGCCACGCCCGGCCGTGTGCGCGCTTGTGCGCCTTCGTGCAAGCCCTTCGCACCACGGTCCGCCCCCGGGGCGGGTTGCCAGCGTTGCCAGCCCTCCCCTGCCGACACAAGCGGTGCCGCGCCCCACATCCGATACGCGGGTGCCGCAAGAAGAGGATCGACATGACCGAACTGGAATTCAAATCGCTGGCCGACCAGGGCTACAACCGTATTCCGATCATCGCCGAGGCGCTGGCCGACCTGGAGACGCCGCTCTCGCTCTATCTGAAGCTGGCTCAGTCGCAAACGCGCGGCGTGAACACCTTCCTGCTGGAATCGGTGGTGGGCGGTGAGCGCTTCGGCCGCTATTCGTTTATCGGCCTGCATGCCCGTACGCTGCTGCGCGCCTACGGCCAGCGCGCCGAGGTGGTCACCGACGGCAAGGTCGTCGAGACCCACGAAGGCAATCCGCTCGACTTCATCGCCACGTTCGAGAGCCGCTTCAAGGTGGCCATGCGCCCCGGCCTGCCGCGCTTCTGCGGCGGCCTGGCCGGCTACTTCGGCTACGACGCGGTGCGCTATATCGAGAAAAAGCTCGCCGACAGGCAGAAGCCGGACGATCTCGACCTGCCCGACATCCAGCTGCTGCTGTGCGAGGAACTGGCGGTCATCGACAACCTGTCCGGCAAGCTGTACCTGATTGTCTACGCCGACCCGACCACCCCCGAAGCCTACCCGCGCGCCCGCCAGCGCCTGCGCGAACTGCGCATGAAGCTGCGCCAGCCGGTGGACGTGCCGGTGACCAGCCCGTCCGTGCAGTCCGAGGTCTACCGCGAATTCGCCAAGGCGGACTACATCGCCGCCGTGCACAAGGCCAAGGAATACATCATGGCCGGCGACATGATGCAGGTGCAGATCGGCCAGCGGCTGGTCAAGCCGTACCGCGACTCGCCGCTGTCGCTGTACCGCGCGCTGCGCTCGCTGAACCCGTCGCCCTATATGTATTTCTACAATTTCGGCGACTTCCAGGTGGTGGGCGCCTCGCCGGAGATCCTGGTGCGCCAGGAAACCCGCAAGATGGGCACCAACGGCGATGCCGACAGCAAGCACATCGTGACGATCCGCCCGCTGGCCGGCACGCGCCCGCGCGGCAGCACGCCCGAGCGTGACGCCCAGCTCGCCACCGAACTGCTCAACGATCCGAAGGAGATTGCCGAGCACGTGATGCTGATCGACCTGGCGCGCAACGACATCGGGCGCATTGCCGAAACCGGCACGGTCAAGGTGACCGACAAGATGGTCATCGAGAAGTACTCGCACGTGCAGCACATCGTCAGCTCGGTGGAAGGCACGCTGCGCGAGGGCATGAGCAATCTGGACGTTTTGCGTGCCACCTTCCCGGCCGGCACGCTGTCCGGCGCGCCCAAGGTGCGGGCGATGGAAATCATCGACGAACTGGAGCCCCGCAAGCGCGGCATCTATGGCGGCGCGGTGGGCTACCTGTCGTTCGGCGGCGAAATGGACCTCGCCATCGCCATCCGCACCGGCATCATCAAGGACGGCAATCTCTATGTGCAGGCTGCCGCCGGCATTGTCGCGGACTCGGACCCCGAGGCCGAATGGAGGGAAACCGAGGCGAAGGCGCGCGCCGTGATCCGCGCCGCCGAGCAAGTCCAGGACGGCCTGGACGCCGACCTCTGACCCCAGGAACTGGAGAAACGACCATGCTGCTGATGATCGACAATTACGACTCGTTTACCTACAACCTGGTGCAGTACTTCGGCGAACTCGGCGCCGATGTGCGGACCTACCGCAACGACGAGATCACCCTCGAGGAGATCGAGGCGCTCAACCCGGAGCGCATCTGCGTGTCGCCCGGCCCGTGCAGCCCGAAGGAAGCCGGCATCTCGGTGGCCGTGCTGCAACACTTCGCGGGCAAGATCCCGCTGCTGGGCGTGTGCCTCGGCCACCAGGCCATCGGCGAGGCATTTGGCGGAAAAGTGATTCGCGCCAAGCAGGTGATGCATGGCAAGGTCAGCACCATCGAAACCACCCAGGAAGGCGTGTTCGCCGGCCTGCCCCGGCACTTCGACATCACGCGCTATCATTCGCTGGCGATCGAGCGGGAGACCCTGCCCGATTGCCTGGAAGTGACCGCGTGGACGCCGGACGGCGAGATCATGGGCGTGCGCCACAAGACGCTGGCCGTGGAAGGCGTGCAGTTCCACCCGGAATCGATCCTGTCCGAACACGGCCATGCGCTGCTGGCCAACTTCCTGAAGGTGCCGTGATGAGGCGGCTCGATCCCGCAACGTTCGCCCCCGCCCCCGACCCTATTCAAGAATCCGCCATGTCCATCACGCCGCAGGAAGCGCTGACGCGCTGCATCGAACACCGCGAGATCTTCCATGACGAGATGCTGCACCTGATGCGGCAGATCATGCAGGCGCAGATCTCGCCCGTGATGGCGGCCGCCATCCTGACCGGGCTGCGCGTCAAGAAGGAAACCATCGGCGAGATCTCGGCGGCGGCGCAGGTGATGCGCGAGTTCGCCAACAAGGTGCCGGTGACGGATCGCGACAATTTCGTCGATATCGTGGGAACGGGCGGCGATGGGTCGCATACGTTCAACATCTCCACGGCGTCGATGTTCGTGGCGGCAGCCGCCGGCGCGAAGATCGCCAAGCACGGCAACCGGGGCGTGTCGTCCAAGTCGGGCAGCGCCGATGTGCTGGAGGCGCTGGGCGTGAACATCATGCTCACGCCGGAGCAGGTCGGCCAGTGCATCGAGCAGACCGGCATCGGCTTCATGTTCGCGCCGACGCACCATCCGGCCATGAAGAACGTCGCCCCGATCCGCAAGGAGATGGGCGTGCGCACCATCTTCAACATCCTCGGCCCGCTGACCAACCCGGCGGACGCCCCCAATATCCTGATGGGCGTGTTCCACCCGGACCTCGTTGGCATTCAGGTGCGCGTGATGCAGCGCCTGGGCGCCAAGCACGCCATCGTCGTGTACGGCAAGGACGGCATGGACGAGGTCTCGCTCGGTGCCGCCACGCTGGTCGGCGAACTCAAGGATGGCGAGGTGCGCGAGTATGAGATTCACCCGGAGGACTTCGGCCTGTCGATGATCTCCAACCGGGGCCTGAAGGTGGCCGATGCCGTGGAATCGAAGGAGATGCTGCTCGAAGCGCTGACCGATGTGCCGGGTACGCCGCGCGAGATCGTCACGCTGAACGCCGGCACCGCGCTCTACGCAGCCAACGTGGCCAGCTCGATCGAGGACGGCATCGAACGCGCCCGCAAGGCCATCGCCAGCGGCGCCGCCCGCGAGAAGCTCGACCAGTTCGTGCGTGCCACGCAGCAATTCAAGTAATCCGCCATGTCCGACATCCTGCAAAAAATCCTGGCCGTGAAGGCCGACGAAGTGGCCGCCGCGCGCAAGAAGCGCGACCTGCCCAGCCTGCGCGCCGAGGCCGAGGCCCTGCGCACCGAGCCCGGCCTGGCGCCGCGCGGCTTCGAGCGGTCCCTGCGCGAGAAGATCGCGGCGGGCCACGCGGGCGTGATTGCCGAGGTCAAGAAGGCATCGCCGTCCAAGGGCGTGCTGCGCGAGCATTTCGTGCCCGAGGCCATTGCCGAGAGCTACGCCAGCCACGGCGCGGCCTGCCTGTCCGTGCTGACCGATGTGAACTTCTTCCAGGGCCATGCCGATTTCCTGAAGCGCGCGCGCGGGGCCTGCCCGCTGCCGGCGCTGCGCAAGGACTTCATGGTCGACCTGTATCAGGTCTACGAGGCCCGTACCTGGGGCGCCGACTGCATCCTGCTGATCGTGGCCGCGCTGGACCCGGGCCTGATGGCCGAACTGGAAGCCTGCGCGCTGGAACTGGGCATGGACGTGCTTGTGGAAGTGCACGGCGCCGACGAACTGGACCACGCGCTGCGCCTCAAGACCCCGCTGGTCGGCGTGAACAACCGCAATCTGCGCACCTTCGAGGTCTCGCTGGAGAACACGCTGGACCTGCTGCCGTCGATGCCGCCGGAGCGGCTGGTGGTCACGGAGTCCGGCATCCTCGGCCCGGCCGATGTGAAGCGGATGCGCGACGCCAACGTCAACGCGTTCCTGGTGGGCGAGGCGTTCATGCGCGCGCCGGATCCGGGCGTGGAACTGGCACGGCTGTTCGCATAACGACGGATCGCTGCCATGCCGCGTGAAATCGAACTGAAGCTGGCCGTGCCAGACGCCGCGCTGGCGGCCGTGGCCGCGTGGCTCGATGCCAACGGCGAGGCGCGCGGCGAAACCACGTTGCTCAACGTCTACCTGGACACGCCCGCGCGCGACCTCGCCCGCCAGCGTGCCGCGCTCCGACTGCGCCAAAAGGGCGACCAGAAGGGCAGCCAGTGGCTCCAGACGCTGAAGACCGCCGGCAGCAGCCAGGGCGGGATGGCCTCGCGCAACGAGTGGGAGTGCGACGTGGCCGGCGAGGCCATCGAGCTGTCCCGCTTCCCCGACGAGGCGCGCGCCGTGCTGGCGCCGCTGGCCGACCATCTGGCGCCGGTATTCCGCACCGATTTCGTCCGCCGCACATGGATCGTCATGCAGGACGGCGCGCGCATCGAAGCCGCGCTCGATACTGGCAAGATCACCGCGCCGGGGCAGGCCCAGGTCGAGACCATCCAGGAACTCGAACTCGAATGGCTGCCGGGCGATGACAACGGCGGGGCCGACGACAGCCAGCTTGCCGAAGCCGCGCTGCGTGCGTTCGCCGCGCGGCTGTCCCATGTGGCGCCGCTCACCCCGTCCGATCTGAGCAAGGCCGCGCGCGGCTATCGCCTGACGGGCGGCGAACTCTCCTGACTCTCTCCCCTCCCCGCATGCAAGCCGACTTCTTTGCTGCACCCGTGGCCGCCGAGCCTCCTGCCATCGCCCCTTTGCAAACCCAGGTCGATGCGCTGCCCGCCGCGTGGCGCACCCTGCTCGCGCCGTGCCTCGGCCATGCCGCGTGGGACGAGTTGGCGCGCTTTGTCGATGGCGAGCGCGCCGCCGGCAAGCCGGTGTTTCCGCACGCGGTCTTCCACGCGCTGCACCTGACCCCGCCCGATGCCGTCAAGGTCGTGATCCTGGGGCAGGACCCGTATCACGGCACCGGCGTGGTCGCTGGCGCGGAGATTCCGCAGGCGCACGGGCTGGCGTTCTCGGTGCCCGAGGGCGTCAAGGTGCCGCCGAGCCTTCGCAATATCTTCAAGGAAATCGGTGCCGAGTACGGCGCCGAGCCCACGCGCGCCTCCGGCAATCTGGAGGGCTGGGCGCGTCAGGGCGTGCTGCTGCTGAACACCGTGCTGACCGTGGAGCAAGGCCAGGCGGCCAGCCACGCCAAGCGCGGCTGGGAAGCGGTGACCGATTGCCTGATCCACGCGCTGGCGGCGTCGCAGCCCAATCTCGTGTTCCTGCTATGGGGCAGCCATGCGCAGGCCAAGCGGGCACTGCTCGATGGGCAGACCGCGCACACGCATTGCGTCCTGGAGGCGCCGCATCCGTCGCCGCTGTCCGCGCATCGCGGATTCCTGGGTTGCGGGCATTTCCGGCAGGCCAATGACTGGCTGGAACGGCATGGCCGGGCGCCGATTGATTGGCTGAAGGCCGACTAAGCGCTGTCTAATATTTAAGCAGTCGGCAGCCAGCGGAACCCGCTGAAGGGCCCTTCGTCGTCCGCCGGGGTCATCTCCACCTTCGACACCTGCGCGGCCGGCGGGCCCGCCGCCATCCACGTCCGCAGCGCCTCAAGCGGGTCGCGCGGCCCCTGCGCGATCACCTCGACCGTGCCATCGGTCCGGTTGCGCACCCATCCCACCAGCCCCAGCGCCACGGCGCGGTCCGCGCAGGCCGCGCGATAGCCCACGCCCTGCACGCGGCCATGGGCGATGAGATGCCAGGTTTCATGAATGGCTGTCATCGGTGATTCTCCGTTTGAGGTGCTGCGGGCGCCTGCCCTCTCCCCCAGCCCCTCTCCCGGAGGGAGAGGGGAGCAAACCATTACCCTTCAGCCGCTGCCTGTGGTCTCCCCTCGCCCGCTTGCGGGAGAGGGGCCGGGGGAGAGGGTCGGCGCATCCAGTCGCACGGTTCTTTCAATCCTTCTCCGCCATCGACCGGCCAATCGCGCCGGTGCGCAGCGCGATCTTGGCGGCGTCTTCGCGCAGCGCGCGCAGGCGGCGCTCCAGCACCGCGTTGGCGGCGCGGCCGGTCGAACTCGCGCCCGACTCGGCAGGTTGCGCGGCGGCATCGCGCTCGTCCGCGCCGATCTCGCCCGCCGCGGCGGCCTGGACCAGCACGTCCGCCTTGCGCCGATCCGCCGAATCGGCGATCCGTGCGCGGCGCTCGCTGGCTTCGTCGTCATCGGCGGCGGCCCCTGCGACCAGTTCGTGCGGCGGCAGGCCCACCCCGGCGACGGCAGTTTCCGTCGGCGTGCGGATAAAGCCAGCGCCGCGCGGCCCGTGCCGCTCCTCGCCCGCCAGCCGTTCGCTGGCCAGCGTCAGGCTGCGCGTGGCGGCTTCCGTGGCCTGCTCGATGGCCGCCTCGGCCGCCGGCACGTCCAGTTCCTCGTAGTGCTGGCGCACCTGGATGCGCGCCGCCGCCACATGCGCCGCCACCAGATAGTTCTGATTGATGAAGCGGCTCAGGTTGTCCACGGCGCGGTGCCGGCTGCGCGGTTCGTCGAGCATGCGCTGGAACGAGGCGATCAGCGCCGACAGGTTGTCCATGAACTGCTTGCGCTGTACGCGGTAGGCAAAGTCGTCCTGGGCGCGGCGCAGCAGCAGGTCGCGCGTGGCGGCGATATAGCGCCGGTTGGCCTGAAGCACGTTCTCCACCAGCTTGGGAATCGCCCGGTACTCCCAGCTCGGTAGCACAAAGCTGAAGATGGACGCGATCACGCCGCCGATCACCGTATCGATCAGCCGCTCGCCCACTACGGTCTGGCTGCCCGGCATCAGCAGGTTGATCTGGATCAGCACCTGCACGCAGGCGGCGATGGCCGTGTAGCGGTACTTGATGGTGGAAAACGCCGAACTGGCCACCAGTGCCACGTAGAGCACCGCCAGCAGCGCCAGCGGCTCCGTCACCACGCGCAGCACCACCACGCTGATCAGGCAACCAATCAGCGTGCCGATCAGCCGGTCGTTGTAGCGCTGCTTGGTCAGGCTGTAATTCGGCTTCAGGATTACGACAATCGTGAGAAGAATCCAATAGCTGTGCGACGCATACGGCAGCCGGTCGCCCAGCCAGAGCCCCACCGCCACCGCCATCGTGATGCGCAGCGAGTAGCGAAACGCCGGCGAGCGCCAGCGCAGGTTGTCCAGGATCACGCCCAGCTCATACTTCTGGCGGGTCAGGAACGGTGTCATGTCCGACCCCGGCATCACCTTGGCCGGCTCCACCGGTGTGCGGGACGCCTCGTGCAACTGGCCGACCAGCGTGATGGCACCGCGAATCATCTCAATCGTCTCCGCGACCGCCGTCATGGCCGCCGCCGACACGTGGTGATGTCGTAATTGTTCGATTTCCGTCGTCACGGCGCGCAGGTCGGGGCCGTAGTCATGGGCGCTGTACGAAGGCTTGCCGCGTGTGACGTCGTAGGCGATTTCCTCGAGATCCTTGCCCAGCCCACGTACCAGCCGCCGTATCGCGTCCAGCGCCGGCGTGCCACCGAAGGTCTGGCGCAGCAAGGGATAGTCGGTGTTGGTGGAAAGGATGTACTCGTAGAGATCGAGCATCCGCAGGTGCACGCGTACCAGCAGGCCGTCACGCTTGGTGCGGTTGCCACGCAGCACCAGATCGCGCGCCGCCTGCTGGCGCTCGGCCACCACGATCTGCTGGCGCACCAGCTGGTTGAACTGTTCCTCGTAGTCGGTGCCGGCATCGTAGAAACCTGCCTTGATCTCGAGGTAGTGAGACATTTCGTACAGCGACTCGGCTAGTATCTGCTGGCGCGTGCGCCGCTCCATGACCCAGCTGACCGCCATCGCATAGGCCATGTAGGCCACCGCCCCGGCCCCGAACAGCCCGGCATGGACGAACGCCTTCTGGAGCACGAAGTCCTCGTTGACGGTGAGCGTCATGACGAACAATGCCGAAAACTGCAACGGCATGGTCTTGTTGCCATAGACCGTCATCATGCCGGCGAGGAAGGTCACCAGCACCAGCACCCACGGCAGCACGCGCGGGAACGGCGTGGCCAGCGCCACCACGGCGGTCACGGCGGTACACAGCAGCACGCTGGCCAGCATCTCGTTGAACTTGTGGTTCAGCGGGCTGGGCAGGTCCATCAGGCTGGTGCAGAGCGCGCCCATCGACACGACCATGGCGCTGGGCAGGTCCATGACCTGCATGGCCAGCAGCGTGGCGCCGATGACCCCGGTGGCCGAGCGCAGGCCACGGTAGATATAGTGCGAGAAGAGAAACGTGCGGGGATCGTGCGCGTATTCCATGGGGCGATGTTGGGCTGGCGGACGATGGCGACGTTGGGGCAGCGGGGGGCGATTGTCGACTGTCGACTGGCGCCCGGTGTCAGGACCCGGGCGCCGTCATCGGCCGGTTACTGCCCCAGCCAGCGCGTGCGGGCCGCATGCTTGCCGGGCTCCACGTTCACTTTGTACTGCATGGCCGGCTCGCGCGCCAGGGTGACGGGCAGCACCTGGAGTTCATCGCGCCGGAACAGGTGGAGCTGCACGGCGTCGCCGGGCCGGTAGCGCGCCAGTTGCTTGTCGAGCTGGCCGGGCGCCAGCCGCAGGCCGTCCAGCGCCACGAGCAGGTCACCCGCCGAGACGCCGGCGGCCTGCCCCGCCCCGCCGTCGAGCACCTGGCTCACGCGCACCCAGCCTTCCTCGTTGCGGGTCTTGATACCCAGCGCCGCGCCGGCGGACGGCTTACCCGGCTCGACCTTCTCGGCCTTGATGCCGAAGGCGCGGAACAGCGGCGGCAGGTTGATCTCGCCCGTGCCCTCGGTCAGTGCCCGCAGCAGCGTGCCGAGCCGCAGCCCGGTCACCTGATCGAACAGCGCGTGGACCTCGGCTTCCGTCACGCCGCGCTGGGTGGCGCCCGGCGCGTAGAAGTCGCGGCCGTAGCGCTGCCAGAGCGCGCGCATGATGTCATCGAGCGATTTCCGCCCGCCGGTCTTCTCGCGGATGGTCAGGTCCAGCGCCAGCCCTACCAGCGAACCCTTGGTGTAATAGCTGACGATGGCGTTCGGCGCGTTCTCGTCCTGCCGATAGTATTTCGTCCAGGCATCGAAGGCGCTGTCGGCCACGCTCTGCTTGGTGCGGCCGTTGCCACGCAAGACGCCGTTCCAGGTCTTGGCCAGCATCTCGACGTACTGGGTGGTCGAAACCAGCCCCGTCCGGGCCAGGATCAGATCGTCGTAGTAGCTCGTAAATCCTTCGAACAGCCACAGCAGCGGCGTATAGGTTTCCTGCGCGAGCTGGTACGGCACGAACGCCGCCGGCTTGATCCGCTTGACGTTCCAGGTGTGGAAGTACTCGTGGCTGCACAGCCCCAGGAAGGTGCGATAGCCCTCGCTGGTCTGGGCGTTGCCGCGCACCGGCAGGTCGCCGCGCGCGCACATCAGCGCCGTGCTGGCGCGGTGCTCCAAGCCGCCGTAGCCGTCAGTGGTCACCATCGTCATGAAGACGTAGCGGCGATTGCTGTCCAGGAACGGCGCGCGGGCCGAGCGCGGCTCGAACAGCCGGATCTGGGCCTCGCAGATCTGTTTCAGGTCGCGGCAGACGCGTTGCAGGTCCAGGTTCGGCACCTTGCCCGTGAACACCACGTCGTGCTGGGCGCCGCAGGCACGGAAACTGGCCATGGCGAACGTGCCCATCTCCACCGGATGGTCGATCAGTTCGTCGTAGTTGGCTGCCTGATAGCGCCCAAAGCCGTAGCGGCGCGCGCCGCCGGGGCCGCGCGCCTCGGGCAGCGCCGTGGCGACGCGCCAGTCGGCATAGGCCTCGCCGGCGGGCGCATGGAGATCGACGGTGCACGGCTGGTCGTCCTGCCCCACCACGCGCAGGAACACGGAGCTGCCGTTGAAGAAGCCGTGGGTGGTGTCGAGGTGCGCGCTGCGCACCGACAGGTCCCAGGCATAGACCTCGTATTGCAGGACCAGCGGCCCGGCATCGGCAGCCACCGGTGCGGCTTGCCAGCTCTGCTTGTCGAGCTTGGTCAGTGGCACCGCCACCCCGCCCGCATCGGCCCGAATGCGGACGATGTTGCGCGCGAAGTCGCGGATCATGTAGCTGCCGGGAATCCACGCGGGCAGCGTGAAGACCTGGCCGGCGGGGTCGGGGACGTCCACCGTCACGGTCACGGCGAACAGATGGGCTTCGGGCTGAAGCGGGGCGATGGCGTAGCGGATCGGCGTCATGGTTGTGATTGTAGCGCCACGCCCCGTCACCCTTCGAACGTGGACTTGTCTTGTGGGCGTTCCCTCGGACGTTCCCTCAGGCGTTCACATCGACCACCACGCGGCCGCGCATGCCGCCCGCCATGATCTGGCTGGCGGCGTCGATGGCCTCGCCCAGCCGGATCTCACGCGTGATGGCCTGGAGCCGGTCCGGGGCCAGATCCCGCGCCAGCCGCTTCCACGCGGTTTCGCGCAGCGACATCGGCGCCATCACGCTATCGATGCCGGCCAGCGTCACGCCGCGCAGGATGAACGGCGCCACCGAGGCCGGGAAATCCATGCCCTGCGCCAGCCCGCACGCCGTGACCACGCCGCCGTAGCGCACCTGGGCGCAGGCGTTGACCAGCGTGTGCGAGCCGACCGAATCCACCACGCCCGCCCAGCGCTCCTTCTGGAGCGGCTTGCCCGGCGCGCCCAGTTCGGCCCGGTCGATCACGTCGGCGGCGCCCAGCGCACGCAGGAAATCCGCCTCGGCGGTCTTGCCGGTGGAAGCCACCACGCGATAGCCGAGCTTCGACAGGATGGCGATGGCCACCGAGCCCACGCCGCCCGAGGCGCCCGTGACCAGCACCTCGCCATCGCCGGGCTTCACGGGCCCAAGCGCGCCGCCGCGCTCCAGCGCCAGCACCGACAGCATGGCCGTGTAGCCGGCCGTGCCGATCGCCATGGCCTGCCGCGACGTGAACGCATCGGGCAGCCGCACCAGCCAGTCGCCCTGCAGCCGCGCGCGCTGCGCCAGGCAGCCCCAGTGCGTCTCGCCCACGCCGAAGCCGTTCAGCACCACGCGGTCGCCGGTGCGCCAGCGCGGGTCGCTCGAATCGAGCACCGTGCCGGCGCCGTCGATCCCCGCCACCATCGGCCACTTGCGCACCACCGGCGCGCGGCCCGTGATTGCCAGGCCGTCCTTGAAATTGATCGTCGAATAGTCGACGGCCACCAGCACGTTGCCGTCCGCCGGCAGCGCGGATTCATCGAGTTGGGTGACGGCGGCGGCCGTCTTGCCATCGGCCTGGGTCAGCAGCAAAGCCTGGAACGTCATGGTATCTCCTCGATCTCTTTGATTTTTCAGGGAATTTGGTAACGCAGCGCAGGCGCCGGAAAGCAAAGCGGCCGGACAGTGCCGGCCGCTTCAAACAGCCGGGAGGGTCCGGCGCCGCGCGTTACTTCTTGAGACTGGCGAGCTTGCGCTCCAGCGTGGCGATGTCCGCCGCGCCCGGGATGCGCGTGCCGTCGGTGAAGAACACTGCCGGCGTGCCCGAGATATTCAGGCTCTGGCCCAGCGCCAGGTTCTCGTCCACCGGCGTCTTGCAGCTACCGTTGCCGGTGATGGCCACGTGGTTCAGCATCCAGTCGCGCCACACCTTGGTACGGTCTGTTGCACACCAGACCTGCTTGGCCTTGGTCGTCGAATCGGGCGACAGCACCGGGTAGAGGAAGGTGTAGACCGTGATGTTGTCCATCTGCTGGAAGGTCTGTTCGATCTTCTTGCAGTAGCCGCAGTTCGGGTCCGAGAACACCGCCACGGTGCGGCTGCCATCGCCCTTCGTCCATTTGATGGCGCGCGCCAGCGGCAGATCGGACCACTTTATCTTGTTCAGCTCGGCCAGACGCTCCTCGGTCAGGTTGGTGTTGGTCTTGGTGTCGATGACCTCGCCATTGATGATGTAGCGCCCGGTGGGGTCGGTGTACACGATCTGGCCAGCCACGTTGACTTCATACAAACCCGGTACCGGCGCCTTGGTCACGCTCTTCACCTCGGCGCGGCCGCCCAGCATCTTCTGGATGGACGCCTTGATGCGGTCCGTGCCCGGCTCGTCCGCGGCCAGCGCGTGCAGGGCGTAGCCGCCCAGGGCCAGGCCACCGGCCAGGGCAGCAAGGGCGCCCATGCGGGCGGAACGGCGGCGGAACAGTTGCAACATGGTGACTCCAGGGTTCGGGTGCCTTGTCGGCAGAATCTTTAAATAGTGGTTGGCCGGCTCAGCCCAGCGCGCGGCCGATCAGGAAGCGCTTGAGCAGCCCCTGGCCGCCCACGGCGCGCATGCCGGCGTTGCGTATCAGCCGCGCGGGCGCGCCCGGCAGCGAAAACAGCCGGTGCAAGCCATCGGTGGCGGCAGTCAGGGAGAGCAGGTCCGTGGCGCGTGCACGCTCGTAGCGGCGCAACAGGCGCAAGTCGCCTTCCGATCGGAACGGTTCTTTGTCGGCCATCACGCGCCCAAGTTCCGTCACATCGCGTAAACCAAGATTCATGCCCTGCCCGGCCAGCGGATGGACCACATGCGCGGCATCGCCGACCAGCGCCACGTGCGGCTGGACGAACTGCTCGGCACGCTGGAGCACCAGCGGGAAGCCCTTGGCCGGCGTCAGGCAGCGCAGTGCGCCGAACCGGGCGCCGACCGCCCCGTTGGCCACCTGGGCCACGGTGGCGGCGAGGGCCTCGGGGGACAGCGCGACGAGGTCCTGCGCGTGGGCTTCATCGGCGGACCAGACCATCGACACGCGGTTGCCGGGCAGCGGCAGCATGGCGACGATCTCGCCATTGGCGAGTTCCTCGTCGGCCATAAGCTTCTCGGGCGCGCCCAGGAACCATTGCCATGCGGTTTCCTGATGCGGCAGTTCGCAGGCGAAGTTCGCCACCACGCCAAGCTGGCGGTAGCGCCGCTGGCTGGTGCCGATATGGCATTGCTGGCGCACCCAGGAGCGCGCGCCGTCGGCGCCGACCACGCAGTTGGCGCGCACGCGGGCGCCGCTGGCGAGGGTCAGGGTCACGCCGTCGAGGTCGCGCTCGAACCCATCGGCGGCTTCGTCGAACCATTGCACCTGGTGCTGGAAGCGCAGCGCGGTGTCCAGCACGCGCTCCACATGGCTCGACTCGATGATCCACGCCAGTTGCGGCACGGCGGCGGCGTAAGCCGAGAAATGGAGATCGCCATGGGGCGAGGGGCTGGCCTCCGCGGCGCTGACGTCGCCGAAGACGCGCATGTCACGCACGGGCTGCACACGGGCCGGGTCGAGGGCCTCCCAGACGCGCAGCCGCTCCAGCAACTGCTGCGAGCTGGACGAGAACGCGTAGATGCGGCTGTCCCAGTCGTCCTCCCCGGTGCGCGCGGTCTCGCCCACGGGGCGCGGCGCGACGAGGGCCACCTGCATGCCCTGCTGGGCCAGCAGCAGTGCGCAGGCCTTGCCGACGATACCGCCGCCGACCACGGCAATCTGAAAGCGGGAGGATGGAGTCGAGGGCATGGAATGGGAGGCGGCGCGACGCGCCGGTGCGGCTGATCCGGTCATGCCTCGATTATAGCGACGTGACGTGCGCGCCATCGGGGACATCGCACAAGCCGTGGCGGGCCGCCCGCCGAGGGATAAAGGCTGGCCAAGGGTGGCCATCCGCTAGAATACAGCCTTTGCTATTTCCAGCCAGACACCATGAGCCTCAAATGCGGCATCGTCGGCCTGCCCAACGTCGGCAAGTCCACGCTGTTCAATGCCCTGACCAAGGCCGGCATCGCCGCCGAAAACTATCCGTTCTGCACCATCGAACCCAATGTGGGCGTCGTGGAAGTGCCGGATCCGAGGCTTACGAAGCTGGCTGACATCGTCAAGCCAGAGCGCATCCTGCCGGCGACGGTGGAATTCGTCGATATCGCCGGCCTGGTGGCGGGCGCGTCCAAGGGCGAAGGCCTGGGCAACCAGTTCCTGGCCAATATCCGCGAAACCGACGCCATCACGCACGTCGTGCGCTGCTTCGAGGATCCGAACGTGATCCACGTGGCGGGCAAGGTCGATCCGCTGTCGGACATCGAAGTCATCAACACCGAACTGGCGCTGGCCGACCTGGCCACGGTGGAAAAGGCCCACGCGCGCTATATCAAGCCCGCCCGCGCCGGTGACAAGGAAGCGCTGCGCCTCGTGGCAGTGCTGGAGAAGGCACAAACCGTGCTCGACCAGGCCAAGGCCGTGCGCACGCTGGACCTGTCGCCGGAGGAATGGGAAGCCATCCGCCCGTTCTGCCTGATCACCGCCAAGCCGACGATGTACGTGGCCAACGTGCGCGAAGACGGCTTTGAGAATAATCCGCACCTCGACGCAGTGCGCGAGCACGCCAAGCTGACCAATTCGCCGGTCGTGGCCGTCTGCGCAGCCATCGAAGCCGAGATTGCCGACCTGGAAGACGCCGACAAGGCCGAATTCCTTGCCGACCTGGGCATGGAAGAACCCGGCCTGGACCGCGTAATCCGCGCCGGCTTCACGCTGCTGGGCCTGCAGACTTACTTCACGGCAGGCGTGAAGGAAGTCCGCGCCTGGACGATCCACGTGGGCGACACCGCCCCCAAGGCCGCCGGCGTGATCCACACCGACTTCGAACGCGGCTTCATCCGCGCGCAAACCATCGCCTACGATGACTTCATCCAGTTCAAGGGCGAACAGGGCGCGAAGGAAGCCGGCAAGATGCGCGCCGAAGGCAAGGAATATGTGGTGAAGGACGGGGACGTGATGAACTTCCTGTTCAACGTCTGAGGCAGGCGTAACAAACCCGAGAAAACCCGGCAGATGCCGGGTTTTTTGCTTTAGGGCGCAGCGCGAGCCCTCGCTCGCGGCTACAACGGCTTCAACTGTTCATCCCGCATGCCCACCAGCAGCGCCTGACCGCTGCTATCCAGCCGGAATTCGCCGTAGCGGGCCTTGGCGAACCGCTCCGCCTGTCCTTCCTGAAAGAACCACGCGTCGGTGGAGACCTGCACGATCGGGCCGCCCCAGCGCGAGGGGACGTTCTGGACGCGCAGGCGCCGCTCGCCCTCGGCCAGCGGCTGGCCGTTCTGCAGCCGGACCAGTTGCCCGACCCCGGCGGCGTCGCGGCGGATCACCACTTCGGTCTCCCGCTCGCGCGGGGACTGGGCGCGGGCCTGGGCGGCGGCGATTTCCAGCCCGAGGGCGAAATTCAGCGCCATGTAGTCGCCCTGCATGAGGGACCTCGGGTCCACGGGTGCCAGCCGAAGGTAGACGACCTCCCCATGCGACAGCACCCGTTCCTTGCCGACGATGACCGCCCCGGCCACGCCGATCACCAGCAGCCATGCCACCACGATCCATCGTTTCATGGTCGCGCCTCCATCCGTCGCATCACGATCCGAACCGCCAGCAGCAGCACGCCGGCCGCCACCAGCGTGGCGGACTTGGCCAGCAGCGTCCACTGGAGCGAGCCGTAGTACCAGACAAAGCCCGCGATGACCGCCGCGATGCCGAGCCCGAGCCATGCCAGCGACCCGCGCCGCAGGGCCAGCGCCAGTGCCAGCACGCCGGCACCGACTGCCGGCGCCATCACCATCAGCGTGGCGAAGGCCAGCGTCACACCCAGCACCGCCGCACCGATGCGCGGCTCGACATGCAGGCGCCGGCATTCGAACAACGCGAACATCAGCAGCACCGCCTCGGTCAGCGCCCCGGCCAGCCACGGCGCGAGCAGGCGCGGTGCGCCACGTTCATCGAAAACCCCAGCCAGCGGATGGTTTGCCCCGGTGACCAGCAGCGCCGCCGCCAGCGCGAAGACCAGCGTGGCGTCCGCGCCGGGCTCCCATCGCCCATGGTCGCCGCGCGCCGCCAGCCAATGCTCTTTCAGCACGAAGACGGTGACCACCGCGCAGGCCAGCGGCATCAGCCATCCGAGCGACCACGGCAGCACGACCCAGCCGTAGTGCCGGGCGCCGGCCAGCGCGATATTCAGCGCGAACGCCAGCGCCGTCCACGCGCCGAGCGCCACCACGAAACGATGGAGCCGGTTCGGCACGATGGCGTACAGCGCCACCTCGAACACGGCCACCGCGAGCCAGAACGCCGCGCGGTCCACCAGCCACTCGCCGCCGAGCATCTGGGCCGTGCCGAAGATCGCCATGCCCTGCCCGCCCAGGCTCAGGGCCAACGCGAACTGGCCGAGCGCGATGCGCCCGCTGCCCTCGCCGGCCATCCGGTACAGCAGCACGGCCCCGCCCAGCATCAGCAGCCCGGTCACCAGCATGGCCGGGCCGTTGCCGCTTGTTGCCGCGAACACCGAGCCGAGCAGGAATACCTGGAAGAACAGCGCGCCGAGCCAGCCCGCCGCGCCCATCAGCAGGCGAATGGGCCACGGCGTGCGCTGCGTGGCCACGTACTCTCCCTCGACCACGCCCTGTGCTGTGAGGTCGTCCCAGAGCTTTCGCTCCACCGCTTGCGCGCTCATGCCGGCCTCCCGCTGGCGTCACGCCATGCCCGCAGCAACCATGCCGCCGCCACCGCAGCCAGCCCTACCGTGACCAGCCCGAGCAGCAGGAAGATGCCGAAGTCGCCATGGCCCTCGGCGAGCAGGCGCCCCAGCGCCGACACCACCAGCCCGATGCCGGCGAGACACGCGAGGCTCAGCACGACGATGTCGAACGACGCGCGCCGCCGGAACCAGGCGCCGAGCCCGGCCAGCGCCACCGCGCCGGCCACTAGCCCCACCGCCTCCACGCGATGGACCAGCACGCTCGTCAGGCCCAGCCAGGCCGCATATCCACAGGCGAGCACGGCGATCAGGCGCGGGCCGGCATCGCCCCGAAAACCCCAGCGGGCCGCGCGGGCCGCCAGCACGTACCAGATCACCAGTTGGATGCAACACGCCAGCAGCAGGAACATCGTGGTCTCGCGCGCATGGCGCCCCGAAAACAGCAGGTCGAACATGCTGCCCACGCCCAGCCGCACACTGCCATAACGGAGCAGCGCCACGTTGCCGACCACGATCACCAGCCACCAGTGCGGCGCCGCCCGCGCGGCCAGCGCCCATGGCACGGCCAGCAGCGTCCACAGGGCGAACAGTTGCCAGGCATCGGCGCCGGTCTGGTAAGTCTGGCCGATCACGGCCATCCAGACCCCCGACACCACCTGCGCGCCGGCCAGCGCGGCCTGCCCGATGCCGTCCCCGGCCGGCCGCCATGCCGCCAGCGCCGCAAGCCCGGTCAGCAGGCCCGCCAGCAGCCCGAACTTGGCGAACTTGTGCAGCGCCTCCCAGTTGAACGCGAAGAAGACGATGACGCCGGCGCAGAGCAGCGCGGTGCCGA
The DNA here is from genome assembly GCF_900115455.1 of Cupriavidus sp. OV096. NCBI lineage: Bacteria > Pseudomonadati > Pseudomonadota > Betaproteobacteria > Burkholderiales > Burkholderiaceae > Cupriavidus > Cupriavidus sp. OV096. Next base: position 30,266 of record NZ_FOWM01000012.1, read on the forward strand.
GCGCCAGCAGCGCCCGCTCGAGCCAGCGGTGCCAGTCGGCCCGCGCCGGCAAGGTGCGGGCCCACGCGGGCGCAAGGCTTTCCGCGCCAAGGCGATCCTGGGCGCGCCAGTCGGCCAGCGCCTGCTGGGCCATGCGTCGATCTGAAAGGGGTTCCAACGGAATTCTCCCGGGCTGGAATGCGATGGAAAACGATGGAATGCGAACGCAAGCGCACTGTAGCAAAGCGGCCTGCCCGTGCCTATGAGAGGGTTCTGAAAACGCGGCGCCCCGCTTCCGCCGCGCTCCCGGCGCCGGTATGCTGGCGCCTTTCTCATCCAATCCGGGCAGCCATGACCCTCGGCATCCTTGCCGCGCTCCACGACGAAGTCGATGGACTGATCGCCGCCATGCGGCACGAAGACGCGCGCGCCACCGTGCGCACCATCGGCATGCGGGACTACTACGCCGGCACGCTCCACGGGCAGTCCGTGGTGCTGGTGCTCGCGCGCGTGGGCAAGGTGGCGGCGGCGGCCACCACGGTCACGTTGATCCGCGAGTTCGGCGTCGACGAGATCGTGTTCACGGGGCTGGCGGGCGGCGTGGGGCCCGAGGTGCGCGTGGGCGATATCGTCGTGGCAGACCGCACCCTCCAGCACGACCTGGACGCCCGCCCGCTGTTCCCGCGCCACGAGGTGCCGCTGCTGGCGCGCGCCGATTTTCCGGCCGATGCAGCGCTGACGGCGGCGCTGCGGACGGCGGCCGACGACTTCCTGCGCCTCGACCTCGCCACCGAAGTGCCGGACGGCGTGCTGGCCCGCTTCGGCGTGGCCGCGCCGCGCCTGCACGTGGGCATGGTGGCCAGCGGCGACCAGTTCATCAACGCCCCGGCGGCCGTGGCTGACTTGCGGGAGCGCCTGCCGGGCGTGCAGGCAGTGGAGATGGAAGGCGCGGCGCTGGCCCAGATCTGCTACGAGTACGGCGTGCCCTATGCAGTCATGCGTACCGTATCGGACCGGGCCGACGATGTCGCGCATGTGGACTTTTCGGCATTTTTGCGCGACGTGGCGAGCCACTATTCGAGCGCGATCCTGCGGCGCTTCCTGTCCGCGCGGGGTCAAGCCTAGGCAGCCGGCGGGGCGGACAGCCCTACCGTCGCGGGCGCGCCACACCCCAGACGCCGACCAGCAGCGCCGCGCCGACGATCGCGGCGGTCCAGCCCGAGAGCTGGCCGTCGGTAAACAAGTGGGCCGCGCGCCCGCCGTAGAAGGCGCCCAGCGCGCCGAGCACACCCAGCACCAGCGCGGCCGGCAGGCTCACGACCCGCCCGGCCGGGTGCATCTGGCGTCCCGCCAGGCCCACGATCGCCCCCACCACCACCAAGCCGAGCATCGGCACCCCCTATTTGATCCGGATTCGGCCAGCACCGCGTGACCGCGCCGTAACAATACTGGCGTTTTGGCGCACTTGGAACAAAACGCCCCCTCGCCCTGCAAAATCGCGGCCCGGCGGTATAATGGCCATCGCTTCCGGCTACGATCCGGATGGCAACGAACCCCACAAATGCAACTGCTCGCGATCGGCATCAATCACACTACGGCACCCGTCTCGCTCCGCGAGCGTGTGGCGTTTCCGCTTGAGCAGATCAAACCGGCCCTGGGCGCCCTGCGCACCCATCTGGCCGGCCGCAGCGGCACCGAGGCCGCCATCCTCTCCACCTGCAACCGTACCGAGATCTACTGCGCCACCGATGTGCTGCAGCCCGGTGCGGACGGCTTCGAGCACACGCTGCGCTGGCTGGCCCAGCACCACAACGTGCCGGCCGGCGAACTGGCCCCCCATCTGTATGCCCTGCCCCAGTCCGAAGCCGTGCGTCACGCGTTCCGCGTGGCCAGCGGACTCGACTCGATGGTGCTCGGCGAAACGCAGATCCTGGGCCAGCTCAAGGACGCGGTGCGCACCGCTGGCGAGGCCGGCGCGCTTGGCACCTACCTGAACCAGCTGTTCCAGCGCACCTTCGCCGTGGCGAAGGAAGTGCGCGGCCAGACCGAGATCGGCGCCCATTCGGTGTCGATGGCTGCCGCCGCCGTGCGGCTCGCCCAGCGGATTTTCGAAAGTGTTTCGACCCAGCGCGTGCTGTTCATCGGCGCGGGCGAGATGATCGAGCTGTGCGCCACGCACTTCGCCGCGCAGATGCCGCGCCAGATCGTGGTGGCCAACCGCACCGTCGAGCGTGGCGAGCGGCTGGCCGAGCAACTGGCCGAACAGGGCCTGACCACGCAGGCCATCCGCCTGCAGGATCTGGGCGAGCGGCTGCATGAGTTCGACATCGTGGTGTCCTGCACCGCGAGTTCGCTGCCGATCATCGGCCTGGGCGCCGTGGAGCGCGCGGTCAAGCGCCGCAAGCATCGCCCGATCATGATGGTCGACCTGGCCGTGCCGCGCGACGTGGAACCCGAGGTAGCGCGCCTGAACGACGTGTTCCTGTACACCGTGGATGACCTCGGCGCCGTGGTGCGCGAGGGCAGCGCGCTGCGCCAGGCCGCCGTGGCGCAGGCCGAGGCGATCATCGAAAGCCGCGTGCAGAACTTCATGCACTGGCTGGAGACGCGCAGCGTGGTGCCGGTGATCCGCGAGATCCAGTCCAACGGCGAGGCCATGCGCCAGGCCGAACTCGAACGCGCGCGCCGCATGCTGGCGCGTGGCGACGACCCCGAAGCCGTGCTGGAAGCCCTCTCCGGCGCGCTGACCCGCAAGTTCCTGCACGGCCCCACCCACGCGCTGAACCACACCCAGGGCGAAGACCGCGAGGCGCTGCTGCGCCTGGTACCGGGCCTGTTCCGCCACAGCAGCCACTCCGAGCGCTAGCCGCGCTCGTCCCCGGCCGGCCGCGCCGGCCCGCTGGCGTCCCTGCCAGCGCCCCTCGGTTCGCCCTCCACGGCGCCGCGCAGGCCTCCCCCCTCATCGCGCCCCAGTTTCCTTTCGGATCCCCATGAAAGCCAGCATGCTCAACAAGCTCGACCAACTGGCCGAGCGACTCGATGAAGTCAACGCCCTGCTTGCCCGCGAGGACGCCACGGCCAACATCGACCAGTACCGCAAGCTCTCGCGGGAGCATGCCGAGCTGTCGCCGGTGGCCGAGCAATACGGCCAGTACCGGCAGGCGCAGGAGGATCTGGCCACGGCGCAGGCGTTGCTGGACGACCCCGAGATGAAGGAGTTCGCCGCCGACGAGATCGACGCGGCGCGCCAGCGGCTGGAAGACCTCGCCGCCAGCCTTCAGACCCTGCTGCTGCCGAAGGATCCCAACGACGACCGCAACCTGCTGCTGGAAATCCGCGCCGGCGCCGGCGGCGAGGAAAGCGCGCTGTTCGCCGCCGACCTGCTCCGCATGTACACGCGCTATGCGGAACGGCAGCGCTGGCAGGTGGAGGTGATGAGCGAGTCCGAGTCGGACCTGGGCGGCTACAAGGAAGTGATCGTGCGGATTGCCGGCGACGCGGCGTTCTCGAAGCTGAAGTTCGAGTCGGGCGGGCACCGCGTGCAACGCGTGCCGGCCACCGAGGCGCAGGGCCGCATCCACACCTCGGCCTGCACCGTGGCGGTAATGCCGGAGGCGGACGAGGTGGGCGAGGTGGAGATCAACCCGTCCGACCTGCGCGTCGATACCTTCCGCGCGTCCGGCGCGGGCGGCCAGCACGTGAACAAGACCGATTCGGCGGTGCGGCTGACCCACCTGCCCACCGGCATCGTGGTGGAGTGCCAGGACGACCGCAGCCAGCATCGCAACAAGGACAAGGCGATGAAGGTGCTGGCGGCGCGCATCAAGGACATGCAGCTGCGCGCGGCGCAGGCCAAGGAAGCCAGCACGCGGCGCAACCTGATCGGCACGGGCGACCGCAGCGACCGCATCCGCACCTACAACTTCCCGCAGGGCCGCGTGACCGACCACCGCATCAACCTCACGCTCTACAAGATCGACATGATCATGGACGGCGACCTCGACGAATTGCTCGCCTCGCTCTCCGCCGAACACCAGGCCGACCAGCTCGCCGCACTCGGCGACGAGGGCTGATTTTCATCTCGCAGTGATGATTTCATCACCCGTGGGCAAGTGTTTGTAACGGAGGTAAATGCTTGAAACAGCACTGGCCCGCCAAAAGGCGGTGTCTATAATCGATTCGACCAGACCGCCCCCATGCGTCACTTTCCGCACCTGGTGGCATACGAAGTCTGGGCTGAAGTCGACTCCTCAAAACAGACACCAAGGATGAAATCATGAAGAAACTGCTCGCCCTGTTGATGATCACCGCCGCCATGGCGGCTTGCAGCAAGAAGGAAGACGCCCCGGCCGCCAACGCCGACGCCGCCATGCAGAGCGCTGCCGAATCGGCCAAGGCCGCCGCCAGCGATGCCGCCGCCGCCGCAGCAAACGCCGCGGACGCCGCCAAGGCCGCCGCGAGCGGTGCCGCCGCCGATGTCTCGGCCGCCGCCGAACAGGCCAAGACCGATGCCGGCCACGCCATGGCCAACGCCAAGGAAGCCGCACGCGATGCCGTGAACACCACGGCAGACAAGGCCAAGGAAACCGTCAATAAGTAATTGGTCCATATGGAATCACGCCGCTCGCGCGCCCGCGCGTTGCCAAATCGGCTTACACTGAGCGGCTAATACCGGGCGCCCTTGTGGCGCCAGCAAAGAACCCCGTCGCGCCAGGCCCCGACGGGGTTTTTTGCACCCGCTCTCCCAGTTTCAGCCATCTATTTCCGATGTCTTCCACACCGTCGGGCGCCCTGTCGCCCGCCCCCACGCTGCGCGAAGCCCAGACGCTGGCTGCGATGACCGGCCTGCCGGCGCTCGAAGCCCGCATGCTGCTGTCCCACGTGACCGGCCTCACGCGTACGCAACTCATCACGCGTGATACCGACCATCTCAATGCAGCACAACGTGATGCATTCTCCACGTTGATGGCGCGGCGGCTGGCCGGTGAGCCGATGGCCTACCTGCTGGGCGAGCGCGAATTCTTCGGCCGCACTTTCCGCGTGACGCCCGATGTGCTGATTCCGCGTCCTGATACCGAGATAGCCGTGGAAATGTCGCTGGCGCGCGTGGCCCATGTGCACGCGCCGCGTGTGCTGGACCTCGGCACCGGCTCCGGCATCCTGGCTGTGACGATTGCCCGCGAGCGCTCCGACGCCGAGGTCTGGGCGACCGATATCTCGCCGGGTGCGCTGATGGTGGCCCAGGACAACGCCCGCGCGCTCGAGGCGCATGGCATCCACTTCCTGGTGTCGGACTGGTACGAAGCCGTGCCGGACACCCTGCGCTTCCACCTGATCGTCAGCAATCCACCCTACATCGCCTCCGGCGACCCGCATCTGGTGGAGGGCGACCTGCGTTTCGAGCCGATCGACGCCCTCACCGACCACGAGGACGGCCTGTCCGACCTGGCCACCATCGTGGCCGGCGCGGCGGATCGCCTGCTGCCCGGCGGCTGGCTGCTGATGGAGCACGGCTACGACCAGGGCGCGGCCACGCGGGCGCTGCTTGAGGCGGGTGGATTTACCGAGGTGGCCACCGCCCGCGACCTCGCCGGGCAGGAGCGGTGCAGCGGCGGGCGATGGTCGGGCGAATCCGGTAAAATTCCGACCTGACATCCGCTTCGGCGGAAATCCCCATCCCCAGACACTGGCGACGCCACACGGCGCCGCGCGCAACCGGAAGCTACACACCATGAGTGACGTACAACAGAAGATCGACCAGATCGTGAAGGGCAGCCCCGTGGTCCTGTTCATGAAGGGCACGGCGCAGTTCCCGATGTGCGGCTTCTCCGGCCGTGCCATCCAGATCCTGAAGGCCTGCGGCGTGGACACCCCGACCACGGTCAACGTGCTCGAGGACGAAGGCATCCGCCAGGGCATCAAGGAATATGCGAGCTGGCCCACGATTCCGCAGCTCTACGTGAACGGCGAGTTCGTCGGCGGCTCGGACATCATGATGGAGATGTACCAGAACGGCGAACTGCAATCGCTGCTGAAGTCGTAATCATGCCCGTACCGGATGGCGCCGTGCCGCAACGGCTGATCGTCGCCATCACGGGCGCAACGGGCGCCATCTATGGCGTCCGGCTGCTGCAGGTGCTGCAAGGCGTGGCGGGGGTGGAAACCCACCTGCTGATTTCGCCCGCCGGCGTGATGAACCTCCAGCACGAACTCGATATCAGCCGCGCCCAGGTGGAGTCGCTGGCAGGCGTGGTGCACAACGTGCGCGACATCGGCGCGACCATCGCCAGCGGATCGTTCCGCGCCCATGCGATGGTCGTGGCGCCCTGCTCGATGCGCACGCTGGCCGCCATCGCCCATGGCCTCTCCGACAACCTGATCACCCGCGCGGCGGACGTCACGCTCAAGGAACGGCGCAAGCTGGTACTGATGGTGCGTGAAACGCCGCTGAACCTGGCGCACCTGCGCAATATGACGGCGGTCACGGAGATGGGCGGGATCGTGTTCCCGCCGGTGCCCGGCTTCTACCAGAAGCCGCAGACGATTGCGGAACTGGTCGACCATACGGTCGGGCGCGTGCTCGATCTCGTCGATCTGCCAGAGATCGGTCAGTCGCTCACGCCAAGTTGGGGCGGGCTGAACCCGGCTGCGGCCGACGCCGGCAACTAGGGCTCTGCCCGCTTCTGCTTGTTCTACCTGCTTCTGCTTCTGCTTCTTCTGCTTCTTCTTCTACCCGCTTCTTCCACCTGCTAGTTTGGCGACGGCTTACCAGCCGCCGCGATAGTAGCGTCGGCCGCCACCGTAGTAGCCGCGATGGTAGCCACCGCCGTATCCGCCGTAGTAGTACGGCGCGGGGCGCACCACCACGGCGGGCGGGCCCACATAGACCGGCGCTGGCGCCACGGCCACCGGGGCTGGCTCGATGGCCGGGCCATACGGCGTGGGATACACCGCGCAGCCACCCAGCAGCGCCGCGCCTGCGGCGGCCAGACCCATCACAATCGTTCTTGTCGTTCCCATCGCATCGTCCTTGAGAGTGCCAGGCATTGCCTGCGGCAGCGCCTACCCTCATAAACGTTATACGGGCCGGTCTGGTAATACAGCGTCAACTTGCTGTAACCCGTGTTACGAGTCGCAACATCTTCCTGCACGTAAATCGGCGAACAGCGATGGACGCGATCGGCACGGGAGCGATTACAGATCGAAGCGAATGCCTTGTGCCAGCGGCAATGCATCGCCGTAGTTGATGGTATTGGTCGCCCGGCGCATGTAGCCCTTCCACGCATCGGAGCCGGACTCGCGCCCGCCGCCGGTGGCCTTCTCCCCGCCGAAGGCGCCGCCGATCTCGGCGCCGCTGGTGCCGATGTTCACGTTGGCGATGCCGCAGTCGCTGCCCGCCGCCGAGACGAACAGTTCGGCCTCACGCAGGGACTCGGTGAAAAGGCAGGACGACAGCCCGTGCGACGCCGCGTTGTTCAGCGCGATGGCCTCGTCGAGCGAGGTGTACGGCATCAGGTAGAGGATGGGCGCGAAGGTCTCCGTCAGCATGGTGTCGTGCTGGGTGTCGGTCAGCACCAGTGCGGGCCGCACGTAGCAGGCGTGCGGATAGCGGTCCGCCAGCAGCCGTTCGCCGCCGTGCACGACGTTGCCCTGCGCGCGGCAGGCGGCCAGCGCGTTGGCCATGGTGTCGCCGGCGGCCATGTCGATCAGCGGGCCGACCAGCGTGCCCGCCTGCAGCGGATCACCCACCGGCAGCCGCGCGTAGACCTGGCGCAGCCGGTTGGTCACGGTCTCGATCAGGTCGACGTGGACAAAGGCGCGTCGCAGCGTGGTGCAGCGCTGGCCGGCGGTGCCGGCTGCCGAAAAGGTCATCGCGCGGATGGTCAGTTCCAGGTTGGCCGATGGCGCGACGATGGCCGCGTTGTTGCCGCCCAACTCGAGGATGGTGCGCTTGAACCGCCCGGCGCAGGCCATGCCCACCTCGCGGCCCATGCGCGTGGAACCGGTGGCGCTGATCAGCCGCACGGCCGGATGCTGCACGAGCTGCGCGCCGAGCGTGCGCCCGCCCGGCAGCACTACGCAGAGGCCGGCGTGCTGGGGCGCCGCCTCATCGAATACCCGATCGAGCAGCGCCTGCGCGGCCAGCGCGCACAGCGGCGTCTTCTCCGACGGCTTCCAGACCACGCCGTTGCCGCAGACCAGCGCCAGCGCCGCGTTCCACGCCCACACCGCCACCGGGAAGTTGAACGCCGAAATCACCCCGCACAGCCCGAACGGATGCCAGGTCTCGCGCATCGCGTGCGCGGGGCGCTCCGAGGCAATCGTCAGCCCGTGAAGCTGGCGTGAGAGTCCGACGGCAAAGTCGCAGATATCGATCATCTCCTGCACTTCGCCGAGTCCTTCCTGGAGGATCTTGCCGGACTCCAGCGCCACCAGCCGCCCCAGCGCGGCCTTGTGCATGCGCAGCGCCTCGCCGAAGCGCCGCACCACCTCGCCACGCGCCGGGGCCGGGGTCAGCGCCCAGGTGGTCTGCGCCGCGTGCGCGCGGGCGATGCGGGCATCGGCGTCGGCCACGGGGCAGGCCGGCAGGTGGCCGAAGATTTCCCCATCGACGGGCGAGCGCAGCGCAAGGGCCTCGCCCGCGCCATGCGAATCGTCCCAAGGCTGGCGCAGGCCCATGGCCTGCCAGCATGCGGCTATGTCCTGCGCTTTCATGCGAGCGTCTCCTGTAGCGGGTGGTGGCTGTAATGCTGGCCGAACCGGTTGGCCAGGAAGCGATCGAGCGGCATGGCTTCCTGCGGCACGAAGCCGGACCGGGGCAGCACGCCCGTCGCCACGAGGTCCAGCGCGGTGCAGATGCCAGCGGCCGTGGTGAGCTGGATGGCGTTGACGTGGCCGATGCCGCCAAAATCCTCCATCCCGCCGATCCGCGCCGAGAAGGACGCCTGCGTCAGCGGCCCCCGCCCACCCTGTCCGCCATGGCCACCCTGCCCGGCTTTGGCGCCGGGATGCCCCGTGGCGCTCGCGAACACGATCACCACATCCTGCTCGGTCACCGGAATGGCGTGCTCGAAGATCTCGCGCAGCCAGCTCCGGCGCTCGCGCAGCCGCAGGTCGTTCAGCAGCAGCTTCATCTGGGCGCAGTGCCCCGGGTAGCGGATCGACTTGTAATCGACATGGCGCGCGCGGCCCGCCAGGGTATCCGGCAGCGTGCCCAGGCCCCCTGAGGTATTAAAGGCTTCGTACTCGATGCCGTCCAGCGCGAAGGACTCCTGGCCCTCCAGCGCCGCCAACTCCACGCGGCGGCCATCGACAATGGCTTCGCACGGGTTGCAGTACTCGTTGATCAGCCCTTCCGTGCTCCAGGTGAGGTTGTACTTGAGCGCGTTGCTCGGGTAGCGCGGCAGCGCGCCCACGCGCATGCGCAGGTCGAGCAGGTCGCCGCCGTCCCGCAGGAAGCGCCGCGCCAGATCATTGCCCACCACGCCGATAAATCCCGGCGCCAGGCCGCACTGCGGCATCAGCACCGAGCGCGCGCCTTGGGCCAGTTGGCGGATGGCGTGGGTGGCCGCCACGTCCTCGGTCAGATCGAAGTAATGCACGCCGAGCCGCGCGGCCACGGTGGCCACGTGGATGGCCGCGTGGAACGGCAGCGCGTTGAGCACGGCATCGGCGCCAGCCAGCAAGGCGGCGCAAGTGCCGGGCTCGGTCGGGTCCCCGGCGCGCACGGCGATCTGGCGCGGCAGGCCGTCCAGCCGGTGCGGGTCATGGTCGACCAGACAGACGCGGTAGTCGCCGGTGTCGGCGAGCATCGTCGCGATCACACGGCCGATCTTGCCGGCGCCGAGCACGACGACCGACAGCGGCCGGGGCGACTGGGTCAGGTCCCGTGCTGCGCCGGGACCGAGGTTGGATGGTTGCATGATGGCTCCCCCGTCAAAAATGCGTGAATCCGTGAGGGAAGTATGGGCAGCGGCGCGCACGTTTTGTAGCTGCAAGATCGACGAAAACGCCCCATAATCGGACGTATCGACGATCCATCCTGACGAAACGTCACCCCGAGCGAACACCATGGCAGACCTCGACCAGACCGACCGGCACCTGCTGTCCCTGCTGCAGGGCAACGCGCGCGAGAGCGCAGCCAATCTCGCCCGCGTGCTGGGCATCGCCCGGACCACAGTGGTGGCGCGCATCGCCCGGCTTGAAAAGTCCGGCGTGATCGCCGGCTTTGGCGTGCGGCTGGGCGGGCGGATGGAGGACAACGCGATCCTGGCCTTCTGCGGCCTGTCCGTGCAGCCGAAGGCCGCGCCCACGGTGGTCCGGGCGCTGCAGCGCTTTCCGGAGATCGAGGAACTGAACTCGGTCAGCGGCCCGGTGGACTACATGGCCGTGATCCGCTGCGATACCCACGCCCGCCTCGACAAACTGCTAGACGAGATCGGCATGCTCGATGGGGTGAATCACACCACCACGTCGATCGTGCTGGCGCGCAAGATCGACCGCCGGCGCGCGGCCGGATAGCGCGCTATGCTTGGGCGCTTTGGTCAGGCGCTTTGGCCAACATTAAGGAGATGACGATGAGCGATCGGATTCGCGTTGCCGTGGGCGGCGTCACCGGCTGGGCGGGCGGTGAACTGGCGCGCGGCGTGGCGCACGCGCCGGACATGACGCTCGTGGCCGGCCTCTCGCGCGGCGCCGCCGGGCAGCCGCTGGCGCAGGTGACCGGCCATGCGGACACCCCCGGCGTGGCCGCCGCCAGCATCGAGGCGCTGGGCGCCACGCCCTACGATGTCTACGTCGAGTACACCAAGCCGAACATCGCCAAGCACAACATCCTGCAGGCGCTGGCGCATGGCGCGCACGTGGTGGTGGGCACGTCCGGGCTGACCGACGACGACTACGCCGAGATCGACGCCGCCGCGCGGCAGGCCGACCGTGGCGTGCTCGCCTGCGGCAATTTCGCGATCACGGTGGTGCTGTTGCAGAAGTTCGCCGAGCTGGCGGCGCGCCACCTCGACCACTGGGAAATCATCGACTACGCCAAGGCGGGCAAGGTCGATGTGCCGTCCGGCACGGTGCGCGAACTGGCCTTCCGGCTCGGCGAGATCAAGGCCGCCACGCAGGTCGTGCCGGTGGATCAGGTCAACGGGCCGAAGGAAACGCGCGGCGCGACGATGTCCGGCTCGCAGGTCCATGCCGTGCGGCTGCCCGGGTACCAGTTGGGCGTCGAAGTGATCTTCGGCGCGGACGGCCAGCGCCTGCACCTCAAGCACGAGGCGGGCGATGGCTCGAAGCCGTATGTGTCCGGCGCGCTGCTGGCCATCCGCAAGGTGCGCGGCCTGCGCGGTCTGGTGCGGGGGCTGGATAAGGTGATGGAGGGGCTGTAGGCACCGGGGAAGGCCGGCGCGAATTGGATGCGCCGCCCCTCTCCCCCGGCCCCTCTCCCGCAAGCGGGCGAGGGGAGCAAACCGGCGGTGTTCCTCCCCTCTCCCTTTGGGAGAGGGGTCGGGGGAGAGGGCCGGCGCCCGCTACCCTATCACCCCCCAATCACCAGGAACCCGGGTTCACCGGCTTGGCCGGTTCCTTCTTCGACTTGTCGGACTTCTCGGACTTTTCCGGCTTCTTGGCGCCCGGCGCCGAAGCCGGCGGGGCGAGCGCCTTGTCCACCTCGGCATCGCGGTTCGCCATCAACGCACGCGCCTGCGGCAGCATCAGCTCGATGGTGCCCTCGTTCGGATTCTCGGGAATCGCGTACAGCTCCACGGTGAGCGGGCGACGCATCCAGCCGGCGTGGATCGCCTTCACGGGCTTGCCGGCCTTGTCCTTCATGTCTTCCTGTTCCTGCCGGAACGGCTTGCCATAGCGCGCGGTCAGCGACTGGACCGCGGCGTCCTGCGAGCGGATGCCGTCGGTCGGCACGATTACGCCGACCAGCGCGTTGCCATCGACGAACGCCACCAGGCGCGCACCATCCATGAACGCGGGACGCTTGTCGCGCGGCACGCCCACCTGGCGCATCACGCCGTCGCCGCGCAATTCCACGCAGAACGCGGTCACGTCGCGGCCATCGGGGGTGCGATGGTCGGCGCAATCGGGCAGTGTGGGCAGCGGATTGCCGATCTCCAGCACGTGGAGCATCGGCGCCAGCAAGTCATTGGCGGACGGCGTGGCGGATGTGGACGGAGCGGCGGGGGCGGCGGGGGTGGCGGCAGGCTGCGACGCAGCGGCCTTCGGTGCGGCATGGGCGGCCGTGGCCGCCAGCAGGGCGGCGGCGGCCAGCCCGGCGAGGGAAACTCTCAAAACTGACTCCTGAAATCGGCTCCGCATTGGAGCCCACCCCGTGGCAGGGGTTCCAGCCGCGACCTTACCACGGCGCGCAAGAGCGCTTAATAACGCACTTAATAGAGCACTTGTTTCAGGTAATGGCAGCCGACCAGGGCGATGCCGATGACCACGGCCCAGAGCATCAGGCGCGGCACGATGCTCGGCGGCAGTTGCGTCGACGGCGTGCGCTGGACCAGCGGCGTGCGCATGCGGGAATTGGTTTGCAGCCCGCGCGTGTGCCAGATCGCCGTGTCGGCGCCCAGATCCTGCACGATCGGACGATGTGTGGCGGTCGATGTCGTCGGCTTGGTGGCCGGGCGCGTGCCGGCCGGTCGTTGCGATCCCATTCCAGCTCCCCCTCAGAAGATTCCCGACGCATCGCGGTGTGCCGCCGGTACACAGCGCGGCCGGGAAGTCTGCTGCTGCCGGTCCGCGCGCGGCACATGGTATGCCATCGCCAGCCCCCACGCCACAACGGCCAAGGGGGGCGATGCGAAACTGAGACACCCCCGCGGAAACGCGCCCGCCAGGAGGTCAGCCCGGGGCGGCCTTGCGGCCGATCGCCATGGCCTCGCGCCGGAACGCGTGACCCATGTGGTGATAGAACGGATGCGGGTTGAACTGGCGCGACAGGAACGACGCCAGCAGCGACGACGCCAGCAGGAACAGCGTCAGGTCCTGCGTCCGCGTCATCTCCATGACGATCACGCTGGCGGTGATCGGCGCCTGCGTGGCGGCGGCCAGGAAGGCGGCCATCGACACCAGCGCCAGCACGCGCGGCTCGGTCATGCCCGAGAGGAAGTGCGACACGGTCTCCCCGATGCCCGCCCCGATGGCCAGCGCCGGCGTGAAGATCCCGCCCGGAATGCCGGCGAAGTACGACACCACCGTGGCCCCCAGCTTGGCCAGCCCGAACCACAGCGTGTGGTGGGATTCGCCATTGATCAGCGCGGACGCCTGCTCGTAGCCAGTGCCGAAAGTAGCGCCGGCCGTGGCCCAGCCTAGCGCCGCCACCACCAGCCCGCAGCCGAATGCCACCCAGATGGGATGGTCGACCACCCACGCGCGCCAGCGCGACGGCGTGAGCCCCGGCACGCCCGCAATCAACACCTTGGCGAACAGCCCGCCGAACACGCCGTTGACCACGGCGCAGAGCAGCACCGGGCCCCAGGCGTCGTGGAGCACCAGCATCGGCACCTTCACGTTGAAATACGGGTTGTTGCCGAGCACGGCCAGCGACAGGAACCCGGCCGTCAGCACGCCGGACAGCACCAGGCGGTCCCAGCGCACGGCGGTACCGCGTCCGAGTTCCTCGATGGCGAACACCACACCGGCCAGCGGGGTATTGAACGCGGCGGCCAGCCCGCCCGCCGCGCCGGCGGCGATCAGCGCATTGGGATGAAAGCCGATCCGGAAGCGGAACTTGTCCTGGCACCAGCGGCCCCAGGCCAGCATCGCCGCCGCGCCGACCTGCACCGAGGGCCCCTCGCGGCCCACCGAGGCGCCGGCCATCAGCGCGCCAGTGGTCAGCAGCACCTTCCACATCGACTGGCGGAACGACACCAGCACGCCCTGCGCCACCCCATCGGGCGGCAGCGTGACGGCGGCAATCACCTGCGGAATGCCGCTGCCGCGCGCCTGCGGGGCGAGGCGGATGGTCAGCCAGCGCAACGCGGCCAGCCCGAACGGCAGCAGCACGAACGCCAGCCACGGCGTGGCCGTGGTCACCTGCGCGTTCCAGCGCAACGCCAGTTCGGCGATATAGGCGAAGACGATGGAGAACAGCGCGACGCAGCCGGCGCCGCACATAAACACGCCGTAGCGCAGCGACGTGCGCGAGATGCGGCTGACCTGGCGGGTCTTGCGCCGGGCCGCGTGGCGGGCCTGCAGGTGCAGCGCGCGCAGGCGGCCGGTCTCGGCGGCGGCGCGGGAATCGGCGGACGGGGGGGACGTCGGGGAATCTGACGAGGGAGGCGAAGCGGACGAAGGCGGCGATGCAGGCGAATCGGACGAAGCGGACGGATCTGGCGGCTCGGCGGAATCGGTCATGGCGGGGGCGGTGAGGATCGAAACGTCCCCGTACTATACGCCCCCACCCTCCCCCAAGCTGCCCCCGATCGCCCCGTTGGCTCAGTCCAGGCTGATGTGGTTGGCCCGGATGACCTTGCCCCAGTTGTCGCGGTCGGCGGCCACGTAGCGGTCGATCTCGGCCTGCGTGCGCGGCGCCTGCACGACCAGCCCCAAGGCGCCGAAGGTGCTGCGGAACTGCGGATCGACCAGCACGCGCGCGGCGGCGGCCTGGAGCCGGGCCACGGCCTCGGGCGGGGTCTGCGCCGGCACGGCGAGCCCGAACCACGTGGCGGCGTGGAAGCCCGGATAGCCGCTTTCGGCCACCGTCGGCACGTTGGGCAGCACGTCCAGTCGCGCGTTGCTGGTCACGGCCAGCGCCTTGAGCTTGCCAGCCTTGATATGGGGCAGCGAGGTGCTGACCACATCGACCATCAACTGGGTGTCATTGGCCAGCAGCGCCGACAACGCCGGCGCGCTGCCGTTGTAAGGCACGTGGGTCATGTCGATGCCCAGCTCGGACTTCAGCATCTCGGTGGCCAGCTGCAGCGGGTTGCCGAGCCCCACGGACGAGTAGTTGAGCTTGCCGCCGGCCGCCTTGGCGTAGGCCGCGAAGTCCCGGATATTGGCCGCCGGCACCTGCGTGTTGGTGACGACTACCAGCGGCACCTCGATGCCGATGGCGATGACCTTGAAGTCCTTCGGGTCATAGCCGGTCTTCTTGTACAGCATGGGATTGAGCACCATGCTCGCGCTGGTCCCCATCAGCATGGTGTAGCCGTCCGGCTGCGCGCGCGCCACGCTTTGCGTGCCGACCATGGTGTTGGCGCCGGGGCGGTTCTCCACCACCACGGGCTGCTTCAGGTCGCGCGCCATGCCTTCGGCCAGCGCCCGGCCGAACTGGTCCGTGGAGCCGCCCGGGGTGTAGGGCACCACCAGCTTGACCGGCCGCTCGGGCCAGGCCGCGAAGGTGGCCGGTGCGTGGCCGATGGCCAGCGCAAGGCCGAACGCCCCCGCCGCCAGTTGGGCGAATGTGCGATGCATGGTTGTCTCCTGTTGTATTTATATAGAGGGCGGGTGCGCCGGGCCGGGGTTCAGACCCGCCGCTGGCGCCCCGCCCAGTGCTGGTCGCGCAGCCGGCGCTTGGCCAGCTTGCCGGTCTCGTCGCGCGGCAGGCGCGCGGTGATCTCGATCGTCCGGGGCACCTTGAAGCCCGACAGCCGCGCCTTGAGCCAGTCGATCACGGCCGCCGGCACGATCTCCGCGCCCGGCATCGGCTCGATCACGCCGTGGAGCCGCTCGCCGTATTCGTCGTCCGGCACGCCGAACACCACGCAGTCGGCCACGCCCGGATAGCGCACCAGTTCATGCTCGATCTCGGCCGGGTAGATGTTCACGCCGCCCGAGATCACCATGTCCGAGGCGCGGTCGCAGATGAACAGGTAGCCATCGGCATCGAGGTAGCCGAGGTCGCCCAGCGTGACCCGGCCTTCTCGGTCGATGGCCCGGCGCGCGGCGTCGTTGTTCAGGTAGGTGAAGTCCGGGTAGGCCGGCTGGCGCACGTAGACCAGGCCGGTTTCGCCGGGCGCGCACGGCTGGCCGGCTTCGTCGAGGATGCGCACGCTGGCGGCATCGACAGGCCGGCCCGCCGTGCCGGGGCGCTGCGCGGCGTCCTCGGGCGTGGCGACGGTAATCATGCCGGCCTCGCTCGACGCATAGGTCTCGTGGATCACCGGCCCGAACCATTCGATCATCGCCCGCTTGACCTCGGGCGAGCACGGCGAGCCGGTAGATGCCACGAAGCGGATCGACGACAGGTCGTAGCGCGCGCGCACCTCGGCCGGCAGCTTCAGCAGCCGCACGTACATGATTGGCACGAGGTAGAGCACGTCGATGCGGTGTTCCTCCACCAGCGCCAGCACCTGCTCGGCGTCGAAGCGCGGCGTCAGCACCAGCCGCTCGGCCATCTGCAGGGCGTTCTGGATGAACACGCCCGGCGCGCTGTGATAGAGCGGCGCGGACATCAGCGCGCGGCAGCCGGGCACCACGCCGATGGCCTTGGCCACCACCGAGCGCATGCGGGTGAGCTGGTCGTCGAGTTGGTCCAGCGGCACGGCTTCGCGCAACACGCCCTTGGGGCGGCCGGTGGTGCCGGAGGTGTAGGCCAGATGGCCGCGCGGGGCCACACGCGGGCCGTCGTACGGGGTCTGGCTGGCAAGCCAGGGTTCGTATTCGATGGCATCAGCGGAGGTGCCGGGATGCGTGCCACCCACCGCCAGCACGGCCACCCCGGCGGGGATCACCGCGTTGAGGGCAGGCAGCAGGTCCGCATGGGCGATCAGCACGCGCGCGCCGCTGTCTTCGAGCAGGAAGCGCACTTCCTCGGCCGTGAAGTGCCAGTTGATCGGGCAGTAATAGGTGCCGGCGGTACGACACGCAAAGATCACATCGGCGAAGACCGGGTCGTTGCGCAGCAGCACGGCCACCACGTCGCCCTCCTGCAAACCCAGCCGTCGCAAGCCGCCCGCGAGGTGCGTGCCGCGTGCCAGTACCTCCGCGCCGGGTCGGTGCAGCGATTCGAACCAAAGGTCTGCGGGCATGCGGTCTCCATCTCAACATTCGACAAGCGGTCCATCGTAAAGCCCATCGCTGAGATCGACAATCCGGTAGTTCGGAATCACAATGTTGCGCCAGACTTTACAATCTTTCAGACACCTCGCATGGACCTCAACCTGATTCAGGCCTTCGTCGATATCGTGGAAGCCGGCAACCTCGCCGAGGCGGGCCGGCGGCGCGGCGTCACGCGCTCGCAGATCAGCCGGCAACTCGGGCAGCTCGAGGATCAGGCCGGCACGCAACTGCTGCGGCGAACCACGCGGCGGCTGGAGATGACGGACTCGGGGCAGTCCCTTTACGAGCATGGCCTGCGCATCCTGCAGGAAGTGGCGGCGGCGCAGGCCGAGATCGACAGCCTGGGCAAGACGCTGCGCGGCCATGTGCGGGTCAGCGTGCCCACCGGGCTGGGGGACGCCTTTATCGCCCCGCTGCTGCTGCAGTTTGCCGAGCGGCACCCGGGCATCTCGCTGCGCGTGTTCTTCGCCAACCGCGTGACGGACCTGATTGCCGCCGAGATCGACGTGGCGCTGCGCGTGACCTCCGAGCCGCCGCTGGACACCGTGGCGCGCGAGGTCTGCGCCATCCGCTGGCAGTTGTGCGCCTCGCCGGGCTACCTCGCTCAGGTGCCGCCCGTGCGGGAGCCGGCCGATCTCGCCGCATGCCGATTTCTCTGTCCGCCCTACACAACCAGACGATTCTCATTGACCTTGGGCCGCGATAGCTGCAATGGGCCGGAACGATGTAGCGTCGAGATCACCCCCTACCTGCAATCGGAACACTTTCCCTTCCTGATCCGGGCCGTGCGCGAGGGCCATGGCATCAGCCTGCTGCCGGTCTACGCCGGCTGGGAGGATGTGCGGCGCGGCTCACTGGTGCCGGTGCTGCCAGACTGGAAGCCCGAAGGACTGGGCAATCGGCTCTACATCATCACCACGCCGAATCCGCATCCGTCGATGGCCACGCGGGCGCTGATTTCGTTCCTGCGGGAGGCGGTGGCCGGGCTCGACGTCTTCCGCACCTCCTAGAAAACGGGCTGGCAAACTTTCAATTTGCAAGCTATTCTCTCCTCAACTTGCAGATCAAAAGTAAAAGAGGAGACATGGCCCCCACCGATTTTTCCAACATGCCCTGCCCCGTGGCGCGCTCGATGGCGATGCTCGGCGAGCGCTGGGCGATCCTGCTGATGCGCGAGGCCTACTACGGCAGCACGCGCTTCGACGAATTCGAACGGCACCTCGGCATTGCGCCGAACATTCTCAGCGCGCGGCTCAAGACGCTGGTCAGCCATGGCCTGCTGGAGAAGTCGCCCGCGCCGGGCGGCGGCGCGCGCCATATCTATACGCTGACCCAGATGGGCCGCGACTTCTTCCCCGTGTACGTGTCGCTCAAGCAGTGGGCGGAGCGCTGGCTGGCCGATGAGAAAGGGCCGCCGACGATCTTCGAGGACGAGCGCGACGGCGGCGAGATCGTCGCCGGCGGCCTGACCCGGCCCGATGGCAGCACGATCACCGCGGACGACCTGCGCGTGCGGCCCGGCCCCGGCGCGGGCCGCTACATCCGCGCGCGCTTCGGCGACGCGGACGACCAGATCGAAGCCGGCGCAGGCAGCGAGGCCATCGACCATGAATAAGCCCGATGCCCTCACCCTCGGCGCGAGCGCCCAGGCCCCTGCCGACCCCGTTCCCGCCTCCGAACTCGCCCGCCGCATCGCCGTGCTGGCCGCGCCGACCAGCCTGGTGGCCTTCCTCCAGGCCGGCGCGCAGTTGATCGAAACCTGGCTGGCCGCGCGCCAGGGCACCGCCTCGCTGGCCGGCTGGGCCGTGGTACTGCCCTTTGCGCTGCTGCTCCAGCAGATGTCCGCCGGCGCGATGGGCGGCGGCGTGGTGTCGGCCATCGCCCGCGCGCTCGGGGCCGGCAAGCGCGAGGACGCCTCGTCGCTGGTCATGCACGCGGTGATCATCGCCGTGGTGGCCGGGCTGGTCTTCGCCGTGGCGCTGGCCGGCTTCCCGCATGCCGTGTTCGGCGCCGTGGCCGGCCCCACCGCCGCCGAGGCCGCCGCGACCTACGCGATCTGGCTGTTCGGCGTGGGGGCGATTCCCGCCTGGCTGACCAACACGCTGGCCTCGGTGCTGCGCGGCGGCGGGCGCCACGCGCTGGCCGCGCGCGTGCTGTGCGTGATGTGGATCGTGTTCCCGGTGCTGTCGTGGTATTTCGCCGAGCGTATGGGCATGGGTCTCGCCGGCATCGGCGCGGCGCTGGCGGCGGTGTCCTGGGCGGCCTCGCTCGCCATGGCCTGGGTGGTGATGCGCGGGGGCGCCGGCTTTGTGCCGACGCTGCGCGTGCGGCCCTCGGGCGCGCTGTTCCATCGCATCCTGTCGGTCGGGCTGGTGGCGTGCGCGCTGGCCTCGGTGGCCAACCTGACGACCATCCTCGTCACCGCGCAGCTGCGCCACTACGGCACCTCGGTGGTGGCCGCGTATGGCATTTCGGCGCGCCTGGAATTCCTGATGATTCCGCTCGCGTTCGGCGTGGGCTCGGCGCTGACCGCGCTGGTCGGCCGTGCCGTAGGCGCCGGGGACTGGCATACCGCGCGCCGCACGGCGTGGGTGGGCGCGCTGATCGCACTGGTCATCGCGGGGGCCGTGGGCGCCGCCGTGGGACTGGCGCCGATGTCGTTCGCGTCGCTGTTCACCGACGATGTCGAAGTCCGCGAGATTGCCGCGCGGGCGCTGTCCTGGGTGGGGCCGGCCTTCGGCGGCTTCGGGCTGGGCATGGCGCTCTACTTCGCCTCGCTGGGCGCCGGGCGGATGCGCGGCCCCATCGCCGCCGGGCTGTGCCGCATCGCGCTGGCGGCCGGTGGCGGCTGGCTGCTCGCCAATGTGGCGGGGATGGGCATCGACGGCCATTTCCTCGGCGTGGCGCTCGGCATCACGGCCTACGGGCTGGTGACGGCGCTGGGCGTGCGGCGCGGCGAGTGGTCGCCGCGCTGAGGGAAGGGACTTCTATTTAGCGGGAGGGGGCGGAGGCGGCACAGTAGCGCGGGCGTCGCCGGTCAGGCCGGCGTCCCGCACATCGCTCGGGATGGCGGGCCAGCCGCCACCAAGCGCCTTGTACAGCGAGGCGGTGCCGGTCAGGACATCGACCTGCCCCTGGATCGCCGCCAACTGCACCGTGAACAGCTTCTCCTGGGCGTCCGTCACTTCGAGATAGCTGGAATAGCCGCCCTCGTAGCGCGCGCTGGACTGGTCCGCGTAGATCAGCAGGCTCTGCTCCTGCCGGCGCAGGCTGCCGAGCCGGTTACGGGTCTCGATGCCGTTGGACAGCTGGTTGTTCACATCGGCCAGCGCATTGAGCACGCTGAACTGATAGCCGAGCATGGCCTGGTCGCGCACCGCTTCGGCCGTATTCACCTGCCCCCGGATCGCCCCGCCCTGAAACACCGGCTGGGCGAGGTTGGCGCCAAAGCCCCAGATCTGCGAGGCGCTCTGCCACAGGCCCGCCGGCGAGGTGGCCAGCGCGCCGAAGAACCCCGACAAATTGACCGACGGCAGGAACAGCGCCAGCGCGGCGCCCACCTGCGCGTTGGCGGCCACGGCGGTTTGCTCGGCCTGCAGGACGTCCGGCCGGCGCGCCAGCAGCGCGGCAGGCAGGTCGGCGCCGATGGCCGGCGCCGTCAGCTCGTTCACCGGCTTGCCGCGCTCCACCGGCCCCGGCTCGCGGCCCAGCAGCACGGACAACGCGTTCTCGGTCTGGGCGATCGACGTGCGCAGCGGCGGGATGGTCGCCTCGGTCGAATAGAAGTCGTTCTCGGCCTGGGACAACTCCACTTGCGAGATCACGCCGCCCTGATAGCGTTGCTGGAAGATGTCGAGTGCGCGGCCGCGTGCGTCGAGCGTGGCGCGCGCCACCTCGAGCTGCGCATCGAGCCCGCGCAGCGTGGCGTAGCCCTGCACCACCGAGGCCGCCAGCGCCAGCACCACGCCGCGCCGGGTGTACTCGGCATTCCACAGGCTGGCTTCGGCCGACTCGGCCTGCCGGCGGATGCGGCCCCAGAGGTCGATCTCCCAGCTGGCGTTCAGCAGCGCCTCGTAGCTGTTGCGCGGGCCGCCCAGCGCCGCGAACGGCGTGCCGTTGAACGAGCCGCTTTTCTGCCGCGCCGCCGAGGCGGTGGCGTTCAGCTGCGGATAGAAGCCCGAGCGCGCCACCATCAGCTGGCCCCGGAATTCGTCGATGCGGGCCGCCGCGATGCGCGCGTCGTAGTTGCTGCGCAGCGCCGCCTCGACCATCGCGGTCAGCACCGGGTCGTTGAAGCTGTTCCACCAGTCGCTGTCGGCGGCCACGGTCAGCACGCCGCTGTCGATCCGGTAGTTGGGCGGCTCGGCCGCCTCCGGCCGCGCGTAGTCCGGGCCGATGGCGCAGCCGCCCAGGATCGCCAGACAGGCGGCCGACATCGCAGTGCTACGCAGTACGGCATTCATGATGGCTCCCCGGCGCTCGGTGAAGGATGCGAAGTGGATGGCGCCGCGACCTTGCGCGGGCGGCGCGCCGCCCACTTGTCGGCGGCCGTGCCCACCAGCCACGAGAACAGCGGCACGAACAGCAGCGCGAGCGAAGTGGCCGCGATCATCCCGCCGATGATGCCGGTGCCGATGGAATGCCGCGAATTCGACCCCGCCCCCGAGGCGATGAACAGCGGCACCGCGCCAAGAATGAAGGCGAGCGAGGTCATCACGATCGGCCGCAGCCGCAGCTTGGCGGCCTCCACGGCGGCATCGGCGTGGGAAAGCCCTTCCTTGTGCTTCATCACCGCGAATTCCACGATCAGGATGGCGTTCTTCGCCGCCAGCCCGATCAGCGTCACCATGCCGATCTGGAAGTACACGTCGTTCGACAAGCCCCGCAACAGGATCGCCATCAGGGCGCCGAAGATGCCGAACGGCACGGCGGTCAGGATCGACAGCGGCAAGGACCACGACTCGTACTGTGCCGCCAGGATCAGGAACACCATGACGATGCCGAACACGAAGACGATGGTGGTGGTATTGCCGGATTTCTTCTGCTCGAAGGCCTCGCCGCTCCAGGCGAAGCTGTAGCCGGCGGGCAGCACCTCCCGCGCCACCGCCTCCATGGCCGCCAGCGCCTGCCCGGAACTGTGGCCGGGCGCGGCATCGCCGGTGATCTTGGCCGCCGGGAAGTTGTTGAAGCGCGAGAGCAGGTCCGGCCCGCTGGAGTAGTAGGTCTTCAGCAGCCCGGAGACTGGCGCCATCTTGCCGTCCCGCCCGCGCACGTACAGGTATTCGAGATTCGTCGGCGTGGCCCGGTACTGCGGCTCGGCCTGCAGGATCACCTGCCAGACGCGGCTGTACTGCGTGAACTGGCTGACGTAGAGCGAGCCGAATTGCGTCTGCAGCGTGCCGTAGACATCGGCAATCGGCACGCCCATGGTCTCGGCCTTTTCCTTGTCCACCTCCACCCGCATCTGGCGCGAGGCCGACTGGATCGTGCTGGTCAACCGGCCCAGTTCCTTGTGCGCGGCCGCTGCCTGGATGAAGCGGCGCGTCACGCCTTCCAGCTCGGCCGTGTTGCCGGTGCCCCGGTTCTGGATCCAGAACTCGAAGCCGCCCTGCGAGCCCAGCCCGGGAATCGACGGTGGATTGACCGGAATGATCACCGCCTCGGGAATCGCGCGCAGCTTGGGCGTCATCTCGGCCAGCATCGCCGGCACGCCCAGATCGGCGGAACCGCGATCCTTGAAGCTCTTCATGCCGACGAACACCGTGCCGGCGTTGGTCTTGTACTGGCTGTCGATGAAGCTGTAGCCGGTCAGCGCGGAGGCATCCTCCACGGCCGGGTGCTTGCGGAACATCTCGGCCACCTGCGAGGTGACCTTTTCGCTGCGGTCCAGGCTCGCGGAGTCCGGCATGATCACCGCCACGAGGATGTAGCCCTGGTCCTCGGACGGCACGAAGGCCGTGGGGATGTGCGCGAACAGCTGCCACGTAGCCAGCAGCATCGCCCCGAAGATCGCCAGCGCGACCACCGCGCGCCGCATGATCGTGCGCACCCAGCCGCCGTAGTGGTGCACCAGGCGGTCGAACCGCTCGTTGAACCAGACGAAGCCGCGCCACGGCGTGTGGTGCCCCGGCTTCAGGATCAGCGCCGCCAGCGCCGGCGAGAGCGTGAGCGCGCAGAAGCCCGAGATGACCACCGAGATGACGATGGTCAGCGCGAACTGCCGGTAGAGCTGCCCGGTTGTGCCCGAGACGAAGGCCACCGGGATGAACACCGCCGAGAGCACCAGCACGATGGCGATGACCGGCCCGGTGACCTCCTCCATCGCCCGCAGGGTGGCCTCGCGTGGGGAGAGCTTGAACTCGGCCATGTTCCGCTCGACGTTCTCCACCACCACGATGGCGTCATCCACCACGATGCCGATGGCCAGCACCAGCGCGAACAGCGTCAGCAGGTTGATCGAGAAGCCCAGCGCCAGCAGGCCGGCAAAGGTGCCGATGATCGACACGAACACGGCCAGCACCGGGATCACCGTCGCCCGGATGTTCTGGAGGAAGATGAAGACCACCAGCACGACCAGGATCACGGCCTCGACCAGCGTATGGACCACTTCCTCGATGGAGGCGCTGACGAACTCGGTGGTGTCCAGCGAGACCTTGTACGCCACGCCGGCCGGGAAGGTCTTGGCCATCTCGTCGAGCGTCTTGCGCACGTCGTTGGCCACCTGGAGCGCGTTGGAGCCGGGCTGCTGGTAGACCGCGATGATCGTCGCCGGCTTGCCGTTCAGGGCCGAGCGCAGCATGTACTGCTGCTGGCCGATCTCGGCGCGGCCCACGTCCCGCAGCCGCACGATGGCGGCGCCCGTGGCATCGGCGCGCAGGATGATGTTCTCGAACTGCTCGGGCGTGGTCAGCCGGCCCGGTGTCACCAGCGGGAACGACAGCTCCACCGGGTTGGCGTTCGGCGACTGGCCGACGCTGCCGGCGCCGAACTGCTCGTTCTGGCTCTGCACCGCGTTCTGCACGTCCTTGCTGGTGATGCCGAGCGCCGCCATGCGGTCCGGCCGCAGCCAGATGCGCATGGCGAGGTCCGCCGAGCCCATGATCTGCGCCTGGTTGGCGCCGTTGACGCGCTTGATGGCGTCCAGCACGTACAGGTTCGCGTAGTTGTTGATGTACTGCTGGTCGAAGCGGCCATCCGGCGAATAGATCCCGATCAGCAGCAGGAAGCTGGTGGAGCGCTTCTCCACGTTGATGCCGGTCTTCTGCACCGCCTCGGGCAGCTGCGGCAGCGCCAGGTTCACTCGGTTCTGCACCTGCACCTGGGCGGTGTCCGGGTCGGTGCCGATGTCGAAGTAGACGTTGAGCGTCATCGAGCCGGTGGGCGATGACGTGGACTGCATGTAGATCATGTTGTCCGCACCGTTCACCTGGGTCTCGATGGGCGCGGCCACGGTCTGGGCGACGGTGTCCGAGTCGGCGCCCGCATAGGTGGCGCTGACCGTGACCTGGGGCGGGGTGATGTCCGGGTACTGGGCGATCGGCAGCGCGAACATCGCCACGCCGCCGCCGATGACGATGATCATCGACATCACCACCGCGAAGATCGGCCGCTTGACGCAGAAGGCGGAAATCATGGGGCGCTCCGGTTCAGGTCTTGGCCGGGGCCGGGGGGGCACTGGCCGGGGCACTGACGGGGCGGCTGCCCTCGCCGACCGCCGCCGGCGGGGCCTCGCCGGTCACGCGCACCGGTGCGCCGGCCGCCAGCTTGCCGGCGCCGTCCACCACCACGGTCTCGTTCGGCTCGAGCCCCTTGGCGATGCGCCACATCGAGCCGGACAGCTCGCCCACCATCACCGGCCGCGGCTGGGCCTTGTTGTCCTTGTCCACCACGTAGACCAGATCGCCCTTGGGGCCATGCATGACCGCGCGCTGCGGCACGACGATGGCGCCGGGCCGGCTCGCGCCACTGACCAGCACGCGCACGAACTGGCCGGGCCGCAGCTGGCCGCCCGGGTTCGGCATCAGCGCGCGCACGAGGTAGGTGCCGGTGTTCTGGTTGTACGTGGCATCGGCGAAGGTGATGCGGCCCTTTTGTGGGTACTCGCTGCCATCGGCCATGATCACGGTCACCGTGTATTGATCGTCGTGCGGCACCACCAGCGACTTCGCCTCGCGCTGGGCGCGGAACTCGAGCGTCTGGGGCTCGGAGATGCTGAAGTTGATCCGCATCGGCTGGAGCGTGGAGACCGTGGTCAGCAGGCTGTTGGACGTGCTGACATAGGCACCCACCGGCAGCACGGCGAAGCTGGACACGCCATCCACGGGCGAGCGCACGTAGGTGTAGGACAGGTTCAGTTCCTGGGTCTTCACCTCGGCCTGGGCCTGCTCCACGCCGGCGGCGGCCTCGTGGAAGTTGCCGTTGGCGTCGTCGAGATCCTTCTGCGAGAGCGCGTTGCGCGCCGCCAGCGGCTTCACACGGGCGAGGTTGGCGCGGGCCACCTCGAACCGGGCCTTCTGCTGGGCCAGCTGCGCCCGGGCGGCGTCCAGCTGGACCTGGAACGGCTTGTGGTCGATCTCGAACAGCAGCTGGTTTTCCTTGACCACCGCGCCTTCGGTGTAGTTGCGCTTGATCAGGAAGCCGGCCACGCGGGCGCGGATATCGACGGCCTGGTCGCTCTCGGTCTGGCCGACGAAATCGAAGGTCACGGGCAGGTCCTGCGCCGCCGTCTTGACCACCTGCACCGGCACGGCCTGCTGGGCTGCCGGCGGGGGTTCGGATTTCTTGCAGGCACCCAGGCCGAGCGCGGCAACGGCCAGGACGATGGGGAAAACCAGTTTCATGTGCCGCTCCGCTGCGGTTGGGTCTCGCTGCGCGGCGGCGTGCCGCACAACGTGCGTGTGGGCAGGTTAAAGCGGCGTCGGCGGCGCCACCATTCAATCTTTTCGTCGCCGCCTTCAACAAAATCGTTCGATGCAGTCTCTGCGGACAGGCGGGTTCGAGACTGCGCGCGATCAGCGCCGGAAGCCGTGGAAGCGACCGCCTCCGCCGCCGAATCCGCCGCCACCGAAGCGCCCGCCCCCGCCCTGGAAGCCGCCCCCGCGGCCCTGCCACTGCTGCGCGGAATTGCCGAAGCGTTGCTGGCCGACATCGCGCGCCTGGCGCTGCTGGTCGAGCCGGTTCTGCACGTCGCTGTTTGGCTGCACCGGCTGCCAGCCGTTGGGGGTGTGCTGCTGCCAGCCATCGTCGGTGCGCTGGTAGACGTTGCCGTCGTGGCCGGCGTAGACGTTGCCGTTGTTCCACGCCACGGCGTTGTTCTTGTTCGGATTGACCACCACACCGCGGCTGCCGGCGGTGTGGTCGCCGGTCTGGGTGTTGCCGGCCACGCCGAACTCGGCGGCGCCAGCCCGGCCGGTTTGCGCGTTGTAGCCCGCCACCTGCCGGCCGCCCGCGTAGTTGCCCGTGTACTCGTTGCCGACCACGCCGCCGCGCCCGGCGCCTTCGCGCCCGGTGGATGGATTCGAGAACGAGCCCTGCCGCCCGGCGGCGTAGTCGCCCGAATACGGATTGAATGCGGCGCCCCGGCTGCCCTGGTAGCGCGCGCCGGTGGCCGGGTTGTAGCCGGACCCCGCCGTGCCGCGCCACTGGGTGCCGGTCCACGCGTTCCAGCCCTGGGCGTGCGTGACCGTGCCCTGGCCCCATCGGCCATAGAAATTCGCCTGATTCACGTTGACGTAGTTCCAGCCGTAGCCGCCGCCCCACCAGTACGGGCCCCAGTACGGCGACGCCGCGCCCCAGATGGCGCCGGCCGCGAAGCCGAACGCGAAGCCCTCGGTCACGCCCACGGCAAACCCGGCGCCATAGCCGTAGGTGGCGGGGTAACCGTAGTAGTAGGCGCCCACATAGGGCGGATAGACATAGCCGGTGCCATAGACCACGGTGCCGTCGGGGTTGACCACCACGCCCATGTAGCCGGGGGTGTAGCCGACCACCACCGCCTCAGGCGTGACCGAATAGACCCGCACGTAGGTGACGTAGTAGATCGGCGAACTCGGCGGGATGGTGTAGATGGCGGACGGCACCTCGGTGGCCACATGCCACGGTCCGCCCGGCACGCTCGCCGTGAACCAGACGCCGTTGGCCACGGCGTAGTAATGGTTGCTATCCACCTCGATCACCGGCGTGCCCGTGTTCACCGCGTATTGCAGCGAGGTGCCGGTGATCGGCACGAACTTCGGCGTGCCGTCATAGACCACGGCCACCGTGGCCTTGGCCCGCGCCACCGATGCCGTCTGCGGAATCGTGGCGGCGATCTCGGCCTCGCGCGCCTGCGGCGTGCCCGGCACCGAGACCAGCACGTTGGCCTTGGGATCCTGCGGGGAGATCTTGGCGAAGTCGGCCGGTAGCTGATTGCCAGCCACGTGCGTCCACGGCCCGGTCAGCATTGGCGCGCGGAACCAGCGGCCCGAGAGCAGCACGTAAGACTGGTTGGTGGATGGATCGACGAAGACCGCGTGATCGGCGTTGGACACCGTGAGCAGGCTGGTGCCGCCCACCGGGGTCATCTTCGGCTCGCCGCTGGTGACGATCAGTTCGGCCGGCTGCGTGGCCAGCAGCACGGCCGGCGCCTGCGCGGGCGGCTTGCCGCTGGCCGGCAACATCGGATCGGGCTTCGGCTCGGCCTTGTTTGCCTGGATCTTGCTGGCCGCGCCGAGCAGGGCCGCCGGCGGCGACGGCACCACGGCCCACGCGCCGCCCGCCGACTCGGACTTGTACCAGTAACCGGCGGCGTTGAGCCAAAGCTCCCCGCCCGCTTCGCGCAACAGCAGGGCGCGGCTGTTGATCGCCCGCTCCAGCGACGTGCCGCCCACGGCGCGCCACGCGGGTTCACCATCGACATGCACCAGCAAGGTCGGCGTGGTGGCGAACAGGATCTGCGGCACGTCGTTCTTCACCGGCACGCGCACCGCGCGGCCCAGTTGCTGGGACACCGCGTAGCTGGCCTGCAGTTGATCCAGCGGCACCGTCAGCCCCTTGGCCGGCAGCCGCGCGATGACCGCCTGGCGCACCGTGTCGGCCGCGTCGGGGCGGGTGGGGACTTCCACGCTTTCGATCTCGATCTGGGAGAGCTGGACCAGTGCCGAGGGCTTGTCGATGTCGGCCGTCGCGGAGAAATGCACCACGCCGTAGGTCGGCGTGCCGTCGCGCGGGCCCACCGCCACGGCGGCGCGGCCCGACATGCGGGTGCCATCCCATTTCTCGATTTCTGGCTGATAGAGCTCGATGTGGTCGCCGGCGGTATCAAAGTTGCGCGGCCACGTGAGTGGCGTGAGCGGCGAGCGCGCCGGCGGCTGTGCAGCCAGGATTGGCGCGGTGGCGCCCAGCAAGGCCAGGGCGACCATCGCCCGGCAGGACAACCCACGCATGAAGCGGAACGACATGGCGACTCCGTCGAATTGCGCAGCATCCGGCACAAGCGGGCTGCTGAGAGGAATCTAATGGAGGCGCTCAGACGGGACAATCCCTGTCGAAAACATTCATTTCGTACGTTGAATCCGCGCAGATCACCGCAGCACTGGGTACGGTTTGGACCGCCCGGCCTGAGGCCAGGTGTGCATCTTGCTTCGCTTGAAAATCCTCTGAATCTGGCACCCTGCCCTTGAAGCCGCGTTATGCCAGCCTCACCTTCCTCGGATAACTACGATGCCTAAGGCCATCCGATGAGCGCCCTGCCGCCCCGCCGTTCGATTCTCTTTGCCGCCTCCATCACGGCGCTGCTGCATGGCTATATCGGCGTGCGGCTGTTGCCGGACCTGCCCGTGCCGATGGCCGTGGCCTGCCTGGGCGCGCTCTGGCTCGTCATCTCGGCCCTGCTGCTGCCCACCGCGCTGCTGGCACGGCGCCTGACGCCGCCCTGGGCGGACCGGGTTTCCTGGCTCGGCATGCTGGCGATGGGATTTTTCTCAACGCTGCTGATCCTGACCGTGGCGCGCGACCTGTTCCTGCTCGGGACGCTGGCCGTGGGCTGGCATCCGCCCGCCCTGCTGCCCGACAGCGCGGTCGCCGTGGTGGGGCTGGCGCTGCTGGTCAGCGTGATCGGCTATTTCAATGCGCGCGGGCTGGCCCGGGTGGTCGAGGTGGATGTGCCGATTCCCAACCTGCCCGAGGCGCTGCACGGCTTCACGATCGCCCAGATCAGCGACATCCACGTCGGCCCGACGATCAAGAAGCCCTACCTGGACCGCATCGTGGACCGCGTGAACCAGCTGCAGGCCGATGCGGTGGCCGTGACCGGCGACCTCGTGGACGGCACCGTGCGCGAGCTGGCCGACCACACCGCACCGCTGGGCCGGCTATCGGCCAAACACGGGGCCTTCGTCGTGACCGGCAACCATGAGTACTACTCGGGCGCCGAGGCGTGGATCGTTGAACTACGCCGATTGGGCCTGCGCGTGCTGATGAACGAGCATGTGGTGGTGGAGCGGGACGGCGCAGCGCTGGTGCTGGGCGGCGTGACCGACTATTCGGCAGGCCACTTCATCGATAGCCATCGCAGCGACCCGGTGCAGGCGCTGGCCGGCGCGCCGGCGCACGCGGCGGTGCGGGTGCTGCTGGCCCACCAGCCACGTACCGCACCGGCGGCAGCGGCGGCCGGCTTCCAGCTGCAATTGTCCGGACATACCCATGGCGGGCAGTTCTGGCCGTGGAACCTGTTCGTGCCGATGCAGCAGCCCTACGTGCATGGGCTGAACCGGCATGAAAACCTGTGGGTGTATGTGAGCCGCGGAACGGGCTACTGGGGGCCACCGAAACGCTTCGGGGCGCCTTCGGAGATCACGAAGGTGAGGCTGGTGCGGGGGTGATGCGGGGGTGATGCCTGCGGATTCCCCTCCCCCGCGCGGGAGAGGGGAATCCCACGATCAACGTACGATCGGCTTGTAGCGGATGCGCTTCGGCTTGGCGCCTTCCTCGCCGAGGCGGCGCTTCTTGTCCGCCTCGTATTCCTGGTAGTTGCCGGGGAAGAATTCCACGTGGGAATCGCCCTCGAACGCCAGGATGTGCGTGGCGATGCGGTCCAGGAACCAGCGATCATGCGAGATCACCATCACGCAGCCCGCGAATTCCAGCAGCGCATCTTCCAGCGCGCGCAGCGTTTCCACGTCGAGATCGTTCGACGGTTCATCGAGCAGCAGCACGTTGCCACCCGCGATCAGCGTCTTGGCCATGTGCAGCCGGCCGCGCTCGCCGCCGGAGAGCGTGCCCACATGCTTCTGCTGGTCGCCGCCCTTGAAGTTGAAGCGGCCGATGTAGGCGCGCGACGGTGTCTCGTAGTGGCCCACGGTCAGCACGTCCGAACCGCCCGAGATTTCCTCGAACACGGTCTTGTTCGGATCCAGCGCATCGCGGCTCTGGTCGACGAACGCCATCTTCACGGTCGGCCCGATCTTGATCTCGCCGCTATCCGGCTGCTCCTTGCCGGTCAGCATGCGGAAGAAGGTGGACTTGCCGGCGCCGTTCGGCCCGATGATGCCGACGATCGCGCCCGGCGGCACCTTGAAGCTCAGGTTGTCGATCAGCAGGCGGTCGCCATAGCCCTTGCTCACGCCGTCGAACTCGATGACCTCGTTGCCGAGGCGCTCGCCCACGGGGATGAAAATCTCCTGGGTTTCGTTGCGCTTCTGGTATTCCTGGCTGTTCAGTTCGTCGAACCGCGCCAGACGCGCCTTCGACTTGGCCTGCCGGCCCTTCGGGTTCTGGCGCACCCACTCCAGTTCCTTGTTCAGTGCCTTCTGGCGCGCCGACTCGGTCGACTCTTCCTGCTTCAGGCGCTGCTCCTTCTGGTCCAGCCACGAGCTGTAGTTGCCCTTCCACGGAATGCCGTGTCCGCGATCCAGCTCCAGGATCCATTCGGCGGCGTTGTCGAGGAAGTAGCGATCGTGGGTCACGGCCACCACGGTGCCCGGGAAGCGCGTGAGGAACTGTTCGAGCCAGTCCACGGACTCGGCGTCCAGGTGGTTGGTCGGTTCGTCGAGCAGCAGCATGTCCGGGCGCGACAGCAGCAGGCGGCACAGCGCCACGCGGCGCTTCTCGCCACCGGACAGATGGCCGACCTTGGCTTCCCACGGCGGCAGGCGCAGCGCATCGGCGGCGATATCGAGCTGGAGGTCGACGTTGTTGCCGTCGCTGGCGGCCAGGATGGCCTCGTATTTCGCCTGATCGGCGGCCAGGGCATCGAAATCGGCGTCCGGCTCGGCATAGGCCGCGTAGATCTCGTCGAGCTTCTTGCGCGCCTCGAACACGCCGCCGAGCGCCTCTTCCACCGACTCGCGCACGGTCTGCTCGGGGTCGAGCTGCGGTTCCTGCGGCAGGTAGCCGATGTTCAGGTTCGGCATCGGCGTGGCTTCGCCCTCGATCTCCTTGTCCAGGCCAGCCATGATCTTCAGCACCGTGGACTTGCCCGAGCCGTTCAGGCCCAGCACGCCAATCTTGGCGCCGGGGAAGAAGGACAGCGAAATGTCCTTGAGAATGTGACGCTTGGGCGGAACGATCTTGCCCACGCGATTCATGGTGAAAACGTACTGTGCCATGGAGGTGTGCGGTGTGTGACTAGGAATGGCGGGAGTGTAGCAGGCGGATGGGCGGGGCCGGCGTGCCGCGGGCACGGCAAAAATGGCGCCCAATTTCAGACTCGTCTCATTGCAGAGGCAAGGAGCGGTTCGGAGAATCAGGCGGGTTCACCACTGGATCGGACCCGACATGGCAAAACTATTGCGCCGCAGCGGCGCGGCAATGGGCGCGCAAATCACGCTCTTCGCTGGAAACCAACTCCCTTTCAGGGTCTCGGGCCTGGGCCCGAACCGCAGGCATCTCGCCTTCCGGAGCAGCGACTCCACCTTGAGAATCCTCCCGCTCAAGGTCAATGACCGGGATATCGAGCAACAACTGAAGATCGAAGTCAGCGAAACCGGCATCGTGAGCCGGCGGGTGGTGCATGTCGATGCCTATATATATGGCACCACCCAGCGGGATGCGAATACGCCGAGGCTGACGGTGGAGGTGTTGCCAAGGCTTGAGTTGCCAGACGCGGGGACCGAGGCGGGGATTTTGACGCGGATGTTGGTGGTGGAGAACGCGAACCCCGATAGCGACAAATTCAGCAGTCTGGATGAGGCGCTCAAGTGCATGCAATGGATGGTGCATGTCATGCGTAATCGGCTACGCCTCGGGGCAACACATTTTGCAGCGCGCGGTGCCACCAGCTTGACCGATCTTATCAAGGCACCCAATCAGGTAGAGGGTTTCGAAAGCTACCCGATCATTGCGGACCGTCCGGCGCTTCTGCTGAACAAAACCATGAACATTGCGAACGACGGTACGCACGCAAAAAACGCGGCCTTCCGAACCTACGTGGAAAATGCGATAGCGGTCGCCAGTGGAAAGCATTTTGGAAACGACCCATCTGCCGGCGAGATGTACGCATGGCGAACGCTTCCGTCAAAGCCACCGGGGCCCAATTTCGAGCCATTTCAACAACTTGGAGGCCAGCAGTTCTACACATTGACCAAGTCGTTTCTTGCGCAGTTGAATGCCAAAAAATAGGGCGACTTCCATGAGAAAGACAATCCTGGCTCTCTTGGCCTTCTGCTCGATAAATGCCATGGCCAAAGACAAGCTACCGGACGCCGTTTCGGAAACCGCAACGGGACGCACAAGAGCTTCGACGAACCCCTATTACAGGGATCCCGCTAAAGCCATTCGCTATCTGGTCGCCAGTAGCGGCAAGAACCAACAGCGCAATCGATTTTGCACTGTTGGCTACAGGATGCCGCAAGGATATTTGGTGGTCTGGACCTTGTGGGAGGAGGAGCGAACCCTCCTGCTCTGGCGAGGAAGCTCTGACGCGGACATGCGGCTGGCCGGCTTGGCAATGGCGCGCCACAGCCTAATGCTCGGCCGCGACACCGTAGCCACCGAGAACGACATCAAGGGCAGCACCTATCTCGTCACAGTCGACTGGTGGATCTCCATCGCCGATGACTGCCGCAAGCACGGCGAGCAGTACGAAATCGAGCCGTTCGCGATCAGGGAGCCGCGTCAATGAAAATAGCGCCTTGGGGCTTCCTGCTATTCGCACTTCTAGGGTGGAGCAGTACACAAGCGAATCATGATCTACCTGATGCTGTTGCCGGCAATGCCTCCGGGCGATTCAGAGTCTCCGCTGATCCGGGCTACCTAGACCCAAGGGCGACAATCAAGTACCTCCTCGCGATAGAGAGAGCAAACCGAGAGCGGAATCACTTTTGTGTCGTGGGCTATAAATTCCCCAGCGGCAACGAACTGGCCTGGGTGGTCTGGGAAGAAAAACGGCTGATGATGCTCTGGGACCCCAGCCTTTACGCCGACACCCGCTTGAAAGCCCTGACGATGGCCCGCCGAAATCTCAAACTCGGCCGCGACACTGTTGCCACCGAGA
Organism: Cupriavidus sp. OV096; assembly: GCF_900115455.1. Classification (NCBI taxonomy): domain Bacteria; kingdom Pseudomonadati; phylum Pseudomonadota; class Betaproteobacteria; order Burkholderiales; family Burkholderiaceae; genus Cupriavidus; species Cupriavidus sp. OV096. Next base: position 63,738 of record NZ_FOWM01000012.1, read on the forward strand.
ACGACATCAACGGCAGCACGTATATCGTCACGGTGGACTGGTGGATCTCCATCGCCGATGACTGTCGCAAGCATGGCGAGCAGTACGAAATCGAGCCGTTCCGGATTGCCCCGTCGAAAACCAGCGATCCACGCTGATTCGTGGGCATCGTTACAATGTCGCCTTTGTCCCGCGAATCCCGCGAGGCCTCCGACACTCGGTCCGAATTGCCATGAAAGCTGCTCTTACCCTCAAGTTCAAGTGCAAGAAGTGCACCAAACCCGTCACACTGTATCTGCAAAAGACGTCGGCCTGCTCGCACATCCTGCCGTACCAGGGTTTCTGCAAGTGCGGCGAGATGATGCGCCATGCCACCGGGGACAAGGACGCCGTCGAGTCGTTCGTCAACTCGGTGGATAACAGCTGGATGCACCATCACCATCATCACCACTAAATAGGAAGGGTCTGTGAGCGAAGGCTGGCGCCCCGGCGTGAAGGATCCGATGCGCTTCCTGGGCGGTTATCCGCCCGGGGTGCTCGACCAAGTGCGCGCGCTGATTGCGGCGGGCGGGCTGGGGGATCACCTTGCGCGGCGGTATCCGGCCCCGCACACGATCCAGACGGATCGCGCGCTGTACGACTACACGTCGGACATCAAGCAGGAATACCTGCGCAGCGCGCCGCCGCTGCACAAGGTGGGCTACGACGCGCGCCTCGACACCGCGCAGCACGCGCTCGGCCTGCACACCGCCATCTCGCGCGTGCAGGGCGGCAAGCTCAAGGCCAAGAAGGAAATCCGCGTGGCGTCGCTGTTCAAGGAGGCGCCGGCGGACTTTCTCCGCATGATCGTCGTCCACGAACTGGCCCACCTGAAAGAGAGCGACCACAGCAAGGCGTTCTATCGGCTCTGCGAGCACATGGAGCCACGCTATCACCAGCTCGAATTCGATACGCGGCTGTTCCTGGCGTGGCGCGAGCTGGAGAAAACCGGCAAGACGCCGGACTAAAGCGCCGCACCGGCCTTTCCCCGGCCTGAATTGCAACAGCCTAGTCGCAGGTGTAGCGGAAGTTATCGTTCAGCTTCAGCGGCAAGACCACCGTGCGCAGGTTCAGCGCCTGAGCCTTCGCGCAGAGCGTCGGGCGCCGCGCGGGGTCCTTCCATTTCGCCGCATATTCCACATTGAAAACGGCCTTGCCCTGCGTGGTGAACGCCGCGTAGACCCCGCATTCGTTGTACTGGAAGCACTGCTCGTTGACCGCGAAATCGAAATCGCCGGCAAGCTGGGCGACCTGATCGATATCGTTCTTGAGCCCGATGGCCAGCCCGCGCGCGTGGGCCTCGGTGGCCAGAAAGCGGTTGTAGTCGAGCTGCGTCGCGGCCGTCAACGGCACGCCGGGGTTGTTGGTGTAGCCGTCGACATTGTCCGTGTCGATGCCATCGCACCCCTTCGCCTTCGCCAGATCCATCCGCGCCGTCATGATCTTGCGGACGTTGGCGGAACGGGTGTCGAGCCAGCGCTCGCCTGCCCAGCCATCGAGCTGATGGCCCTGGTCGGCGGCCGTGAATTGAGAGTAATCCGAACGCCAGTTCTCGCTGCTACCGGCGGAGAAGTAGCAGACCACGCGCTTGCCTTGGGACTTCAGCGTGTCGATGGTGGCCTGCGGGGTGTCGAAGAGGTCGAAATCGAACACGACGGCGTTGTACGACGTGTTGAGCTTGCCCTGAAGCTGGAGTTGCCACGTGTCCGTCACGGCCGGCATCCAGCGCGTTGTGGGGAGTACGCTGGCGCTGGCGGTGGACTTGCTCGTCGTGGCGGCAGCGTCCGAGACGCGGACGACCGAACCGCCGTCGTCATCGCCCCCGCCGCCGCAGGCAGCAAGCGTTGCGACGGCCACCGCCGCGGCCGGGCGCGCGAGGCGGCCCATGCCCTGATTGTTATCCATCATTGACCCTTCCTGTTGTTATCCCAACTGTATGCGGCACATTATGCGTGCAAGCATGGGCGATCAGGCAAGGGGGTCGGCATCGGCGGCACGGCGCTTGACGCGCGGCCGTTTTGGGGCGCTTGCGGCACGGCGTGCTGTCGGCTCGGCGGGCGCGCCGCCGGGGCTCATCTGCTCGAGCCACGCCAGGCCATCGACATAGGACAAGAAACGCTGGAAATAGCCCGGCGATACGTCCTGCATCAGCGCAAGTGCGCCATGCACAAGATGATTCGTATTGAGCGGCCCGGCGTTCGCCGGCACGCTGTCCAGTGCCGCGCGCAACTGGCGGTCGGCGCTGACGCGCGCCCAACTGTCGCGGAAATAGTCGATCAGGGCCGGCGCCGGCTCGGGACCGCGTTGCGCGCCAGCGACAGGTGGCAGCGCACTGGCCGAGGACCGCGCAGCGATGTATTCCACGAGTCCGCCGAGCGGGCTGGCGTCTGGCTTGGCCGGCCGGTCAGCGCGTGGGGCGGCTTGCGTGAGGGCATCGCCAAAGGACGCCACGAGGTGCGCAAGCCGTGCATCGAGCAGTTCGCGCGCTTCGCCATGCTGGGTCGCCGAGCGCCGCGCCAGCGCTTCCAGGAATCGGAAGCGCACCGGGTCGATCCGTTCGGCGCCGCGCTCGCGCCAGGCGGCGAGGCGGGCGCGCGGATCCTGGCGCGGGTCCTGGTGCGGGTCCTGGTGCGGGTCCAATTCAGCCATGAGACTTTGCCGCACCCGTGGACACTCTCGGAATCGGCGCGATCTCCACGCGGCGGTTTTTGGCGCGGCTCGCGACGTCGGCATTCGGCACCACCGGCTGCTCGGCGCCGAACGCGGCAGAGAACACCATCGCGGCGGGAATGCCCGCATCGATTAGCGCGCGCGTCACAGTCAGTGCGCGCTGGGCAGACAATTCCCAATTGTCGGCAAAGCGGCGATTGCTGTCGCGCACCTGGGTGTCATCGGTATAGCCGCTCACCATCAGGATCTCGTCGCGCGCATGCAGATAGGCCCCCAGCGGCGCAGCGAGCCCCTTCAGCAACTCGCGCCCTTCTGGCTGCAACTGGTCCGAATTCACCGCGAACAGCACGTTCCCGCTGATACCGATGCGCCCGTTCACGAGCGTCACGCGGCCCGCCGAAAGCGGCCCCGCCAGCGCCTTCTCGAGCGTCTCGCGCCGCTGCATCTCCTCCTGCCGCTGCTTGACCTCGGCTTCGAGCCGGGCCGACAGCTCCATCTGGAAGCCGATCACCCCAAGCAAAATCAGCACGAAGCCGCCCAGTAGCACCGACATCAGGTCACCGAAGACGGCCCAGACGGGCGCCGTTGACTCCACGCCGGCGTCGAGGTCCTCACTCATGCGGCCTCCGCGCCCGGTCCGTTGGCCGCGCCCGGCGCTGCCAGCCGTTGCAGGTCTTCCAGGATTTGCTTCTGCGACAGCATGCTGAGATCGACCACTTCCCGCGCCTGCGCCACGTAGTAGGCGAGCTGCTCGTCGCTGCGCGTCATCGACTTGTCGAGCGCAGCCTCGATGCGTTCCAAATGCGCGACCAACTGCCCGTTGGCATCGCTGAACACCTGCACGGCGGCGCCGAACGACTCGCCAAGGCTGGCGGTCTCGACGGCGCTGCACGACACCTGCGCGGCAATCGTCGCCATGCGTCCGGATTCGGACTCGACCGTCTCGGCAAACCGGGCACCGACGCGCTCGAGCAGCTCCGCCGTGGTCGTCACGAGGCCGTCAACCGCGGCGCGCTGGCCGGTGGAGGCATGGTTCACGGCATCGAGCAGCGTTTCCAGCGATGCCAGCAGGCGCCCACGTTCGGCGAGCATCGCGTTGTCGCGCGCGAGGCCGTCGGAGAGCTTCTCCCGCAGTTCCTCGATGATGGCGGCCGCTGCCTTGGGGGCCGCCGTCGTGGCCTCGACGAGGCGAGACACTTCCGCAATCGTCTCACTGGCCTGGGCTTGCGTCTGCGTGGCGATGGCGGCGGCCATGGCGCCGAGCGCATCGGTCCACGCGGCCAGGCGCTGTTCGTCGCGAGCCAGCAACTGGGCCTGAAGATCAGCGTGCGACTGGCTCACCGCCGCCGCCAGCGATGCTGATTGCGATGCGAAACTGGCCGAAGTGCCAGCCAGTGCTTGCTGGTTCTCGCGTACCAGGGCTTCACCGAAGGTATCGAGTGATTGGCGGAGGTCGCGCGTCAGGGCTTCGCTTGCGTGTCGATGGTCGCCCAAGGCCTGCTGCCAGACATCGGCGACATTGGCAGTGGTTGTCGCGAACTGGGTCGAGATGCCTTCGAGTTGTTGCTGCACCGTCCCAGAGACGGTCTCGCGCAATGCCGACATCTCCTGCGCGAGACCGGCCATCGTCTCCCTGACGGCGGGCTCGACCACCGCGCTGACTACGCGCGCGCTCTCGGCAATACTGGATTTCAAGCTTTCTTCGACGGAGGACGCCAGCCGCGTGTAAGTCGCTTCGGTCGAACCGTGAAACGCCTCCTGGCCCGCGGCAAGGCGCTCGGCCAGGGTCCGGCTCTGGCGCTCCATCGTGGCCATCATGTCTTGCAGACGGTCGACCAGCGTCGGCATGACCTCGGCCTGACGCTGCACGAGCCGGAACATCTCATCGCGCTGATGGCTGCGCGAGAACGGGCGCAGCGTGGTGGCGATGCGGGTGTCGAGTTGCCGCACGGCTTCGATGCGCTCGCGCCGACACAGCGCCGCGATCAGGCCCAGCATCGCCGACGTGGCAACGCCCGCGACCGAGGTACCGAACGCGAAACCCAGCCCCTTCACCGGTGCCGCCAGCGAAGCACGCATGGCTTGCAGGTCCGTCGCCCCTTCCAGTGCCATGCCCGTGCCGCGCAGCGTGGCCACCATGCCGAGGAAAGTGCCGAACATGCCGAGCAGGACTAGCAATCCGACGAGATACGGCGTCAGCGTCGGCGCGGGGAGCGTCACGCGCTCGCCCTCGACGCGCAGCCGGACGGCATCGCGCAGACCGGCTGGAAGCGTGTCCAGCCACTGGCCGAGACCCGCCGGTTTCTCGGACAAATTCGAGACCGCATGCGCCAGCGAGGCCGTCGCCTGCCGATAGCACTGGAGTTCGAACGCGCCAGTCACGTAGAAGGCACCGATCACCAACGTCACGGCGAGGGCGAGCGCGTTCGCGCCCGCGTAGCCGGCACCGATCCAGCAAACCACGGCGAGACCGGCAACAAAAGCGACGATATGGGGAAGAATTCTGTTCATGTCTATGCAGTTAGCCAGCGCGCAGGGCGGCGAGCAGCCCTTCGACCGGTTCAAAACGGATGTCCAGTTCGGCAAGCAGGACAGCCTGCATGTCTTTGCGGAACTGCGTGAGCCAGGCGCCGGGCGCATGCTCATGGGCTTGGCGCAAGTGCTCGAAATGGGTTTCCAACAGCGCCGGCACGCTCGCCAGCAGGCTCTGCTCGCGCGCACCCACCACGCGCTCCATGACGGTATCCACCATCGCCAGCTTCGCCATCGCGGGCTGCCGGGCGGTCAGCGCCTTGCGTAGCCGGCCTCGCAATATGCCGATTTCCGTCGCCATGGTTTGTTGCGTGGTCAGATAGCGGTGGCGATAGACAGCAAAATCGACCGTGGCGTCAGGCGACTCCGCCGGCACGGCTGGACGCCCCGGCCCACGACGCCGCGCGCTTGATGTGCCGTCATCGACAATCGCATTGGCCAGCGCCGCGCGCACGCGCACGGCATCACGCGCCTCGGCATTCCCCGGGCGCGGCGGCAGCGACGATCCCGGCACTGGATGGCTGGTAAGTGCGGCGGACAGCGCGATGGCATCCGTCCACCCGAGCCATTGGCTTAGCTGGTGGGAGAGGGAACTGGCAGGTTCCGCAGCATCGACGTGGATCAGGCGAGACAGGAGCCGAACGAGCGTCGGGCCGCTATGGGCAGTGCGCCGTGGCAGATGGGACATACCGCCGGTTTCCGATCGAAAAACCAAGCAGTTTACAACGGACAAGGGGTTACAGCGCTTGCTGTAACCCCTTGTTTTATCTGGTGCCGGCTGCAGGACTCGAACCCGCCACCTGATGATTACAAATCACCAAAGAACGGTATTTCTCGATGTTGATCGGCATCCGTGTAACCGCAAAAAACCGCATGAATAAAGGGATTCCTTACTATACCTGTTGATTTCCGCGTTGACCGAAATGGACTGAATACCGCACAATCTGGTTACATGGAGGTTACATAGAATGGCCAAGGTCAACTTCACCGCCGCGCGCGTCGATGCGCACCGATGCCCCCAGGGCAAATCACAAGCCTTCATGTGGGATTCAGCATCTCCCGGCCTAGGACTACGCGCCACCGCGAGTGGGGCCAAGTCCTACATCTTCCAAGGCAAGGTTCACGGGCAGACCGTCCGCCTAACCATTGGCGACCCGCGTAGCTGGACCATCAGCAAGGCCCAGGAAGAAGCACGCCGACTGCAGACACTCATCGACGCCGGCCACGACCCGCGCGAAGTGAAGGCGGAACAGCGTGCCAGTCATCAGGCACGACGAGCAACGGCGATCCGAGAAAGCGTGACCGTGGCCGACGCGTGGGCTGACTATCTCGACGTCCTGCGCACCAAAATCTCGCCGAAGACCAAGAAACCGAGATCCGCAGGCTATATCAACGATCACCTCAAACTCGCTGCAGCAGGCGGCGAACTGACCAAACGGGGCGGCAAAAAGACGGAGCGCGGTCCACTTTACCCGTTGATGGCCCTGAAGCTGTCCAGCCTCACAGCCAAAACGGTTACGGCATGGCTGGAATCCGAGGTGCCTATTCGGCCGACCAGCGCTGCCTACGGCTTTCGTATGCTCAAGGCTTTCGCTAAGTGGTGCGAAGGCGAGGACAAATACGCGGGCATCATTCCGTCGGATTGCTGCACGTCCCCCAAGGTCACGGGGGCATTGCCGGGCACCAGCACCAAGGAAGGCGACAGCCTGCAAAGGGAGCAACTCGCGGCATGGTTCTCAGCCGTCCGCGCCTTGCACAATCCTGTACAGTCCGCGTATTTGCAGGGCCTGCTAATCACCGGCGCGCGCAGGGAAGAACTCGCTGCCCTGCGCTGGGAAAATGTCGACTTCCAGTGGCGAAGTCTCCAGATCGCAGACAAGATCGAAACCGGGCGTGTGATTCCTCTCACACCCTACCTAGCCTCCCTATTGCTCGATCTGAAGCGCCTCAATGAAACGCCGCCCAGTAGGCGGCGCCTGCGCAGCCTGGAAGCCCGCGGCGAGAAATGGGAACCGTCACCTTGGGTGTTTCACAGTCTCAACTCCGAGAAGGGACGGATTGCCGAACCACGTTACGCACACAACCAGGCAATTGGAGCAGCCGGTCTGCCTCATGTGACGCTACACGGCCTGCGTCGATCGTTCGGCACGCTGTCCGAATGGTGTGAGGTGCCGGTTGGCGTCGTGGCCCAGATTCAGGGGCATAAGCCCTCGGCGCTGGCCGAAAAGCATTACCGGCGCCGACCGCTCGACATGCTACGGATGTGGCACGATAAAATCGAAGCCTGGATGTTAGAGCAGGCTGGGATTGTTACTCTGGGGAGTAACGATCTGCCAGCAGGTGCCAGCCACTCCCCCGACACCGACCTCGCTACACGGGCCATTGGGGAACAAACAGCGGCCGGAGTGGCCGCAACCGTTCCGGTAGACCACCCCGACACACCATGCCTAGGTACGTTGCCGCACGCGTAGCACCGACATACACGAAACGGTCGAAGATCTCGGTCTTGGTTTCAGCCAATGCGTCTACACCCACGAAGAACACAGCTTCGAATTCCAGCCCCTTGATGTGCTGCACGTCGAAAACTCGGATATCACCTTGATCGCCCAACACTTGACCATCCACACAGGCGACAGCCCGCATGTTGATTTCTTCCAACCGCTGATTTAGTGCTTCAGCCACTAGCTTGACTTGATCCTCTGACGGCACAAGTATGGCGATGCTGGGCATGTCCTTGACTGTGTTCTCGATCTCTTTGATGCGCGCCAGCAACCAAGACGCCGTATCGGACTCTTGAATCAGCTCGGCAAGTACTGGCGCAACGCCCTCATGATTTGAATGTTCGGGCAACTGCGCTTGAGCCGAGACATCGCCGCCCATAAGGGCCAGCAGTTCAGCGGCAAAGGCGTTGAGCTTGCGGCTCTGACGATAGACGGTATTGATGCTACGCGCCTCCAGCCTCGCCGAGATCCAGCTCAGTTGTTCTCGGCTGCGCACGCCATGACTTGTGATACGTTGATTGAAATCCCCGCACGCGAAGAACGACTGAGTCTTCATATCCGTCAGTGCCTCCATGCAGGCCAATTGCAGCACGGAGAAATCCGTTGCCTCATCCACCAGCACCTGCTGCTGGAACTGCCCGGCTATTCGTTGCAACTCACCGAACTTCGGTTCGTCGAGTCTGCGTTGCACAAATCCCAGCATCATGAGTTCACGGGCTGAGCGAAGCATCAGCAGCAGGATAGCATCCAGTTCCGTCGCATCGACATGTGCCACTGCCTCCGGACGCCGATACTCGAAACCGCCTTGTGCGAGGCACTGCCGCCGAAAAGCACGGTAGCTGAGAGGCACATCCAGGAGATAGCGCTTCCACGCATTTCGGAAGCGCCGCAATGCATTCTGAAAAGTCATCTCCTCGCCGAGGGCCTTCAATCGTTCATTCTCGGGCAGGCGATCCCCCACCCAATCCCGAATTCGAGCAGCACGCGACGCCTTGCTAGGTTGCCGGCCTTTGAATCGGCTCCGAGCATATGACTGCAGGAAGCGCCGGTACGCCTGGAAGCCTTTCTGGGCGGGGTTGCCGCTTGGCTGTTGGACGACTGCGTCGCCGACATCATCGTCGAACTCGTTCTCCTCATCCTCATCTTCGTCAGACTGGTTGAGAGATTCGAGAAAATCGTTCAAGTCATTGAAAACCGACTTGTTCTGCCGGTACAGGACACCACCCTGCTCTTCGATCCACTTCTCCGTCTTTGCCTTGCTCTGCTTGAGGAGCGGCTCGATGTCCTCCTCCAACTCGTGAAGCCTAGAGTAGACGTTCAGAATTTTCCCATCCTTCAATGCTGGTAACAGGCCCGAAATGCGTTGCAACAGGGCACCAGCACTTCCGGGCGACACATCATGCAATGTCGCCACCCCTTGTTCCAATGCTGCGGCTACCCGCTGCTGGTGGAAAATGCGGAACTGATCGAACCAAGAACGCGGATCCTCAATTACGACTGCCGGCAGATGGTCCTTGTCCTCCTTGAGGATAAGTGTCCCGCCAGTACTGGTCTTGAGGATGCCAAAGACTTGTCGGGCAAGTTCGTGACGCCGCTTTGCCCACGTCTTGATCCGCTCGTCCGGCGCCGCTATTCCTTCGCGACCGAATGCCTCCTTTAGGTATTGCTTGAGTAATTCCGAGGGTGTGAACATCACCCACCGGCCCTTGCGAGACTCAGCTGCTCCATCACGGTCTACAGCCGGGTCCTGATCCAGCTTCTGACCTAAGCGCTTGATCAGCGTCGTAGTCTTGCCCGTCCCGGGCGGGCCCAGAATGATGAGCCGACGGTCTAATGGCAAGCGGAAAATCTCATCCTGAAACTTATCGAGAACCGCTTGATCCCGCAAAGTCATGGCTGTGCGGATCTGGTGGGTCAGCCCTTCGACCACATTGTTATCGATTCTCCCGGCATCAAGAATGGCCATGAAACCGGCATCTTCCGCAGGGGGTTCAATCAACTCTCTGAGCGACTGAATGGTCAATGGAACTTCAGACTCCCGGCGCCATACGGAAGGTAAGGAATCCCATTCTTCCTGAGCCTTATGAGGCTGGAGTTCCAGCTTTTCCAACACCTTCAGCCAGACGAGCCGTTTACCGATCGCGAATTCTTCCTCGTCACCAACATTCAGCGATGCGAGCCTACCGAGATCGGTCCGATAGCCTGCCAACTTGATGCCCGGGACCACAATGCCCGTACTACGACAGATGTAGTAGGTGTCCGGCTGGCCATCTTCACTTGCTACGACCACGCGAGCAATTGCCGGCGTTCGGACCAATGCCAAGAGCGCGCGTGTATTGCTATCACCGATAGATATCAGATTGTCCGCTGCAGCCCGGTTGTTCAGTGACTGCTGAATCGCTAAACTGTTGCGGGGGTCCGAGCGCTGCGCAGATGTCAGTTGCTCTTGCGCTAGTGACTCCACCTTTCCGAAGGTCTCCAATGCCTCCTGGGCCACAACATGAATCACCTCATCGGTCATGCAACGCTCCCTGTTTTCTCTTGGTAGTTTGTAGGGCACCGTTCGCCTCCTATCGTCGCATCTCTATAGACAATAGGAAGGTCTAGTATTAGAAAAGCTTCCGAACTTCGGCCGAGCTGAGATACCGCTTGACACTTGATCCACGGCTCACTCAATTGACCTCTCGATCTTCAACCCGAAGTTTCTCTCATAACTTTGTCCGGACACTTAGGGGCCGCGCCAGCCCCCAATATCTCCTCGTTAAAAATCAGACAGTCATCAATCGCTGACCGCCACCCGCGTGGCGCCACCGTGCTGCGTCACACGGGGCCTGCAACGCAGTTTGACAGCACCCTTTGAGAATGACTCGTCAGTGGCCTTGCTTGACCATATGTAGGCCTCACCGGCCTTAAGCTGAGCCATGCGCTCAGGCGTCAAATTGCCGAGTGCAGCGTTGGCCTTCTGGATGTGTTTCAGCCAGGCAGGCGAGTTGAACTTGTGCATGATGATCTGACTAGACAGCTCGATCAGGCTGACCGGCACAGATGGTGGGTCTTGGCTGGCCACCATGATGCTCACGCCCTTGTGCCGCATTTCCCGAACCACCTCGATCAGCCCGGCAACCAGGTCTGGGCTTTCGATGTACTTGTGGGCCTCATCGAACACCACTAGCTTGTTGAAGCTGCGCCCATCAATCCGAGCATCTGCAAACAGCTGCAACAGCACAACGAAGAGCCCAAGAGCTTCATCCTTTTCGATGAACTCGTCTCGAAGGTCCACGATGATCAAGCGCCCAGGCTTAACCGCCTCGGTGAGTGAGGTCGAATCGTTGATGTACTCGGCGGCCAAGTCTAGGCGCATCTTGGCCAGCTCCTTCAAGTGATCAGGGACGGACGAAGCTTCGATACCGGCACGCAGCCCTTCCAAGCTGATGTCGTCGCGCATGGACTTCATGATGCGCATGATTTGGCGGATGTACGTGGCCTGATTGCCCACGGCCCCCATCAGGAACTTCCAGTGCGAGGCCTTCAACTCCGACGCAGAAAATTGCAGCGGCGACACCTCTATATCCGGATACTCCGCCCGCCGTTCTTCGATCTTGTCTGCTGGCACAAGCAGCAATACATCGGCCAGGGCCTTCGGCTCTGCGCCGTACACGTCCTTCAGCGCGCGAACCTGGTCCTCAACGCTATTGGCGCCCACCATCGACGTAAACTCTGGCTTGTAGTCCATGGTCGGGCTGTAGTGGAAGATCACCGTGGACAGCGGCTCGGGCAGGCAGTTGATGCCAGGTATAGCCAGCGAGGCCATTTCCGCAACGCTACCCAATGTGTAGCTCTTCCCGCCTCCTTGAACACCGAACAGACTGATGGTGTGAGTCTGATTGAGGTCTAGCGCAACCTTGCGCCCAGACACCTCACCAAGTAAACCGTACTGAGGCGTTGATCCGGTCGCGCCGAGCATGATGTCGTAGGCAACCCGACTGCCGGGAGCTGCAACTGCCTCAAATGCAGGCGCGACGGCGGGGACTGTCGCTGCCAACACCACTTCGTCCTCCGGCACCTGAGTCAGCTTCTGATTATCCGCTGCAAATGGCGTCGGTTCTGGCGTAGCGATTGGCGACTGAGCAGGTGCAATCACCACAGGGGCCACCACCACGGCAGGCTCCGATTCGCGCGCCTGCGCGGCAGGGACAACTTCGGGCGGCTGGTAGGTAACCCGTGGGCTGTCATCCCAAGCCAGCGTTCGATCACGAGGCGGGCTCAGGAAGGCTGCAGTCTCAAAGGTCGGGACGGCTGGAGCCAACTCCCTGCGGCGCAGCAGCTCCTGAGTGATTTCCCGTGCCGTATCTGCGGACCGGGCGACCTGCAAGCTGGCGATAGTCTCTGTGTCGGTGACCGCCGACTCAACCAGTTGCCGAATCAGATCACTGCCAATTCGGTAGAACTCTATGCCGTTCTCATGCTCGGCCGGTTCTGTGCCTGGCTTGCTGAAGTCAAACACCACAGCGCTTCGCGTGAACTTCAGCGTGTAAGGACGCTCATCCAAACGCCGCAAGAAGTAGTGCGCCTCTTCTGCCGCCTCAGGCAGGACGACGCCGTACCGCTCTGAGCGATCCAGATAGAAACCCAGCAATGCTGCGAGGTCACGGTTTTTGATCGGGCGATCCGGGCGATCCACCTCAGCGTGCTTGGGGTCGAAGTGGTAGGCGAGAACCTGTTCCGTCTGCCCGATTTGCTCAGCAATGGACGCCTTCAATTGCGCGTAGGCAGCTACATCACCAACCTGGCTGTAGCACTTAACCTCGACCAACCTGCAAGTCAACTCGCGGCTGGCCGGATCAAGATCGAACAGGGCAAGATCAGTTCGCCGGAAGTTAACCTCATCCCCCATCTCTTCGGCGCTCTGCCGAAGGGGCTTGTACAACTCCAAATGCGCATCCAACGGCACCACGACCTGGTTCTGAAAAACGCCTTGATGTTCGAGAAACAAGCGGGAGAGTGCGAGCCCCATCGCCTCAGCTCTTTGCGATGACGACGACAACAACTTCAGGGCCAAGCGGCCAGACAGCGAGCGCAGCTGATCCAGCATCACCAAGGCATGGCGCCCCGTATTTGGCAGACCGTACTCGCCCAGAATGGGCACCAACAACGACTCCAGCTCAGCCACAGAGCGCGAAGTAATTGCCAACCGATGGCTCATCGCATTGGCCATGTCGGGGGAGTGATCGATCAGATAATCAGGGCGTGTGGAGTGCCGCCGATGGTCAAAAAACTCGATGCCCAGATTTCGGTCAATCGTGAGCACCCAATCACTGACCTCGTGCACCTGATGAAGCATTGCTCGCTCGTCTGCCGACAGACTCAACGCCACTACAGGCCGCGCATGCGGTAAGTACTGGCTGCGTGCCACGGTTGCCACGGCAACCGATGCTGCACGTGAGATGCCCCCCATCAGATCGGACAGCGCCTCCGCCCCCTCAATCGGCTCCGCGACACCGTGCAGCGGGCGACGAAGCCAAGTAATAGACTGCTCGTCCTCCAGGTAATCCACCTCAAAGGGCTGAACCAGGCCATGGACGAAGGAGGCATCATCCGAGTCACGAACGTCTACGGCACGAATCTCTTCGGCAGGGAACAAGTCAAACAGGAACGACAAATGTGCCGAATGCAAATCCGGGTCGTCTCGAAACTCCTTGATCGCTCGGATTGCCAATCGCAGCTTCGGGTGTAGATGGCTGTCAGTCGGCGTTGAGAATGCATCCGCCTCCTTTGCGCTCGTTCCAGAATCCGGCGCCAACAGCTCCAGCAAAGCTTCCCCTGTCGAGGGCGCAGCCGGATCGAGCACGAACAGCCTGATGTCGTACCGAATATCAGCAAACTCGGGATGACGCTGCAGTGCCAGCAGCACTTCGGCCAAGGCCCCCGCTCGCCCCGCGTTGAACGCGTTGATTGTCAGAGTCTCAACATACGGGTGTTGAATTAGATAGCGCTGTACCCGAGCTGCCAAGTAGGCGCTGTCGATGGTCGCGCCGCCGATGGCAGGCTCCGGCAGGCCGAGCGCGGCACATACCTCCCCAACCAAACCACGAGGGTCTTTCTCGTCAGTCGCTGCATACAGTGACCAGAACGGGTTGATGTTGTCCACTGCCAGCGCGGTGCGCCCAAGCTCCTCACCGAAGGGCAGCACCGGAGGAAAAGCGGCAGGCGCAAGCTGCTTGATCACCGCGTCGCGGGTTGGGACCACAAACTCGCGGCCACTCGCCTGAGTGCGCTCCACCCAGGTCTGTCCAAGCTGGCTCCACGCGGCATGCCAGTTCGCACGCAGAGGATGCGTCGGGCCCAATAGAACGGCGTCGCGCCGCCTACCTTGATAGTCCTCCAGCACCAAAGCCACCGAATCGATGGTGAGTGCGCAACGCAACTCGTCCAGCGCTTGGCGCACGACGGCGGCATCGGTTGAGCCGGATCGAACCAGTACCGCATCGATCCAAGTCAGATAGGCAGCCGCATAGTTCTGAACGGGCTCCTGCAAGCTCAGAAGATCGCTGGCCTGCATGATCAGACGCTGATCGCCCTGCAAGACAGCACCAAAGAGTGTTGCCCGAGCTTCACGGAATCTTGTCGCCTCGTCGGAGACAGGCCATTTGAAGGAGATCGTTGAGCGCGTAGCAACGCCAGATGCGCTGACCGACAGCCTCAATCGATTGATGCCGTCCGGGTCGTTAAGAAACGCACGTTCCAGGCCGGCCAATACACCAGACACCAAGACGTTCGCTTTTCCTTCTTTGCCCAGCCGAACCTCCAAGGTCTCGCCACTGGCCGCAGCCTTGCTGCTTCGCTCCACCCAAGCACAGCCCGTGATCGAAACGGAACTGGGGTCTCGATCCTGCGCCACAGCCGCAAATCGCGCGCGTAGCAAGGCGTGCATCAGGCTAGGCTCTCGCGGTACCGCGCGTTGCGGAGGCTCAACCTCCACCTCATCATCGGCGACCACATAGAAGAGATCGCTGTCGTTGGCATTGGCGTGCGCTTCCGATGCATCGCTGTTGAAGCGAACAGGATTGCCCTCGCCATCGGCGAGCGGAATGCGGTCACCATCCTCGGTTTCCGCATACACACGAACGAAGTGCCAGCCTTCTTCCCAGTCGATCTTGCCAATCGACGAAAAGGCGATCACCCCTGAATCGGTGCCTTTGGCCCATGCCGCTTTGCGGCGGCGCAGGCCTGTTGGGCCGTTGTCACGCGACACCACCTCCGCCACAAACCGAGACAAGCCCTCCACCTTTGATGGCACGGGATCGACTCGGAACGAGACGCTGAACTTCTTCAACCCGGTCTTCGAGATGGGCAATACCCTATGCCCAATCAGCTCTGCCAAACGGGGGTCTTCGTCGTCATCCTTCACCACCGGCAAGTCTGGCAGGACAACATCGCCGATGTAGATGGCGTCGGGGTTGACGCCCCCATCCTCAAACAGCCACTTGTTGAAGGCTAATGGCCAATGCACACGGTCACGGACGACGAGTTGCGTCCACTCCCTTGGATTGGCAACGCCGACCCGCGAAAAAAACTCGCCCAACTGCTTGCAGAAAGCTGGATCAAGCAAGCCCAATTCAAGGGCGCGGACGCGCTCCGTCTTGGTGGACCACGTGACGCGCTCGACACACTCGCGGTTGCGCCCTACCCGCACAGGGGCACGCTCGGCCTGTTGGAACAGCTCAAAATCAGGCACGAGGGCCAGCTCGAACAGTGCCGCGCCCATGGCTTCCTGATCAAAGTCGTTGACCTGACAGGTGAGCAGGTACCGGGCCACTGCGGCATCATCGGCATATCGCCAACGGGCATCACCGCGGCGCAGCTCACTCAAACATGCCTCGACTGCAACTCGGAGATTGGCTGGAACCTGGGTGATCAGCTGCGCATTCAGCTCGGCGTAGGAGCCGTCAATTGACACCTCTTCAAACGTCGCGACCCCAAAAGAGTCCTCTGCGGAAGCACGCAGATCGTTTGGCACAAACACGAGCAGCGGTGGCCGAAGCTCGTCGTTGGGCAGCGGGTTCCGTAGCTCGACCAGCTTGGTGCTGCTGACGGCCAAATCCGGCGCCAGTGCCCGAAGACTATCGTCTGCCAACACCACCACATTGGCAGAAGGAACGGCCGCCCGAAGGCCACCGGCCAAACGTATCATCAGCTCACGGTCCAGATCCGTGACACGCATGCAATGCCCAAGGTCGCGGGCAGCCAGAAGCTTGGACAGCCTCGGCAGCAAGACGGACTCAAGCGCCGCGTTCAGTTCTTGACTGGTGAGTTCACGCAGGCCCTGGCTCATGTGCGCGCTCCTTCGGCTCGTTCTGCGATCGTGTAGCGCGGCACAACTGTCTGGGTCACATAGGCGTCGGACAAGTCTCGATAGAAACCAATCTCTCGGAGGCGTCCGGTGAAGGCCTGCACATTGCTTCGCAAGGCTTTCCGCTCGTCGATAGTGGGCGTTGCGAACCCTTCGCCGGGCGGCAACTGATCGATGTAGAGGCCGTAGCGCTCACGCAGGAAGGACAGCAGATCATCGATCCGCATCTCACCCGTGAAGTAGCCTTGCTCCCCTCCTGGGCGCAAGACTGCAATCTGCAGAAGTACTTCCAGCAGACGGCTTTCAAGCGCGAACCGTCGGGGAGCGTTCCGTGCGCGGGTCTGAGCGAGCAGTGCTCCCGACTTGTTCTTTAGCATCGTCGCGTCCAGCGACTCAATGATGTACTTCCTGTGGAAGGCGCCACGGAGGGCCACCAAAATCTCGATGTAGGTCTCGAAATCCGAGAGCCCCATCTTGGTGATGGCCGCTACCTCGGCATCCAACCCCGCATCCCCTTCCGACAGGGACTCCAGAAGCCCGGCCAGGCGCTCGCCGAAGAACTTGTTACGTTCTTCCGCGAAGGGTTCACCTTGCAGCCCGTACAGTTCGCCAACGGAGAATACCGAGTTCAAGGGGCGGATCAACTTGCCACGTCGGACAAGATGCTCTGAGAACTCGTCGAGCTTTTTGGCAACGAAGTACGCGCGGACGAAACTTGGGATGCGCCGGTAATACCCATCGGCACTGCGCTCAGCGAGCGTTGCCGTTGCTGACTCAGCGCTGCCGGAGAGGTCAACAAACAATCCCAGCTTGTAGGGGCAGTCCCCCTGCGGATCACGCTGTTCGCGCGGCTTCATCGGGCACGCCGACTCTGCGCACAGCGAATTCGCGCCCTCCAGCTTCTGCCAGGCAGGCAGCAGTTTCAACAAGCGCAGGTGATACAGCGCCAAGTGGAACGAGAGCAGCACCTTCAGGTACTCCACCATCACCGAGCGGGGCATGAAGGGCTTGTAGAACAGAAGTCGCTGAATATCCTCCGCCATCAAGTCTGCCGATCCAATGCACACCGGCGCAAAGCGGTCGCCTCCTGCACGCGTGTCTGCCGTGTCTTTACGCTGAGACAAGAAGTGCAGCAGCGTGGCCGTCTCGATGTCCGTTAGTGCCTTGTCATTCAGCTCGCGCGTTAGCTTGTCGAAGCCATCAAAGAAGAAGCCCTTCAGGTGCTCAATGGCTTTGTGGCCTGAAAGATTCCGAGCGTGGTGCAGCATCTGATAGAGGTGCTGGGCCGCGCCGTAGTCACGCGAATGCTTGGGGTTGCGAAAACGGTAGGTGTAGCCATGCAGGGGTCGAGGGCCAGCCACAGCCGCATTCTTCTTGCCCCGGTTTACGATGTCCATCAGGTGGGTTTCCACCCAACGCTCCACCATGTCTCGGTGCTGCGTGAAGCCCAAGAATTTGTCGCTGGCGTCGAGGATGTCGTCCACGAACTTGCCCACAGTCAGCTCACGCTTGTCGCGAAACACGCTGGGATAGCCGCCGTGTTCCAAGCGCTCAAACAGGCCCGTGAGCACCCGGTCCATCTCGATGGTCTTGAAGTCGAGATAGCTGATCTTCGGGAGTCGGAACTCCCGGTCCTTCTTCTGCAATGCCATCATTTCCCCCTGACGCCGTGTTCTATGGCCTCTTCTTTACGCATATCCGCTACCGGCCCCCGCAGCAAACGCATCTCCACACGGCCATCGTCATGGCGAGCCAGGCGATAGAAGTCATGGCCGGTCGTGGTCAGCAGAATTTCCCGATAGGGCTGTGCGTTGAGGCTGTTCTTGAAGACGCCAAGACAGAGATAGAAGCCCTGCATTTCCTCGACGCTGGGCCGGTAGCCTTCATTCAGGCGCACCAACATCTCGAACACATCAAGGTTGATGATCAGTTCACTGGTGATGGCGCCCGCCCCCTGGCCGTGGAACTTCAGCAGCAGGCCTGTCGGCAGATGCTCAACGAAGCGAGCCTTGGCCGCAAAGTCTTGCACCTGCAGCCCAAAGCCCTCCACCGGGAAGAGCCGGTAGCTGCGAACCGTTCCGTGTTCGACCTGTCGCAACTGCAAGGCCAAGCTGGCCCCTAGGCGCTCCGGTCGCTGCAGCCCCTCGCCTCGGTTGATGGCATGCAGAATTTCGCTCGTGAGTTCATCAATTGGCGTAGCGCCACGAACGATCTCCACCATGCGTTTGGCCGAGCGGTACGGCAGCATCTTTTCCCAGCTTGTGTCGCGCCGCTCGAAGAAGTGCTTGCGGCGAGCCATCGCCACATACCCCCGATGCTTACGCGCACGATGTCGCACAGACGAATCTGACAAGCCGCGCGGCAGCTCTCCGAACAAGCGCTTCAACACCTCGAAATCGAACTGGCCCCGGCGCTCAAAACGAAACAAGGCGCGGTCATCCGGCTGCACGAAATCCAGCCCTCGGTCAAAACGCGGGTCTTCCTGCTTGCCTACATCGAGATCACTCAACAAGGTGAGCAAGCGATCTGATGTTGGTTGCCCGCCGCCCATCCAGCTGTTGAAGTAGAAGCTACGGGCGACTTCATCATGTTTCCCGGCCGCATACAGCGCATGAATCTCGCCGCAGTCGCGGTTGCCAATCAGCATGAACGACAGGGCCGAGCGCAGATCGCGCATCGTGATGTGCAAGCGCCCCCGCAGGTGCGCCATGGTGTAAAGCGTCTTGAGCCGCTCCAGCAAGCGCGGGCCAGCGATTTCGTCCTGGAAGCTACGCGCGTTGTAATGGGCATAGCAGCTGTCCTTCAAATCGCAGCGCTCACAGGCCGACCAGTTCTTGGGCTGCACGATGCTTTGCAGCGTACGCTCCAGAATCGAACCGCCATCAGCATCGGCCACGACACTCCGCAGGTTCAGGTTCACCACCGCCACGCCTGAGTCGGCCTCACCCGTTGAGAACGCCCGCCGAACCAGCGCTGTCAGTGCCGGGAAGTCGCTCTCATGCGTCGCTAGGAAGTCCACCAACCGGCCTTCGTTGATCGCAATGAGGCGGGTCTCTTGAGGCTTCCAACCGCTGGTATCACTGCCTTTGAACGGGGCTAAGAAATCCAACAAGACCTGGTTGTTGTCCTTGTTGCCCTCATCCTGACTACCGTCGTAGTTGATCAGGTAGCGCTTGCCGTCCAAGGTCAGCTCGCTGCCGTTGGGCAGGCCGCGATTGGCCGAACCTCCACGGGCTTCGACTTCCTTCTCCAGGCGCTGCAAGAAGGCCGTCTTGCCATCACCCGCATTGCCTGATATCAACACCAAACGGAACTCACCCAGCAGCACGGCGGGCAACAGCGCTCGATCCAGTGCCGTGTCCACATAGGTGGAGAAGCCCAGGGCATCCATGCCGCGCGTACCAGCATTGCTGCGGCGGCTCTGGCTGTAGAGCGTCAGCAAGTGCGAGACGAAGGCGTTGCTATTGGGTGCGGATTCGAACAGCACCGCATTGCCACTGCTGGCTGCGGCAGCCATCGCCGTCAGGCTCACCGTTTGAATGCGCCTTGCGTGGCGCACCTCGGCCAGGGCATCACGGAAATCCATTGCGGAGTGGTAGCGCTCTGCCCGGCGCGGTGCAATGGCCTTCAGCACCACATTCACCAACTCCGGCGCCAGGTCGGCAAAGCCTGACAACTCCCGCGGGTCTGGCGCAGGCTTGTTGATGGGAGGCTCGGTCGTGTCCCAGGGGTAGCGGGAGGTCAGGGCCTCATACAGCGTCAACCCCAAGGCGTACAGATCGCGGTCCGCGCGCTCGCCATTGTGCGGAATGACTTCGGGGTCAAAATCTGGGGGCAGATAGCGGCGCGAGCCTCCACCGCGCGACTCTTTGTCATCGGCACGCACCGAGACGTTGAAGTCGATGATCTTCGCGCCCTTCTGTGTCCACAGGAGATTGCGCGGCTTGATGTCGCAGTGATGGAAGCCCTGTGCATGCAAGTGCACCAAGCCTTCAATCACTTGTTTGCCCAGCTCCAGAGCGTCTTCGGGTGACAGCAAGCGATCCTGAATCATGTCGCCAACGTCGGAACCCTCTACGTACTCAAACACGAGAAAGGGGATGTCGCGGCCAGGAATCACGTCCGCGTCCAGCACGCGCACCACGTGCGGGTGCTCGGGGATGTGCACCAAGTGGCGGTATTCCTTCTTCAGGCGCTCCAGGGTCGAGTGCCGGTCGCTGACGATGAGCTTTACCGTGCGAGCCACATCACCCAAGGTATCGATCACCTTGTAGACCACGCCGAAGCTGCCACGCCCCAACTTCTTCTCAATGATGAACTTGTGGGTCAACCGGTAGCCCGCAGCCAGATTCAAGTAGTCGGCTTGATCCTCCGGCGCGTCAATGGGCTCGGCCTTCGGCGTTTCGACTGGCCCAGCTGTGGTCTGTACCGCCGGTTGCAGTAGGGCATTCAATGCGGCTAGCGCAGTCGAAGCGGGTAACCGCTTGTGCTCGTCAAATGCACACAGGCTTTGCAACCATTCATCGAAGGCGCCATTCAGTTCCGGCCGCAGTGCGGAGGGCTTGTTCAGGAACTCACCCGCGCGATCCCACACGGTGGTAGGCTCCCCCGCAAATGGGCGCTCTCCAGTGAACAGCTCATAGAGGATGACGCCAGCCGAAAAAACATCCGACGCAGTAGACGCGGCACCAGGCTCGCGGAACGCCTCCGGCGCCACATACGCTTTCTCAACCAGGTCAACAATGTCAGCCGCAATCGTCAGGCTGCGGTCCCCGCTGGGCTTCGCAAAGTCGAAGTCTGTGATGCGGGTGGTACCATCCTGACCAATCAAGATTGCGGCTGGCGTGAGGTTGCGATGCAACACGCCGTGGTGGTGCGCGTGAGCCAGCGCGGCCAGTAGGTCTTTGGCGACACGCCATTTCTGGTCCAATGTCAGCGCCAACTGTGGCCGTGCCATGTGCACTGTCAGCGCTTGTCCGGGCGCATCGTCCAAGATCAGGATGAAGGACTTGTCGTCGTCGGTGGGGAAGAAGTCCCGCGCGGCAACAATGTTGGGGTGCAGGGGCAACTTGGACAGCGCCCGGTAGGCATTGGAAATGCGATTAACCTGGGCCTTGCGCACCTCTTCAGGCTGATAGGGGTCCGCCTGGTACACCCGCAACCGGGCCGTGCCACCAGCAAAGGCATTCTCGGCCCGGAACTCGGTATAGGCCTGCGCTGCGCCGAGCTTCTCCTTTACATCCCAGTGGCCGAAGCGCTGCACGGCAGCGGCTGGCTTCACCACTTTCAAGGCATGCAGGACCAACGCTTGCTGTTTAAGGATGTTCTTGGAGAAGCGAGCGGGAACGCGCGTGGCATCTTTGAAGTAGCGCTCGGCGTCCTTCAACTTCACCACTTGGTCTACGTCAAGTTGCTCGCGGTCGCTCAAGTGCGCATCCGGCGCAGTGAGCAGGATGGCCGCATCCACATAGATGTCGTCAAGCTCATGCCGTCCTGGATGGGCCTGAGTAATCAAGCCCTTGACCGTGCGAGCATGCCCACGCAGCTTGCCCAGCGGCGAGGGATACGGCGCTCGCCCCTCGGGATACCACTTGTTGCCGTACACGTCGATGGTGCCGCGCGTGCCCTTCACATCGATGAGGTACAGCGAGTGCGGGGTCAGCAGAGCGATGTCGATTTCAAATCGCTCTCCGTGGCGTTCGATCTCGAAGTTGTGAAGCAGTATGTAGCTATCGGGCAAACGATCCCGCAGGTTAGCGATAGCGCTGCGCTCCGCATCGTTGACCGGCTGACCTACGGGAATCACCCTAGCCATGTCATACCCCTCCCAAAATTTTTGCTTCCAGCAAATCGCGTGCTTCACGCTCCCAGATGCAAGCTTGGTCCCTCAACTCACGGGCGCGAATCGCTGGTGCGCCAATCTCTTCCCGGTCGGATCGTGAGGGCCAAGGGACACGAATTCGCTTGACCCTCTGCTCATCGGTGTGCGGGATGCTGGATCCCGCTGCTTCGCGAGACAATAGCCGAACCCCATGCTCGCTGGACAACAATGTGAAGAGGTAGCCACCATCGATATCGTCCTCTGGGACTATACGAATCATGTTGTTGCTGCAAGAGAACCCATCGAGATAGCTGCCCACCATCACGGACCGGCCGATCAGGCCACCAAGCTGACCCGCTTCCTGCACAACGACCATTCCTTGCTTAAGCAGCAAGCGATATTCGGCAGCAACGCGTCGCATCAAGTACTTCTCCGAGGTCGGAGCCAACTCGAATACGTCTCCACCTGTGATGTAAGGGCTACCGAACTGGGGATCGGATGCATAAAGCCGCTTGAAGATGCCTGGAATAAAAACCTCTGCCACCTCTCCTAGTGGACGGTTCTTGGCTACACCATCGAAAGCCTTGCGGGACTCTGCGTTTCTGGCACCGTAGAAGTACGCATCCCCTCGATCCCTGAAGGATTCACTGGGAACCGAAACGACGTCCGGTTTGGGCAGTGAGGCAACTGGCGTGGCCTGTTTGAGCCCAAGCCTGCTGTGCAAACGATTTGCTGCTTCACGTAGCAGCTCCACTGCCTGAGCACGCGCACGCGCAGCCGCGTCCACCTTTGCGGCAATAGCGGTTTCAGTCGAAGGGTCAAACCTCGGCACTGGTAAGGCCGCGATATGCTCAGGCTCGATGTGCTGGATAATCGCGCCGTAGGTACCTGAGACGACCAAAGGCACGCCGTAGCGACTGGAGAGGAAGGCGTACAGATAGCCGGGGGGGATGCGCTGGGAATCGGGAACAACTCGAAGCACATGTTCTGAGCAAGCCATGCCAGCCATATCAGGCCGTGCATAAGCCATGCGGCCGATTGTTCCTGAGCGTGTAATTAGTGTCCAACCCTCGCCCAACGTAAACAACGGATTGCGCGCTACCTGCTTCTTTGCGATCAGAGGCAGCGCAGAAAAGTCTGCGACACGAATGTCTGAGCTACCCATGAAGGGAACTCCGTACTTGGGATCCTCAACCCAGATTCGCCCCTCTCGACCCGCGTGAAAAATTCGTTCCGTAACATCTGTAAGCTTTTCGGTGACAGACAGGCGTTTCAGGGCATCACGCGCCTCCAACGCCCCAGACATGTACGGGTTGCAATCCAGCCTCCGGCCGCCTTCTTCCAGCCAGCTGGAACGGACGACGCACGCATTCTTGAAACTCGCGAAGGTCATGCAGCCACCTCCACCGGGAACCACGCCAAAATCGCCGCATGCATTTCGGCGAATGCGGCGTCCGTGCATCCTTTGATCGAGATGTGCCCTGCCAGCTTCTGATAAATCGCCGAAGAACGCGGCTGGCGGGTCAGCTTGAGCACCCACTCTACCGTCTCCTTTGGTCGGGGCGGCTTGGCGGCATCAAGGGGCCACAAATCGTTGTCGGCCAAGTGTTGACGCAGGGATTTGTCGTCCTTGTAGCGAAGCGCGTCCGCCACTTGCGGCTTGTCTTGCCACAGCCAATTTTCCAGTTCCGGTTCAATGGCGATCACCTTGACCGCATCCTCGGCCCAGCCACTTGCCGCCAAACGGGCGGTGATGTGCTCAACGATGGCCACCTTGCCCGGCGAGCCCTCCCACTCACAATCCAAAACCACCAATGCACGCTGATGGCTGTTTTGGTAAGGACGCAGCAGTTCATGTCCCTTGGTGTAAACACCCGGATCATTGCCGCCTTCATCCACGATCAGGTCAGCACCGACATCGGTGTTGATTTCAAAGGGCGCACAGCCGAGGCTGAGGTGCCAGCCGTCGCGCTTGAAGTAGCCACGGAAGGTGGCCGCCATGTTGCTGTCGGCTACCAAGATGACACAGGGGCGTTTGTTCATCATCCCAGCACTCCCGCTGCAAAGAGGCTGCCAAGATCGATGCCACCGCGCCACTCCTGCAGGCGAGGGTGATCGGTACCGGCGACCATCTCTACCCCCCCTTCACTGGCAAGCCGTGCGCACAGCAACTGATCCAACTTGGCTCGGGCCAGCACGACGGGTGAGTGCGATGACACCCACACTTGGCTGTCGTACATGGACGATAGTGATTGCAGAACGGCCTCGATAGCGCGCGGATGAATGCCATTCTCTGGCTCTTCGGTCACCAGGATGGCTGGGTGTTCGCTGAGATAGGGCAGCAGCGTCAGCGTGAGGATGCGCAGGGTGCCATCCGACAAGCCAGGCGAAGGCACTTTGAAATCGCCCTTGTAGCTGACCACGAAGTAGGCATGGTGGTCGTCCTCACGCTCACGCACTTCGATATCCGTCACCTGCGGCAGCGCGGTTTGCACGTGGGCGATCCAGTCGGCGTAGCGCTCGCTGCGGAAGTCAGCAGGCGCTCCTTCCGGCGAGCCTTCTCGCTTCAATTCCAACGCGAGCCACGGCATG
Organism: Cupriavidus sp. OV096; assembly: GCF_900115455.1. Taxonomy (NCBI): domain Bacteria; kingdom Pseudomonadati; phylum Pseudomonadota; class Betaproteobacteria; order Burkholderiales; family Burkholderiaceae; genus Cupriavidus; species Cupriavidus sp. OV096. The sequence goes on from NZ_FOWM01000012.1 coordinate 88,222, forward strand.
TTGCGCCCATTGGCCGTGATGATCTTAGGCTGCCCTGGTGGGCTGGCTTGGCGCATTGCCGACCAGTTGGGCTCAAGGAACACTGCATCTGTGGTCAACAGACCGTGCAACCAACGGGCAGCGGGGTAGCCCGCCTCAGACTCGAACAGTACACGCGGCATGGCGAGCAGGGTTTCGGGTAGACCCACTTTGGCCGCATTTGCCAGGGGTGTTTCAGGCGTAAACTCTGATTCGTAGCCAATCTCGCGCTTCAACGTGAGATGCCAGTGCTTCTTGCTTCCAGCAGCAACGCCATGAAAACCCGCCTGGCGGCGGTCGGGCCCGTCCGACTCTGGGAACATAAGGAGGTACTCGTAAGCTACCTGCAGCGAATGGTCAGCGCCGATCCGCAAACCAATTTCGTAGCGGATGTGGGTGGGCCACTGACGGCGATCTTCCTGCAATGCCTGACGCGACCGTTCGGTGCGCTTTCGAGCGAACATACCTTCCAGTACCTTGGATTGCACGGCGTCTGGCAAGCGTGCTTCGACAGCTAGCGAAAAGTCACTTCCGCGCCCGGCGAACACCAGTTCGCTCAGACTACCGGCGCGCGGTGGCAGTTCGGGGCGACGCTCCATGAAGGGAGCAGACACGTTTGTGGCGCGCAGCAGATCGCCCAAAAGCACCGGCAGATCAAGCAGCGTGGTCTTGCCAGAGCCGTTGGCACCGACGAGAACGCGAAAGTCGCCAACATCAACGCCTAGGTGTTCAAAGCAGCGATAGCGTGTGGCTTCCAAGCGAGTGATCATTTGCTTGGCTCCGGGTGCTCGGCGCGGAACTCGGCGTAGGCCTTGGCAATCTCGGGCAGGTCATCATCGAGGATGCGCTCTTTGCGATAAAGCGTGCGTACCTGCAGGCCCCCACCGATGCGGACCTTCTCTTCGTGGCTAACATCGACCAGGATTTCTTCTCCGTCGGGATGGCGCTTGTAGAGCGTGTTGCCACGGCGATCGAAGCCCACTTTCTCGGCCACCGCCATAAAGACGGGGTAGTCTTTCTTCTGGCCCAAGTCCTCTGCCTGAATAACTTCAGCAGGCTTACGCTTGAGAAAGAGCAGGCTGGTGAGGATGTTGACGTTGGCCTCTACGATGAAGGATTCCACCGGTAAGTCGATGCTTGCTAGTACCCAACAATGTCGAAGAATCCAGTAGCGGATGTACTCGTCACCAGGGTTTCCCAAGATGCCATCGGGCAGGACGATGCCGGCTCGGCCACCCGGCTTAAGCCATTTCACACACCTTTCGATGAACAGAATCTCGGGCGACACGGCCGGCTTTATGGCGTTGGTCATTACGAAGCCATTGCCTTGCCGCTCCCAGCGACGGGCCAACTCGTACTGCTCCAGAATGGTCTTTTCGGTGACGGGGATGTCCGAGCCAAACGGCGGGTTAGTCATCAAGACATCAATCGTGCCAAGAGGGATTGCCTCCTTTGCGGCTTGAACGCCGGGCAGATGTCCCACCGGGAATTCCAGCGAGTTCATGTGATACAGGTGACCGAGCGAGTTGCCAGCCATCATCACGTTCATCTGCGCCGCTCGCACCAAGAACGGGTCAAAGTCGGCACCGAACAAGTTCTTGGCAGCGTAGTTAGCGAGCCGGTCTCGTATGGAGACGAACTCTTCGGAGTTTTCATCCCCTGTTTTGATGTGCCTCTCGTCATGGAAGACCTTGTTCAGGTAGTTCAAGGTTTCGACCAGGAAACCTCCGGTGCCGCAGGATGAGTCCAGCACACGCTCATGCTCCTTGGGTGCGAGCATCTTGACCACCAGGCTGATGGCGCCACGCGGCGTGAAGTACTGGCCTCGATCTCCGCGCAAGTTGGTGCCAACGATCTCTTGATAGGCCGTGCCCTTGGCGTCGACATCGGTACGGCCGAAGTCGTAACGTGCCAACTCCGACACGATGAAGGCCAAGGCGCGGTCGGACAGGGTAATCTCTTCGTTGCCCTTGAAGAGGCCGTCGTATTTCTTCTTCACCGCCTCAAAAAGCGGCTTGATGCGAAGACGTATCTGTTCGCGCCCAGCGGGTTCAAACGGCTCAAACGGCCCCACCCAGAACCGACGAGCAGCATTGGGCTGCTGCTCGTCATACATCTTGCAGAAGATGAGATAGAGGAACTGCCAGAAGGCGGCATCCTTGGGCATCCCTTCGTTGCCATGGATGTAGTTGTGGCAACGGCGGAAAGCGGTGCGCAACATCACTGGGTCGGCGCGGCGCAAGCGCCCCATCGAACGGCCTTCAACGCTGAAGGTGTCGTCACCCATTGGCCAGTCGCCGATGGGCTTGAACTTGGTGTCGAAGCGGGTGACTTCCTTCTTGAAAAAGAAGAACTCCAGGCCGTTAGTCCAAAGGCCGTAGTCGCAGCTCTCGACTCCGGCCATCACAGTTTCCAGCACCTCAAATTCTTTGCGCGCCTCTTCCGGGTCGCGCATGCGATATGCCCCCTTGGTGCCGAGCTTGGGCTCCTTCTCGACAACTACGGCGCGGGATAGGTTGTCTACCGTATGAGCCTGTCCGGGCTTGAAGATGGCGATGTCGAGCTTACGGTTCTTGCCCTCCACCTTGACCTTGAAGTCGGGCTCCATATCTTCGGCCGCAATGCCGTACTCATGAATGATGGCACGTGCGATACGCTGGCGAACCTGTTCTTTGTCGCTGTCTTTCACCGGGTTGCCGGTGATGTAATCAAAGACCTTGCCCTCCTCGAGGCCGCTTTCGGGCACTTGGGCAGCTTGATCAAGGGCGCTCATGTCGTTGTTGTCGTGTGTTGAGCGCTGCTTACGCATTGCGCGGCTCCTTATCGTCAAAGTCATCACTGATGGCAGCAGCACCACCTTCTCGCACCCAGGCGTCCACGTCTTCCTTCTTGAATTTCCAGAAGCGCCCGACCTTGTGCCCTGGCATGCCCTTGGAGGTCACCCAGGTGTAGATGGTGTCTTTGGCGACACCGAGGTAATCGGCGATTTCATCGACGGAGAGCCAGCGGTCGTCCATGTCTGCATCCAAACAGAAATGCGCCGCCAGAGTGGCGGCAACTGACCACAGTCTACGCCATTTCCAGTGGGTTAAATAGTGTTTTAACCCGTTTTGATCGGGTTAGCCCCTGTCGGGATGACTTGAGTCGGCTGAAGGCCATGCTTTAGCCTCCAGTTTTCAAAGTGAGCCTCACGCCTCCTCCAGCCGTGACCTACGATGTGCATCATGGACGGTAGCGGGAACGTCCGCTATTCGCGCGGTTGTTTGTTCCTTTTGCATTGCAGTGTCAGAAGCCAACCGAGAGCTGCCTCACAGCAACTGACTCAAAATTCGCTCACTCAGATCAGCACGCCGGTGCCGCTGCGCGAAGTTCGCATCGCCGGAATAGCTCGCACCAAGAAAACGCGCCCTGATTCAAAGAAATCTCAGTCACATATCACTCCATTGAGAGCGATGGGATGCCACCGCCTCCAGACCACCTGGTCTGCATTTCCCCCATGGAGCCATCGTGATACCAAACAACTCCTCCCTCGAAAGCCTCTGCGTATTTGCCCTGCTGTTCCTGATCGGCGCACTCTGGGGCCACTTGCGCTGCACCAACCGTGGCCCTGACCACAAGGGGCAAGCGGCATGATGACAACCTGCCCACATTGCCAGTCGTCGCAAATCGTGACCCGTAACCACGCACGCAAAGTTGGCGGCACCCTCGGCGCCATCGCAGGCGCCGCCAGCGGTTTTGCCGCTGCCATGAACGGCGCCCGCATCGGCGGCACGCTCGGCGGCCGAATCGGACTCATCGCCGGCCCTCCCGGTGCCGCCCTAGGCACGGTCGCCGGGGCCATCCTCGGAGGCGTCCTGGGCGGAACTGCCGGCTGCTCGGCCGGTGCTACCTTGGGCGAATTGATCGATGAAAAGGTCCTGCACAACTACCGCTGCCTAGAATGCAGGCACACGTTCGGGCAAACCTCGGCAGAGCCTCGCGCCCCACGGCGATCGTCCCCCAACAACGCATCTGCGCACGCGTACGGAATCGATCCATTCGATCTAAGCGAGGACGACGAGCCGTTTTCGCTGCCTCGCGCCTGACGCCTCAGTAGGCGCAGCCTCAGCGCCGCTTCCGCACAGCCACTCACTCTCTTATCCGCCCGGCACCTGCCGGGCTTTATGCACTTGTCTTCCCAAGGAGCAATTCATGCATCTCGTCCAATCGATGGCCTACGTCAACGAAACCCCTTGGCATGGCCTCGGCAACCAGCTTGCCGCCAACCAGCCGCTCGAAGTCTGGGCACGACAAGCTGGCATGAACTTCACTATCGAGTCATCCGAAGTGCGCTTCCTTTCCGGCAACGCTGGTTTGGGCGCAATCCACGCATTTCCCGACCAACGCGTGCTGTACCGTTCTGACACAAAGGCGCCACTGTCGGTTGTCTCCAGCCGCTACCAGGTGGTGCAGCCCTCCGAAGTGCTGGAGTTCTACCGGGATCTGACTGAAGTCGGCGGCTTTGCGCTGGAAACCGCTGGCGTGCTCAAAGACGGCAAGAAACTGTGGGCCCTCGCCAGGACCGGCCAGTCAGGGCTTCTCAAAGGCCGCGACAAGGTGGAAGGCTACCTGCTACTCGCCACCGCGTGCGACGGCACCCTTGCCACCACGGCCCAATTCACATCCGTCCGGGTGGTTTGCAACAACACGCTGCAAATCGCGCTTGGCAACGGCACCGGCGCCGTCAAGGTGCCGCACCGCAGCCAGTTCGACGCACAGGCCGTCAAGCGCCAACTGGGCATCGCGGTCTCTTCCTGGGACGCGTTCATGGTCCGCACCAAGGCGCTCGCGGAACGCAAAGTCAGTGACGCAGCCGCCGAAGCCTTCTTCCGGCGCGTGCTCACCTACCCTGCCACAAACAACGGTGACCGCGAGGGGACCGTCGTCAACGAGCGGGCAATCAAGGCCGTGGGGCAGCTCTATGCCGGGCAAGGCAAGGGCGCCGACCTGCCGTCCGCAGCGGGAACGGCATGGGGGCTGGTCAACAGCATCACCGAGTATGTCGACCACCACCGCCGCGCCCGCAGTGACGATCACCGGCGCGATGCCGCCTGGTTCGGCCAAGGTGCACAACTAAAGCAGAAGGCGTGGGAGGACGCACTGAAGCTTGTCCTTTGAGTGCAATCCCGTATGCATCTTCCACGACCCGGGAGCCTGGACTGCCGGGCTTCGTTTTTCTGGAGGTTCCATGAATGCTCCGCTGCCTAACCCGGCACATAAGCGCCAAGCCGCATTGCGGCTGGTCAAAACAACAGAACTGAACCGCGACGACTGGCTGGCAGTCCGCAGAACTGGCATCGGCGGATCGGATGCCGCTGCCGCAGTCGGCCTCAATCCCTACAAGAGTCAACTGGAACTCTGGCTCGAGAAGACCGATCGGGATGCTGAGCTACCGAAGCCCGATCCCAACGACACCCAAGAGCCAGTCTATTGGGGAACGTTGCTGGAGCCAATCGTGGCGGCAGCCTACACCCAGCAAACCGGGCGACGCGTTCGCAAGGTCAATGCCGTGCTGCGACATCCGACTGTGTCTTTCATGCTCGCCAACATTGATCGAGAGGTCGTCGGCGCACCGGACGTGCAGATTCTCGAGTGCAAAACCGCTGGCGAATTCGGCGCCCGACTGTGGCGCGACGGCGTGCCCGAGTACGTGGCTCTCCAAGTGCAACATCAACTGGCCGTCACCGGCAAGCAAGCCGCGGATGTCGCGGTGCTGCTGTGCGGCCAGAAACTGGAGGTCCACCGCATCGAGCGGGATGATGCACTGATTGGCCGACTGATCACGCTGGAAGCCGCATTCTGGCAGCACTGCCAAACCGACTCCCCTCCGCCAGCGGATGGCTCTGAGTCCGCCGATGCTGCGTTGCGCTGCCTCTATTCCCAAGACAGTGGGCAGACCGTGGACTTCACCGGCGACCGCCTGCTGAGCGCAGCCTTCGCTGATTTGGTCGCCCTGCGCGCCGATCTGACGAAACGTGCCGAGACGGAGGCCAGGCTCAAGCAGACGATCCAGCAGGCCATGGGTGACGCCTCTCGCGCGTTGTTCGAAACCGGCGAGGTTTCCTTCAAACGCAGCAAGGACGGTACCGGCGTCGATCTCAAGCAACTGCTGGCCGATCACCCCGAGTTGCAACAGCCCTACACCCTCACCAAGCCCGGCTCCCGCCGCTTTCTAGTGCATCCCCAAGGAGAATCCACATGCTGAAAGGATTGGCCATCACCCCGCCCGTCATCGGGCGCATTTCCATTGGCCGCGTGGTCGAGAAGAACGGCAAGCGCGTCCCGGCGAGCGACGACCAGTTCACATTGACGACTCAAGTCCAGAGCCGGGATGGTTGGATGCTGCATCCGCTCAACGAATCGCTGCGCAAGGCCACGCCGGGCAAGTTGCGGTCGATTCCGGTGCGGATGCTGTTCAACGATCCGGATCTGAACCTGCGCGCCGAATACACGCTGTTCGATCGCGAAACCGGCCGGCCGGTCTGCGTCGGCAATGGAGAGGTCTGCAAGCGCGTGGAGCGTGATGGTGTCAGCAGTCTGCCTTGTCCGTCGCCGGACGGCTGCCAGTTTGGCGGCTCGGGCGGCTGCAAGCCCTATGGGCGACTGAACGCGATTATCGGCGACGAGGACGAGATGGGCAGCTTCATCTTTCGCACGGCCTCGTACAACTCGATCCGAGCGCTCGCGGCGCGACTGCACTATTTCAGCGCCGTGTCCGGGAACCTGCTGGCCTGCCTGCCGCTGGAACTCAAATTGCGTGGGAAATCGACGAGTCAAAGTTACCGGTCGGCCATCTATTACGTCGACCTCGGCGTTCGATCGGGCAGTACGCTGGAGGAGACCCTGACCCAGGCGCGAGAACTCGATGGGCGTCGCAAGGCGTCCGGCTTCGACCAGACGGCCCTGGATGTGGCGGCCCGGCTTGGCTTTGCGAATGGCGCCTTCGAGGATAGCCCCGAAGAGGCTACGGCCATCGCGGATGAGTTCTATCCTGACGCCTCCGAACGTGCGCCTGAGCCGGACGAGCCGGAACGGGCTGACGCAGGGTTGCCCACGTTGCGCGACAAGCTCGACCGCAAGGCGGCGCAACTACGGGGAGCGGCGGCATGATCGGCCCGTCCCGCTGGGTGGTGCCGTTGGCGATCGGGGCGACGGCCACGGCGGTCTGCCTGTCAGTGCTGGCCAGTTGGCAGCGTGGTGGGGCATTGGCGGAGCGGCTGGTGTGGGTGGCGACGGGTCTCGTACTGGTCTTGAGCGCGCACCTGCTGCCCGCCCTGATCCGTGAGGCTCGACCGGCCGTGCGCGGCGTAGTGGCCGCCTTGTGGCTCGCCTGTATGGTCACTGCCTGCTACGGCCACCTGACATTCTTCCTGCTGGCGCAGTTGCGTGCGGGAGAGCAGCGGGCGGCATCAGTCGCCGCGCCAGCTCCACCACCTGAGCGCAATCTCACAGCGGTGATGGCTGAACGGGTGACAGTCACGGCGCAATTGGCGAGAGCCAATGCCCGCGGCTGCCAACACGACTGCGGGTCACTGGAAGCGCGTCGCGTGACGCTTGCCGCCAAGCTTGACGCGCTGAATGCCGAAGCCGACGAGGTCAGGCGTCATCAGGCGATAGACGACCGCACTACCGCTCAGCGGGACGCCCTGGCGACCGATCCGGTCACGGCGCGGCTGGCCGGGCTGTTCGGCACGACTGGCGAGCGCATCGATCTGCTGTCGGGACTGGCTTTTGCGTCAGTCCTGGAAGGCGTCGCCTGCCTGTTGTGGACGGTCGGGCTGCGGTCGCGTCCGCCGACTCCCGATCCTATTCCACGGCCAGTTCGTACCAATCGGAGTCGCGCATCAATGCCGGTGAGCCACGCGGTCGTCACGGATGGTCGTCGTCCGGAAACACCGCCAGTCTCGTCGTTGGTTGGCATTACGTCCGCCGATGCCGACGTGATGCGGCTCGCCCAGGACGTCGCTGCCGGGCTGGTGCGACCGACCGTTGCCGACATTCGCCGGCACCTCAGTTGCTCCCAGGCCCGCGCGACAGCACTGCGCCGACAAGTCGCCGTCATCTGCCCGGTGGCATAAACCGCGCATCCCGGCCGCGGCCTCTCACTTCCTTTCTATTCGACGTGCCCGCATCCGGACTCTCCGGAGGTTTGCGCACGTCCCCTTCATCTGGAGAACAGTATGACGAATTCCCATGCGCCTGCGGCGAGTGCGCCGCGCTTCCGGCTTGGCCGCCTCGTGGCGACACCCGGCGCGCTGGCTGCGCTCCGACACGCAGAATCTCACCCCATTGCCTTGCTGGTGCGCCACATGCATGGCGACTGGGGCGAATTGGACGACGAGGACCGCGCGCAGAACGAAACGTCCCTGATCACGGGGATGCGGCTGCTGTCCAGCTACACCTTGGACACCGGCACAAAAATCTGGGTAATCACCGAGGCGGACAGGTCGGTCACGACCGTTCTGTTGCCGGATGAGTATTGAAGGAAAGCGGTGACAGGCAGCTTCAGCGCCGGGCGAGCCGCGTCGCCAGCCTTTCGACCATCTCCACCAGCATAGCGCGATCACCGCTACTGACTTTGGATAGTAGTCGGGCGAGGTGGTGGGCCTGGTCGCTGACGCGATTACTGGCTTCTGTCAGGAGATCTGCCGTTTCGCACTGAAAGATGTCGGCCAGCTCGGCAAGTCGGCCAATCGTTGGCATCACGACGCCCCGCTCCATGCGGGATACCGCCTCGTTGCCAATCCCCAACTGTTCCGCAACCTGCTCCTGCGTCAGCTCGGCGGCGATGCGCTGCCTGGCAATCGCCCGTCCTACGACGCCGGCAAGCTGGTCCATGTCCGTTTTGCGCATGCCTTCTCCGAATCCACCCGAATGGTTGGGCATCATCTTTCTGACATGAAGTGCTTTTGGGGTTGAATTTCAACCTTTTAAGTCGTTAACATTCTCGATGGCTTGCCGGTAGCGAACCATCGGCTTCCTTGGTCAATTCCGCAGAACTAAGAAAATCACAATGAATTCAAATACTTGCAAAGAAGTGGAGCGTCACAACGGCGCGAATCGCGTTGTGCGCAACTCGAGATCGAGGAGGCCTGCCCTTAAAGCAGGCATCTTCAGCGCTGCCCTCCTGGTGTTGGGTGGGTGTGGCGGTGGCGGTGACGGCTCGACGCCTTCGAATGGCAATCCTCCCTCGCCTCCCCAGCAGCCCGCCGCGAGCGGCATCACCGGCAAGGCTATTGACGGCTATCTAGTCAACGCCAAAGTCTGCTTCGACGATGGCCAGGGTGGCTGTGATACCTCACTGCCGATGACAACGACCGACGGAACCGGTGGCTACACGCTCAATGCACCGGGTGACGTGATTGGCAAGCAGATCAATGTCATCGTGACACCGGAAACCACGGATCTCTCGAATCCCGGTGTGCCGTTCAGTTCCACGTTCACGCTATCGGCTGTTGTATCGGGCAAGACCCAGAACATTACGCCGCTAACGACAATGGTGGTCTCGCAGGTGAAGGCCGGGCGCACTGCAGAACAGGCTTTGCAGGCGGTGCAAAGCCTTACCGGTTCGGCTTCCATCGATCCCGCTGCCGACTTCATCGCCTCAGGCAGCAAGGACACAGCGGCAGTTGCAGCCAGCATGGTTAGTCGCCTGACTGCCTTGGGAGGCCAAGGGCCGATTTCTTGGGCGCAAGTCCAGGCCACGATGAATGCCTACGCAGCCAAGGGGAATATCGAGGGAGTGCAGCAGACCGATGTCAACGCTCAGCTTGCCCGTTCTTCGCTCAGCACCGAGGCTGAGGCGACCGCCGTCCTGGCCAGTCCGCTTTACACGGTGGATGGCGATCTGATGCAGTCCATCATCGGCACCACGCCCGATGGCACGCTCTCGCCCGTGCGCGAAGCGTTCGCCCTCGCCGGATCCACCCTTTCCGTCGTTCAGGAAGTACAGCGCAACGGTGCCTGGTCGCCTGCTTCGCCGGTTGGCAGCTATGACGGCTGGTTTAGTGGTTCGTGGATTTCACAGAACGGAGGTGCTGGTGCCTACGAAATGAAGGCGGACGGCACCTGGACCGACTGGCTGCCGGCTGCACAGATGCATCCGTCTTACGCACTGTCGTCGGTCGGTTCGAAGCTGATTGGCACGGATCCCAACACAAATGACCAGGTGACAGTGTCGTACCGGACGCTTGACGTGGGCGGGAGCCCGCTGTCCAGGAGCCTGCATATCGACTACCGCAACCCGGTACGGTCTGCCATGGTCGGTACGTTCGCTAGCGGCACCACCGGCTATCTTGCCACGATGGCGTACGGCAACGATCGACTGATGCTGGTTAACCAGGGCATCGGGCTGCCCTGGATCAACGGCCAAACAGTCAACGTTCCGACCATGGTCAATGGCTCGGCGCAATACTCGCTAGGCGATCCTGCGCAAACCTATACCTCGATAGGGGATGCGATCGGTACCCAAACGGATATCGGTGGGGGCTGCGTGTTGCTGAACATCAAGTCCAACGGTGTGGCGGAAGTCGACAAGAGCAACAAGGAGGGCTGCAACTACACCAACAATCCGCTGAACTTCCCGGTGGTGGGTAGCTGGTCCATCTATCCGCGGAATCCGCAGGTAATGACGATTACCCTCCCGAAGGTGATAGGCGCAGCTAACGTGCCTATCAATGATCGCGTCAAGAATCCCGTGCTTTCCGGGGGAGCGCTGGTAGTCGGCCTGATGGACGGCAAACTGCTGACGGGCTATCTGCAGCCAGCCAGTCAACCGACCACGGTCATGCAGTTCCGTGCCGACCTGACCGAGGTCGTGGCCGCGTCGATGCGCGAAGCGGCCATTCGCATCGGTCAGCGACAGAATCCGTGATCACGGTTTGCCGGCGCTTCGCCTTGAGCTGGCTCGAGGACCTGCGGGTCCTCTTCTTCTGGAACAGCTACTTTGTCAGTCACGGGACACAGGCACCAACGTCTATAGACGCCATTCCTTCGCAACCCTGTAGAGAACGGCTTAGATCGCTCTCTATGAGCTTCTTCACGAATATCCTCCCATGCGCAAAACCATCATTGCCCTCGCTCTCGCCCTGACCTCCACGGCGGCATTCGCTGTCCACACGTGCGACACGATGCCTTCCAAAAAGGACAGGATCAATTGCTGGTCAGATTTGATTGGCAGCAGTATGCAAGAAGCCGATGAGTATCTTTTCGCGGTCCAAGAATCGCGCAAGGTTCCTGCATCCGCGAAACAAAGGGTTGAAGCGAAACGCAATGCCATCACGTCGGACGCCGCTCGACAATGCAAGAAAGATGATTTGGGCTATCCAGAAAATGCGTGTTACATCGAGCGGATTCAGGACTTCAAGGACTTCACCTACAAGGAAACGTCGAAGTACGGCGTGCCCGATATGAGGCTGAATTGAAGTCGCCGACAACCTGTCTTCGCCTCTCACAAAAACAACATCATGCGCAAATTCCTCGCGGCAGTCGCCATCCTCGCTATCTCTACGTTCGCCACCCAAGCCCAAGCTCAGTTTCGCGCCAGCGATGTCTGCAAAATGAAACGCAGTCAGTACGAGCGAGATCAGTGTCTCGAATACGGCCTCAGAGGCAGTATGCTGCGCGTAAAAGGCAACACCCAGCGACTCTTGGACTCCAGTCGTGTTCCTGAGTCGGAAAAGGAGAGCATTCTGAAATCCCACAAAAAGTGGGCTGGTCAGTTCGAGAGCAAGTGCTCGGATAACGAGTGTCACTATGACATGTCCAGCGCCCGCAACAGCGAGATCGAAAAAATCATGGCCAAGTACAACATCGCGCCGATGTAAGCTTGTGCGGCATGAACGAGGAGAGTGGGCGTTGTGCCCACTCTCCTCTATGTCTACCGCTTGATTTTTTTCGCCGACCGAGTGAGGTGAGGCTCTCAGCGCAACTCAATACGACCGATAGCGACCTATGGCCAATTTCCCTGTCTCTTGTCGGTCAGTTCCTCTCACTTGGTGCCTTCCAGTGAAGCAATGTTTCAACGGGATCGTTCTCGCCTATCAACTCCCTTGCGAGGGCAATACGGCGCAATAGGCTATGCCGATCATCAGCGCCAAGGTGCTCAGCCGCTAGCGCCGCCGCGGTAAAATAAGCGTCAATCCGACGCGCTTCGTCCCAACCTGCGATTGCTGCAAGAAGATCTCTGCGCGAATCCTGACGAAATTTTTCTTGCCGCGCGCGTTCCTCTGCTTCTCGCCGACGCTGTTGCTCGTCTTTCCACCGCCGGTCCTCTTCCTCGGCCAAGATTCTCGCCGCCTCCAGTTTTGCACTTAGCTCAGGGCCAACTGACTCAAGTTCCCGCACAATGTCGGGCACCATTGAAGAAAACTGTCCCGACCTCTCTTCAGGCCATCGCTTGACCCAATTGACCCGCCACGACGGGCAGTAAGCCTGTAAGCAAAGGCGGCCGGAAGCCAGATCCTTTGTCGTCGTCCAATATCTAGGCGCTGAGTACCTGCGGCGTTGCTCAGAAGTAAGATTTCGAACCGGGACATACTGGCTATTGCCAACGTATAGCATTTCGACGATCTCGGTCATTTCGAAGAGCGTCAAACCGATTGGAACGTTGCCGACATACACGACTGTTGGCCGCTCAGGCGCCCAGGCGCTCTGCTGGTAGCGGTCCTTCCCGGGAATCTCGCGCAGGTCAACATCGGCTCGTCCCATTTGCCCACTAGTCGGTGCCATCGTCACTCGATGCCCACGCGAAGTCAGCGTTCGGAACAGCTTATCGGCTGCATCGATTGCCACGTCCAACCGTTCCCTCGACGATAGAACGTCGACCAATAAACGTTTAAACGGACGAAGAATGCCGGTCTCGCTATCGCGAGTCTTCTCAAAGAAGGGCTTAATCCCGATCAGTAGCGGGTGCAAAGGCTTCCCTGTGGTCGCCTGGTGGGACTGCCTACGTATCTTGGGGGCAGGCATCGACGCACCTTCAACGGTTGGCGACGGAATCCGTGCTATCTTTTTGGCCGCCCGCTCGTTGGTGCCGATGAAGTCGCCCGGGCTCCATTCGGCAATATCGCCTGCTCTGGCCTCCGGCAATGCGGGCTTTGCAGGCGCCTTTCCGAACTCGAGTTGTGCCCAATATCCCCGCGGTGGTCGAGGCACACGTAGCTCAGTACACACTCGAGCCATGTAGCTCGACGACACCCCCAGCCGCTCGGCAACCCGAAGCATGGGCTCCCGCCAGATGAGTTCGTATAGCTGCTCACGGGACAGTGGAGCCACCTGCGCACTAGCCACCTCGCTGCCCGTCGTCTCGCGCGCTTCCTCTGTCATAACAGTTTTCCTCGGTAGGTTTGCGCATCCCAGCGCAAGACGGTCACAATCATGGAAACATGTCCCGTTGCCGTGGGGCTATCACCGGCACACGACGTCTCTGTCGTTCGCATCCTACTAGTAGATATTCACGACGACCTGGAAGGTAACGTCGCCCGCTTCCACTAGTTGGCGGACCTCTCGACTGCGGTCGGCTCCTCGGGGACGATGGGTGCCAGAAGGTGAAACAGCCTTGGCTAAGTAGACCGAGGCGCGCTCCAGCTACGTCAGTACGGATTTCGACGCCACGAACGACCGATATACAAAAAAAAACGGTTGCGGTCGGTGATGGCGCTCCCTCAACTCACGGTCTAGTAGTCTGCGCGGCAGAAGGATTGAAAAATGAGCGCTCGAAAATCGACCTCTCAGAATCGCGCAGGGTCGATTTATTCGAGGAGGGTGACGGGTCGAGGCCCCTGAAATTGCCTCTTTTTTCAGCACTGGGCTTCTGCCGCGCAGCACCCTAGGCCACAATACTGTCATTCGAGCCAGCGACCGCGGTCGGAGTGCGACGCTTTGCCCTTCGGATCGGCGCACAGGCGCTGCAGCCTCGCTCGGGCCACGGCCCCAGGCATCTCTCATGAAACTGCCACCAGGAAGATTGCATGCACATTGAACGGCTTGTGCTGGAGAATTTTCGCTGCTTCGGTCCTCAGCGGACCCAGGTTGTCCTTGGTCCGTCTCTAGTAGCATTCGTTGGCGACAACGGCACTGGCAAGACGGCGCTAATGCAGGCCTTGCAACGCATGTTCGGCGTGACGTCCGAGCAACGGCGCCTGCGCAAGCAAGACTTCCATGTTCCCTTCGACGAGGTCGAGCGCCCGGCGGCCCGCACGCTGGTAATCGAGGCCATCGTCGCGTTTCCAGAGTTGGATGCCGACGATGACAGCCCCGTCGTGCCGGCGTTCTTCAAGAACATGGCGGCTGAGGAGAACGGCAACCTAAAGGTCCGCCTGAAGCTGCAGGCGACGTGGACCGACGATGGCACTCTAGACGGCGCAATCGAAGAGTCCTACTGCGCCGTGCAGACCTTCGGCGCCTTCGAGGAGAGCGACCTGCAGCAACTGCGCGGAGCCGACCGCTCTCGCATCCAGCTCCTCTACATCCCTGCGACGAGAGACGGTGCATCGCAGGTTACCGCCTTTGTCCATGGCCGGCTCTGGCGGGCTATCAACTGGTCCCAAGAGGTCAAGGATTCGCTGACTGGCGCGGGTGATGAGGTCAATCAGGCGTTCTCCGCTGAAGCTGCAGTGTCTAGCATCAGCACCGCGGTGACCCAACGCTGGCAGCAGCTTCATTCTGCTGGCACCGATGCGACGCCGATCTTCCGGCCGGTCGACACACGCTGGCAGGAGTTCATTCGCCGCGTCGAGGTCGTGTTCCACCCCACCGAGGACGGGCATGACCGGGCGCTCGAGGACCTCAGCGACGGACAGCGGTCGTTGTTCCACATCGCCATGGCCGCAGCGACATTGGATATCGAGGCTCGGCTCGCAGGCGATAACGCTCCGGAGGGCTTCGCGGAGGCTGGCGTCCCGTTGCCTGCGCTGACCATCGTGGCGCTGGAAGAGCCCGAGAACAATCTGGCTCCGTTCTACCTGTCCCGCATCATCAAGCAGGTGCAGGAAAGCGCAGCTGGTAGCAATGCCCAGGCCATCGTCTCAAGCCACTCGCCCAGCATTCTCGCTCGGGTCGACCCCTCCGACGTGCGGCACTTCCGCCTAAACCTGCACAGCCGTTGCTCGGAGGTGCGGCAGATCAGCCTGCCAGTTGCGGATGAAGACGCGTCGAAGTTCATCCGGGAGGCTGTGCGGGCCTATCCCGAGTTGTACTTTGCGCGCTACGTCATTCTCGGTGAAGGCGCCACAGAGGAAGTTGTGCTGCCGCTGCTGGCCAAGGCCATGGACTTTCCCATCGACCGCTCATTCGTCGCCGTCGTGCCGCTGGGCGGTCGCCACGTCAACCACCTGTGGCGGCTGCTGACCGACCTCCAGGTGCCGCACGCCACCCTGCTAGACCTCGACTGGGGACGTAGCGGCGGCGGCTATGGTCGGGTCAAGACTGTGTGCGAACAGCTGCTGAGCATCGGCCACACGCCCCAGGAGGTCTTTGGGGACATCCTAAGGCCAGGCGGCCCAGAGCAGAACCTTGCCGAAATCGCGGCGTCAAACCAGTCGGACATCGACGGTCTACGCCAGTGGGCGACATGGCTGGAGAGGTTCCGCGTCTATTTCTCCGGCCCGCTTGATCTGGATTTCACCATGCTGGTAGCCTATGCGATGGCATATCGGGTGCTTGACGCGGGGATGCGAGGTCCGTCCGGCACGGGCGATCCGCGGGAAGCAGTCCTTGGCGATGACGGCGCGCCGGCCTTCTACGACGCCGCAACGGACGATGATCTGCGCTGGTATCGGTATCTCTTTCTGGGCCGTGGCAAGCCCAGCACGCACGTCAGGGTTTTGAGCCGCCTCACGCAGGCGGAACTGACGGCCGCGATGCCTCAGCCCTTGCAGCGCATGCTGGTAAACGTCCGTGACGTTCTTGAGCGGGCTGCCACGTGATGACCTGGCGACCTGTAGCGCCCGAGGCGTGGCGTCCGCGCGGCATATCGAATCTCGAGCCCAACGCTTGGACAGCCCTGCGTCGTGAGGAGTCGACGTCGGTGGTCGCCGGCCCTGGCGCAGGCAAGTCCGAGTTTCTTGCGCAGCGCGCGGCCTACCTGCTTGAGACAGGGTTGTGCAAGGCGCCGCAGCAGATCCTCGCGATCTCCTTCAAGACGGACGCCGCGGCCAACCTCGCGGCGCGCGTACGCCAGCGCTGCCCGCCCGAACTGGCGGGGCGTTTCATGTCGCTCACGTTTGACGCGTTCACCAAGAGCCTGGTCGACCGCTTTCAGGCGGCCATTCCCCAGCATTGGCGTCCCACTCGACCCTACGATATCGGTTTCTCTACCCGGCGCATGGTGGAGGAGGAGTTGAACCGCATCCGCAGCATGGCGCAGCCGGCCTGGCAGGCTAGGGTCGCGGAGTTCTCTCCCGACACGTTCGAAGCGCAGGACATCGGTGGGCATCGACTGGCGGTGGATGCACCCCAGCAACTCAGAATGGCGGAAGAGTTCGCTATCTATCATTGGGTCCACCAACAGCTGTTCGGTGCCGCGGTGTCGAAGCTGACGTTCGTCACCTTGAATCGTTTAGCCGAGCTCATCGTGCGGGCGAACCCCAGGATCGCTCGCGCGCTGCGCATGACCTATCCCTACGTGTTCGTGGACGAGTTCCAGGATACTTCCTTCGCTCAATACGACTTCCTGCTCTCCACGTTCGGGCACGGTGGGACGGCCGTCACTGCGGTGGGCGACCACAAGCAACGCATCATGGGCTGGGCCGGCGCGCGTCAGGATGCCTTCGAGCGGTTTGAGGCCGACTTCGGGGCGCAGCGGGTGAACCTGCTCTTCAACTTCAGATCGTCGCCGGAGCTGGTGCGCGTTCAGCACTTCGTCGCCCAGGCTCTGGATCCGGAATCGCCGCAGATTCAATCTCAGGCGGCAAGCCAACTGGACACGGATGTCGTGCAGGTATGGAAGAGCAGTTCCATCGCTGCCGAAGGACAGCGGCTTGCGCAGTGGATCGCTGCAGACATGACTGCGCGCCAGAATAAACCCCGCGATTACGTGCTTCTCGTGCGTCAGCGTGCCGACCAGTTCGAGGAGGAGCTTCGGCCAATATTTGCTGCGGCGGGGCTGAGCCTGCGCAACGAGAGCCGAAGCATTGGGCGGACCAATGTTCAGGATTTGATGGTCGACGAGGCGGCTTCCGTAGCTTTGGCAGCCTTGCAACTTGCCACCGGGCAGCGCAGTGCTGCGGCCTGGTCTGTGCTCTCCAGCGCCGTTTATGCGATTCGCGGTGCAGACGAGGACGACGAACTCCTGCGGGAGCGAGCGGATCGGGACATCCAGAGCTTCCTTGGCAAACTCCGGCAGGGCATCCGCGGCCAAGCTCCCTCGACCGAGTTGGCGGTGGAAATCACGCAGGAGATATTTGGATTCCTGGAGGTAGCCGCGATCAAGGGCGCCTTTCCGGCATACATGCGCAACGACTTGCTCGAAGTCATGATCGAAGCTTTCTCGCTGCACCTACAGGAGGCAGCCTCCGTGACACCGAACTGGCCTGACTGCATCGACCGGTTCGTCGGCACATCCAACATCCCATTGATGACGGTGCACAAGAGTAAGGGACTGGAGTATGACACCGTCTTTTTTATCGGCCTCGACGATCGATCATGGTGGAGTCACACGCCTCGCAACCCTGAGGGAATGGCGACGTTCTTCGTAGCTTTGTCGCGCGCCAAGCAACGCGCAATCTTTCTGTTCTGCGAGCGCCGCGGCGCGCGTGAGCGGGTCTCTGATCTATACCAAATGTTGGCCGACGCCGGCATAGAGGAAGTCGATATCAACTGAGGCGGGTCAGAGGTTGGCTGTCTTTCGGTTCAGCGGCGGGGCCTTAAGTCGCAACTGTGGACGACAAGCCAGCTCCTGAGGTGCGGTGGTAGCGCCGCCCAGAGCGTCGACCGGCTCTGGGCATGAGCTGCCCATCATTGGTGAAGTCTTGTGCGGCAGAAGTCAGTCCCTTGATCGATTGTATCGAAACCAGTAAAACTTCCGCTTCTGGCCGAGCTCTGCTCACCCCGGGAATTGGCGATGAACCTTTTTCGCTTGGGTGCCAGTAGCCCCCCTGCGCGACTGAGCCAGGTAGCGAAAAAGGTAGTGGACCGCCCTGGCAAAGCCCGAAGTCAAGGCCTTTCTGATTCGACACGGACAGTTCTTACCAGCCGGCAGTGAGAGCGCAGGTGGGGCGTGGAGTTTTAGCGTTTATGCAACCACCAGTTGAAGCCCTCCCCACTGCCATCGTCAACGCCCGTGATCTGGCGGCCGGCTTGACATGGATGGATTGGTCCTTGTCGCGGGCGAAGTAACCGACGAGGTAGTCCGTCAATCGCGTCACCTGCTTCTCGTTATGGCCTGCCAGCGGGTCCAACACCCATCGCCCCTGTGCTTTCAATTCTTGCCGGCGGTCCGGCGAGTGGCAGTTGAACACGAAGCCTCTTTGTTTGGTGACCCGTTCCCACCGGCGGGAGATGACCTCAATCACCGCACTCGTCGTGACGTGCGCTGGCCGCTTCGCGTCGAGAAAGAAACAGCAGTGAAAGTGGTTGGCGCCGTTCTCTCCACGCTCCATCTTGCTGATGTAGCCACGCATGTACTGGAAGGTTTGTCTGTCTACGTCACGGTAGATATTGGCAAAGAACTTTCCCCGATCCTGCATCGCGATACGGGAGTCAATTCTTGCGCGTGACTCTGGGTAGTCTGACGACCATTCCGCTTGCGCAGACACGTATGCCCACTGATCGGCATCCGTCACGACCCATTGACCGTACGCCAAGGCGTCAGCCAGCGTGGAGACGTTCTGTTGGTATTGGAAATCCACCCGGATCGGTTCCAGCCAATCCCCGCCACCAAGCAACTTCGGCACGTGGTCCGCAATCGTTGCAGCCTGGCTGCGCTCCGTGTCGCTCTTCCACTTCCGCATATGCAACCAAGTACCCTGCTGCCGCGCCTCCTTACGGAGCATCCGGACAAAGTCATTAAACACCTCCGCTTCCAACATCGGCACGACCGACAGGGGAGCATTTGGATTGAGGAAGGAGCAGTAGCGCAGCCAGCGATGCTGCTGAAAGCATGTATGGAACAAATGCAAGAGCGGACTGTAGGCATACCCCGGCATCACGATACCCATCAAATCCCGCATCGCATGGAAGTAATAATCCAGCGAGTAGGAATCATGAATGACCACTGTGTTGGGTGAGGCGTACTTGACTGCGCCTGCATGATGGATCTCGAAAGGCAATCGCTCTGTTGCCAGAGCCACCCTCAGAAACGTTAGCAGATCGTTGATAACGAGCCCATATTCACCAATCTCCCAGAATCTCGGATTGATACCCTCCGTTACTTGTTGACGATACTCGAGCGGATTTGCTGCTTGCATGATTCACCTGTGGTTGTTCCCTCAGGTGATTCATCTTTGATGTAAGAAATAACTATCGGCTCCCTCTTCGATCTACAAGGGAAGCACTGCTTAGGAGTGACCCTCCCGCTTAGACATAAACATTCACTCAGATAAACTCACTTCTCTTTCATATAAACGATACTAGGCACCGACAAGCTCATAGTTCCTTCAGATATTACATACCCCAATCTTACAATGCATATCTTAAATTAGAAGGATGCAAGGCAATGCTTGCGCAGAAAACGTGTTTACGGGCTGAAACACCGTGTATGCCGGGAGGTTTCACAAGGAGATTGACAGTTTCTTAAACTCACCTGAATACCGAGTTATCCGAATGAATGGGCGACCAGAAACGCAACTGACGGCAACCGCATGCGTGATCGTTCCCTGCCCCATGAGCTTGGTCTTCCGGCCCTGGGGCCACGGATCTAGGGACCCCGAATTTCGTCGTCGCCGAATAGCTTGACGGACAAGTACTGGCGCCCTGGCCGGGAACGGCATTGCCCCGATGATCTGGCGCCTTATCTGGGCATCCCCCCGGTACTGGATCTGCACGATGGATGACAGTTGAGGATTCCAGTACTGAATTTCTTGCACTCCCCCGGACCCCAGCGTCCACATGGCATCTCATCCCAGTGGCACTTCCATAAAACCTCTAGAGATCTTCCTGTTCTCATCTTGAAAGATTCCTCTATCACTCTTTAATTCCTCTTGAGCTACTCCCGCTTAAGTCGGTATGATTCTTCATCAAGCAAGCAATTTAATAGACCATGACTATTCAAACGAACGGGACATTAGGGCGGATTGCAGATTATTGGGGAGAGATGCCTTCCTCGCGAGAAAGGCGGTGGCTATGGGCATGGCTGAAGTATTTTTTCCCTGGTCGCCCCGTCCTGCTCATGCGACTAAGTGCGTCGCCGATTGAGTCGATCGTCCATGTCAAATCACCGCTTTTAGATGGGGATATCGATTTTGAGCTTGATCAAATGCTGAGAGGTCAAGCCGCATCGATCCAGACGTTGCACGCTGGAAGATTTTTTAATAGAACAGAGGATTTCGATTGGATAGGCACCGATGATCGGCAACTCTGCTGGCTCATTTATCGCACCCGCAATTTTCTGAAAATAGAAATCCCAGACGCCGAGGCACGTTTTAGCAAGCGCGATTATTTCATTTGCCTAATGGATCTTATCTTAGGCTCTTTGCTCGACAAGAAAAACCATCTCGCAACGCTTCATCAATCCTGGCTTCGGCATTTGCAGGATACGTCGTATCTGAATTGGTTTAGTGACGATGACGAACCCGGACGATGCGATTTCGCATGGCAAGTTCTTGACACCCGAATGCAATACACGCTATCGGATTCAATTCAACTAAATCCCGTCATTGGTCAGGAGTTCAGAAAATACCCTGGCGGCACGGGATTGAAATGCTATTTCGACTCGCTTCAGGTTTCTGATTTTGAAAAGAAAAGTCACGTAGCTCACATCAAAAAGCTCTGGAGCCAGCGAAAATATCGTAAGAAGCAGGAAAAGAATAAAATTCGCCAGAGGAATTTTGTTCTGCCTGATGCAACCATTAAGGATCTGGACAAGCTAGCCAAAGGGCTTGGCGTATCCCGTACCCAAGTGCTGGAGAGGCTAATCGACCTCGCCGTCAGACACGGCATGCCCGATGCGCTAGCGGAGCCACGCATAACCTTCGATTTGCCCGGGGATTACTGATTTGAGGGCTTTGTACGGGCGGCTGGAAATCAGCACCAGCTGACTGGCGGCTTCAAGATGTCCGCGCATGGCGGCGGGTGCTCGGCAAAGGTGCCGAACACCATCTGGACTGCGCCAGAAGCGGCTGCAATTGGCCGATCGGGATGGGAGTCCGACGGGTATCTCCCCGCCCCATATGGGCGAAACAACTATTTGGTGCCCGGTTCGGCAGCGTCGCGGCGGTTGCCTCCCACCAGTTTCTGGACATCCGCGACCAGCCACAACAATCGACGATTGGGAAGCTTTGTCGGCCGGATGCCAAGGTAGCTTCCATCCAAAGAGTAGCGCTTGCGAATCGACTGAGGTTCGATCGCCAGAATGGCCGCCAACTCTTCTGTGGATACGTGATCCCGGTTTGCCGGAATCGGCATTGGAACACGCGGCGCGCTCTTTTCCACTGCCTTCAGTGCCGGGACACCCACTGATGATTCGCTCGACACCTGCCCCGCCAGGGCGTGGATTGCGCTGATCGTCTCAGCCGATTGCGTTGCGTATTCCGCAACACTAAGCGGGATCAGATCCGGTTGATCTGTTTGCACCTTGCCAGCGCTGATGACCTCAAATACGAGGCGTATCCATTCCGTGTCGATATCGACATCCTGACACCACGCGAGAAATTCATGGGGCTCAAGCCGTGTCGGTGCAACGGTGCCGCTTTCCTCATCGTCCCAGGACCACTCCCACAGCCGCATGATCTCGCGCGCCTTGGTCAAGCGATCGATAACGTCCGCCCTGAACGGCTTGCCATCGAGACCTGTTGCTTCACGCGGAATCTCCGCACATCCGGCCGGCGCGTGCAATCCCGACAGGATGAGCGCCCCTTCGACCGGCGTCCAGGTTGACCGATCGAGATATTTTTTCAAGACGGCATAGAGCTGCCTTGCGGCAGCGACGCGTTCTTGTGGCGTACTTGCTTGTGACACGACCCCGTTCCCCTTTGATGCGGTGGTACTAATCTTGGCAAGGATTCTATCGTGCGAGACCGATGTACCACACGAGCAAATGGGGCGCTAACTGCGGCAGCGTGTACGCGGGGATATGGTTCCGGATGGATCGACGAGGATCCAGTTTGGTTACATGACGGTTACATGAACCCCAGAATGCACAAGGGGCTACAAGCAAATCGCCTGTAACCCCTTGATTTCTATTGGTGCCGGCTGCAGGACTCGAACCCGCCACCTGATGATTACAAATCAACTGCTCTACCTGATGAGCTAAGCCGGCATTTTGTTGCAGACCGCGATTCTACTGCATGCGACCCACTTTGACGATGGCTACTTCACCACCTTCAGCGACGGCTTCTTGCCTCCGATTCGCGGTACCGGGGGCGGAGTCGGATCGTCGTCCGTGCCGCCCTGTTCGGCCGTGACCGGCGTGTCTGCATCCACCGGTGCCAGCTTCGGCGGGGGATTGTTTTCACGCTCGGTGGCGGCCTGCGTCTCGGGGATGCTGCGCTCCACCGGGAACGCCATGCCCTGGCCATTTTCCCGCGCGTAGATCGCCAGCACGTTTTCCACGGGCACGTCGATCTTGCGGGAAACACCACCAAAGCGCGCGCTGAATCCGATCCACTCGTTACCCATGTCCAGCCCGCTCGTCGCGTCGAAACTCACGTTCAGCACGATCTCGTTGTTCTTCACGAATTCGCGCGGCACGTTCGTATTCCCGTCGACAAACACGGCGATATACGGCGTAAAACCGTTATCCGTGCACCACTCGTAAATGGCGCGGATCAGGTAAGGCTTGGTGGATGTTTCAGACATTACGCTTCCGGTGGCGTCGATACCGTCTTAACGACGCATGACCTTTTCAGACGGGGTCAGCGCCTCGATGTACGCCGGGCGGCTGAAGATCCGTTCCGCATACTTGAGTAGCGGCGCGGCGTTCTTCGAGAGCTCGATCCCGTAGTGATCCAGGCGCCACAGCAGCGGCGCGATGGCGACGTCGAGCATCGAAAATTCTTCACCGAGCATGTACTTGTTCTTCACGAAGATCGGTGCGAGCTGGGTCAGGCGGTCGCGAATCGCGGCGCGGGCGCGCTCGTGATTCTTCTCGGCGGCCTTGCCCTTCTCGTTCTCGAGCACGTACACGTGGGTGAACAGTTCCTTCTCGAAATTGAAGAGGAACAGGCGGGCGCGTGCACGCTGCACCGGGTCGGCCGGCATCAGCTGCGGGTGCGGGAAGCGCTCGTCGATATACTCGTTGATGATGTTCGATTCGTACAGGATCAGGTCACGTTCGACGAGAATCGGCACCTGGCCGTACGGGTTCATCACCGAAATGTCTTCCGGCTTGTTGAACAGATCAACGTCGCGAATTTCAAAATCCATGCCCTTTTCGAACAGGACAAGGCGGCAACGTTGGGAAAACGGGCAAGTCGTACCCGAATACAACACCATCATGGTTGAATTCCTTGGGTGTAAAGTCGCCGGATGCAGTGCATGACGGCGAACTTGGCAGCGCTAGATCGGACAGGGCAAACATTCTGTCAGAACGCCCCATCGAAAAGCAAATAAGTTACAAATAGAGAAAGAGACGCTTGAGCCACCTAGACTGCCGATCCGCAACGGAAAAGGGCCGGCGCGGTGCTGCAACAGTGCAACTTCCGCGCCGGCCCTGCCGGCAGCCGCTGACGGCTGTTACAACTTACTTCACGTCCTTCCAGAAAGCCGCGTTCAGGCGCCAGGCAAAGACCGTGAACACGCCGAGGAACAGCAGCACCCAGACGCCCAGACGCTTGCGGTGGCTCTGCGCCGGTTCGGCCATCCAGTTCAGGTAGTTCACGATATCGGCCGCGGCCTGGTCATATTCCTGCGTGCTCAGCTTGCCCGGCGTGACCTGCTCGAAGCCCGCGAACTTGTGCACCTTCTGGCCGTGTTCTTCCACTTCGGCGAACTTGGCCGTGCGCTGGCCCTGCAGCTCCCACAGCACGTGCGGCATGCCGACGGCCGGGAAGACGAGGTTGTTCCAGCCCGTGGCGCGCGTGTCGTCGCGGTAGAAGGTACGCAGGTAGGTGTACAGCCAGTCGTTGCCGCGGGCGCGGGCGATGACCGACAGGTCCGGCGGCATGGCGCCGAAGAACGTCTTGGCGTCCTTCGGTGGCATCGCGATCGTCATGGTCTCGCCCACCTTGTCGGCCGTGAAGAGCAGGTTCTGACGGATCTGGTCATCCGTCAGCGCCAAGTCCCTGAGCCGGTTGTAGCGCATCATCGACGCGCCATGGCAGTTCAGGCAGTAGTTGACGAACAGCTTGGCACCGCGCTGCAGCGACGACACGTCGCTGGTGTCGAGCGGCGCCGGCTCCAGGGGGTAGCCCCCCTCGGAAGCCATCGCGGGCATGGCCGCGAAGCACGCGCCGACCAGTGCGAAGATCGAAAGCAACTTTTTCATCTTGTGTCCTTGTCCTCTTTTGGGGGTCGCGCGGCGCTTAGTGCGGATGGAACGTGACACGCTCCGGCACCGGCTTGAACTCGCCGGCACGGCTCCACAGCGGCATGGTCAGGAAGAAGGCGAAGTACAGCAGCGTACCGAGCTGCGACACCTTCTCACCCACCGGCGACGGCGGTTGCACGCCCAGGTAGCCGAGGACCAGGAACACCACCACGAAGACAATCAGAATTGTCTTATGGAAGGCGGGACGATAGCGGATGGACTTGACCGGCGAGCAGTCGAGCCAGGGCATGAAGAACAGCACGACCACGGAGCCGCCCATCACCAGCACGCCCCAGAACTTGGCTTCGATGAAGTAGAAGCCTGCCGCCAGGATCACGAGGATCGCCACCGAGCCGATCTTCACGCGCACATCCTTGCTGCGCAGGACCACCAGGCCCAGCACGATGGCGAAGAACAGCCACAGCACCGGCAGGAAGTTCGACGTCGTAGCGCGCAGCATCGAATAGAACGGGGTGAAGTACCAGACCGGCGCGATGTGCGGCGGCGTCTTCAGCGGATCGGCCGGGAAGAAGTTGTTGGCTTCGAGGAAATAGCCGCCCACTTCCGGGAAGAAGAAGATCACCGCCGAGAAGAAGAACAGGAAGCCGCCCACGCCCAGCAGGTCATGCACCGAGTAGTACGGGTGGAACGGAATGCCATCCAGCGGGATGCCGTTCTCGTCCTTCTTCGCCTTGATCTCCACGCCGTCCGGGTTGTTCGAGCCCACTTCGTGCAGCGCGATGATGTGCGCCACGACCAGGCCGAGCAGCACCAGCGGCACCGCGATCACGTGGAACGAGAAGAAGCGGTTCAGCGTGGCATCGCTCACCACGTAGTCGCCGCGGATGAACAGCGACAGGTCCTGGCCGATCACCGGGATCGCCGAAAACAGGTTCACGATCACCTGCGCGCCCCAGTACGACATCTGGCCCCAGGGCAGCAGGTAGCCCATGAACGCCTCGGCCATCAGGCACAGGAAGATCAGGCAGCCGAAGATCCAGACCAGCTCGCGCGGCTTGCGGTACGAACCGTACAGCAGCCCGCGGAACATGTGCAGGTAGACCACGACGAAGAACGCCGAGGCGCCGGTGGAGTGCATGTAGCGCACCAGCCAGCCCCACGGCACCTCGCGCATGATGTACTCCACGCTGGCAAAGGCCACCGGAATGCCAGCCGCGTTGAGCGTGCCGTCCGGCTTGTAGTTCATCACCAGGAAGATGCCGGTGACGATCTGGATCACGAGGACCAGCAGCGCCAGCGAGCCGAAGAAGTACCAGAAGTTGAAGTTCTTCGGCGCGTAGTACTTGGAGAGATGATCTTCCCAGAGCTGGGTGGCAGGGAAACGGGCGTCGATCCAGCCCAGCAGCCCGGTGGTCTTGACTTCTTTTTCGGCCGCCATGATCAGGCTTCTCCTTTCTCGTCCTTGCCGATCACGATCTTGGTGTCGGACAGGAACTGGTACGGGGGGACGTCAAGGTTCTGCGGGGCCGGCTTGTTCTTGAACACGCGGCCCGCCAGGTCGAACGTCGAGCCGTGGCAAGGGCAGAGGAAGCCGGGATCGGCGCCGAGCTGGGGGTTGGCGCCAGACACGAACGGACCGGACGGCGAGCAGCCAAGGTGGGAACAAATGCCGACGACCACCAGCAGGTCCTTGTGCTCGGCACGGGAGCGGGTTTCGTTTTTGGCGTAGTCCGGCGTCTCCATCGTGAATGGCACAGCGGACTTGGGATCAGCCACCTCGCTATCGGTTTTCTGGAGCGAGGCCAGCATTTCAGGGGTGCGACGAAGAATCCAGACCGGCTTGCCACGCCATTCCACGGTCATCATCTCGCCGGGCTTGAGGCCACCGACATCGGCCTCGACAGGTGCCCCGGCGGCTTTGGCCTTCTCCGACGGTGCAAAGGTACTGACAAAGGGCACTGCTACTGCTACGCCTCCTACGCCGCCCGCGACAGATGTCGCGATCAACCAATTGCGGCGACCTTTGTCCACGTTCTTCACGTTTTGCTGGTCACTCATTCCAAACCCCAGGGGATGTCATCAATTAGATCTTGCGTCAACCAAAAATTATACCTGAGGCACATCCCTCGACGATAGGCGAACTACCGATAGCCGACTGGTCGATAATCGGTCATGGCAGCGCGAATCCCGCCCGCGGGCTTGCGCTCAGGGGTGCGATGATGCAGTCTGTGTCAAACGCAAACGTTAATCTGAAACAACAAAGCGGAGAATAACCAATGAGCATGATCAGCGAATTCCGTACTTTTGCGATGCGCGGCAACGTGATTGATCTCGCCGTCGGCGTGATCATCGGCGCAGCTTTCGGCAAGATCGTGGATTCCGTCGTCAACGACCTGATCATGCCAGTGATCGGCCGCATCATCGGCAAACTGGACTTCTCGAACATGTTCGTCGTGCTTGCGGACCCGCCTCCCGGCGTGCCGCATACCCTCGATGCACTGAAGAAGGCCGGCGTGCCGGTCTTCGCTTACGGCAACTTTCTCACCATCGTGGTGAACTTCGTCATCCTCGCCTTCATCATCTTCTTGATGGTCCGCGCCTTCAACCGGATGGCCGCGAAGCACGAGGAGCCGGCCACGCCGGCCGCCACGCCCGAGGATATCGTGCTGCTGCGCGAGATCCGCGACAGCCTGAAGACGCCGCGCGCCTGACCGCGCGCCACGCCCGGAGCCCGGCTCAGACCGGGTTCGGAATATCGATGAAGGTATGGCGCAGCCCGAAACGCTGCGCCAGATGCTCGCCCACCGCGCGGATGCCGTAGCGTTCCGTGGCGTGATGACCGGCGGCCAGGTAGGCCACGCCGCTCTCGCGCGCGAGGTGGGTGGTCTGCTCCGACACCTCTCCGCTCAGGTACACATCGACGCCAGCCGCTACGGCGGCGTCGAAATAGCCCTGCGCACCGCCCGTGCACCAGCCCACCTTGCGAATCATCTGATCGGGGTCGCCAATCGCCAGCGGCTCGCGCTGGAGCACCGCACCGACATGCGCGGCCAGCGCGTGCAGCGGCATCGGCTGCGGCAGTGTACCGGTCCAACCCAGTTGATCGTCGCTGAAACGGCCGTTCGGCATGAAGCCGAGCTGCAGGCCAAGCTGCGCATTGTTGCCCAGCTCGGGATGGTTATCGAGCGGCAGGTGGAAAGCCATCAGGTTGACGTCGGCGCCAAGCAGCCGTTTCAGGCGCGCATGCTTCTGGCCGATGACCCGGGCATCCTCGTTTTTCCAGAAATAGCCGTGATGGACCAGGATGGCGTCGGCGCCGGCCTCGATCGCCGCTTCGACGAGGGCCAGGCTGGCCGTCACGCCGGTGACGACGTGGGTGACCTCCGATCTACCTTGCACTTGGAGGCCGTTCGGGCAATAGTCCTTGAAACGGGAAACTTCCAGTAGATCGTTCAAGTACAATTCAAGCTCTTTTGTTTTCATTTTCTGCTCAAAACTCCAATATGTTGCGCCGATTCTGGCTGTTTTTCGCCCAGGCTGTCACCGTGGTGCTGGCCGTGTGGTTCGTCGTGGCCACGCTGAAACCCGAGTGGCTGCAGCGCGGGCGGGTGGCCGTGCAATCAGGCTCACCAATCGTGGCACTGAAGGAAGTGGTGCCGAGTGTGACGGGTTCCGCGGCCGAGGGCTCTTATAGTGACGCGGCGCGCCAGGCCATGCCTGCGGTGGTGAATATCTTCACGAGCAAGAACGGCTCGCGGCGGTCGCCCAATCCGCAAACCGAGGATCCTTGGTTCCGGTTCTTCTTTGGCGACCGGCTGCCGGAGCGCCAGGAACCGGTGTCCAGCCTGGGCTCGGGCGTAATCGTCAGCGCCGAGGGTTATATTCTAACCAACCACCACGTGGTGGACGGCGCCGACGAAATCGAGATCGCCCTGACCGATGGGCGCAAGGCCAACGCCAAGGTCGTGGGTTCCGACCCGGAAACCGACCTGGCCGTGCTCAAGGTCACGCTCAAGGACCTGCCGGCGATCACGCTGGGCCGGATCGAGAATGTGAAGGTCGGCGACGTGGTGCTGGCCATCGGCAATCCGTTCGGGGTCGGCCAGACTGTGACGATGGGTATCGTCTCGGCGCTGGGCCGCAGCCACCTGGGCATCAACACGTTCGAGAACTTCATCCAGACCGACGCGGCGATCAACCCCGGCAACTCGGGCGGTGCGCTGGTTGACGCACAGGGCAACCTGCTCGGGATCAACACGGCGATCTACTCGCGCTCGGGTGGCTCGCTGGGGATTGGCTTCGCGATTCCTGTCTCGACGGCCAAGCAAGTGATGGAATCGATCATCTCCTCCGGCACGGTCACGCGCGGCTGGATCGGCGTGGAGCCGCAGGACCTGACACCCGAGATCGCCGAGTCGTTTGGGCTCGATGCCAAGGATGGCGCGCTGATTGCCGCCGTAGTCCAGGGCGGACCGGCGGACAAGGCTGGCGTGAAGCCGGGCGATGTGCTGGTGTCGGTCGATAACCAGGTGATCTCCGATACCACCGCGCTGCTCAATGCGATTGCGCAGCTCAAACCGGGCGCCGAGGCCAAGATGAAGGTGATCCGGCGTGGCAAGCCGGCCGAGGTCACGGTGACCATCGGCAAGCGCCCTCCCCCGCCACGGCGCGCAATGCCGCTGGATGAGGAAGAGTAGGACTGGCTGGAAGGTCGATCGGAAGCTGAAGGACCAGGTAGCCTGAATGTAAAAACCCCCGCCGGGTAGCCGGCGGGGGTTTTTTGTTGGGGCGTGTGGGTCGATGGTCGATTGTCGAGATCGGGCGCCGAGGGCACCTCCGGCTGACCGCTGCAAGCCACGAGCAGGCCGTGCAGCGCGCGTCGCACCGCTCCCAGGTAGGGGGGCCTTACGGGGCATGCCGATCAAGCCAGGGCACCTGGCATGCCATCAACCACCACCCCATCCCACACCACAAAACAAAACGCCGACATCCTTTCGGATGCCGGCGTTTTGAATCAAGCCGAATCTGATGCGGGCTTACACCCGCGTCAAATTAGAACTTGTGACGCACACCAACCACAGCGCCGAACTGGTTAGCCGAGCCGTTGGTCGTGCCGAAGCCCGAACCAGCAGCGCCCGAGCTACCCAGACCGAGGGTCGAGCCGTCCTTGTTCTTCGTGTAGGCCACGTTCAGGTAAGCGTCAGTGCGCTTCGAGAAGGCGTAGTCAGCCGAAGCCACGAAGCTCCACGGATCAGCACCCGACGAACGGAAGTCTTGGTAGTAAGCGGCGCCCGTCAGCGACAGAGCCGGGGTCAGCTGGTAACCCATGCCCAGCCAGTACAGGTTCGACACGTTGGCGTCGACCGTACCGTTTGCCAGCGTACCGCCCGGCAGACGAGCGTTCGACAGGGCGTGCGCGTAGCGGTAGCCAGCGAACACCTTAGCCGGACCGAAAGCGTACGTACCAGCCAGCGAAGCGCGTTGGATCTTGGCGCGCGTCGTGTCGATGCCCACACCCGTCGGGTTGCCCAGGTTGGTTTCGTCGAACACAGCACCGATCGAGAACGGGCCGCCTGCGTAGATCAGGCTTGCGCTGTACTCACGGCCGGTCTTGTACGAGCCCGGAACTTCGCCAGCAACGCCAGTGTAGGCGTTAGCCGTACCAACCGTGTTGGCGCCCGTGCTGTACAGCAGCGAGGCGGTCAGGCCACCGAACTTGCCGATGTACTTCAGCGAGTTGTCGGCGCGGCTGCTGAAACCAGCGTCTTGCGACGTGATCGAGTAGTTCGTCGAGATGGCCATCGGGTCGAAGGCCAGACCGAAGTCATAGAACGGGGTCTGGTGACGGCCCAGCGACAGCGTGCCGTAGTTGCTTTGCAGACCAACGAACGCTTGACGACCGAACAGACGGCCACCTTGGCCCGACGTACCGGTGTCAACGTTGAAACCGCTTTCCAGAACGAACACGCCCTTCAGGCCGCCGCCCAGATCTTCCACGCCACGCAGGCCCCAACGGCTGCCGGACATGTTGCCCGAGGTCAGGCGCACAACGTCGTGGCTACCAGCCACGTTCGGCTGGTGGTTCTGGTACTCGATACCAGCGTCAACCACACCGTACAGGGTTACGCTCGATTGGGCATACGCGCCACCGGCGGCCATGGCGGCAACGGCAGCTGCAAACAGTTTCATCTTCATATCGACACTTTCCTTGTCAACTGATTGGGAAATCTTGGTTGCCCAAGTGCTTGGGCGACGCATTAACCTTCACGTCTGCGTCGTATTATGTGACACCCCCCCTCCCCGCCAGAAGACTTTTTCGCCGTAAACACGGTTTACCAACGTGGTTTGTTGTCATCAAGCAACAACAAATGCAGCATTTTTCCCCATGTTGGTGCAAAACCGCCCATTCGGACGTGGCAGAAACATCTCCGTTACAAGTACCGGGGAACTCAGTCGGCGGGGTTTTCGCCCGGCGCGGGCGTACCAAGCGGCTGCTTGGTCACAAATCGGGCGAGCAACAGGCCCAATTCGTATAGCGCGATCAGCGGCACGGCGAGCAGCAACTGCGACATCACATCGGGCGGCGTCACCACGGCGGCGACGATGAAGGCCCCGACGATCACATACGGGCGGATCTGCTTCAGTTTCTCGAGTTCCACCACACCAAATCGCACGAGGACGATGACCACCACGGGCACCTCGAAGGTAATACCGAACGCCAGGAACGTCGTCATGGCGAAACTCAGGTATTTATCGATGTCCGTGGACATGTCCGCACCCAATGGCGCGTTGTAATGCGCCATGAAATGGAACACGGTGGGAAACACGAGGAAATAGGCAAACGCCACGCCGCACAGGAACAGCAGGTAGCTGCTGCTCACCAGCGGCATGATCAGTTTCTTCTCATGCTGATACAGGCCCGGCGCCACGAACTGCCAGACCTGGTAGAGCACCCACGGCAGCGCGATCAGGAACGCCACGAGCATCGTCACCTTCATCGGTACGAAGAACGAGCCGGTGACATCGGTCACGATCATCCTGCCGCCCTTCGGCAGCGATTCCATCAGCGGCGCGGAGAACAGGTTGAAGATCTGCGGCGCCCAGTAGATCAGGCTGAGGAAGACGATGATGACCCCCGCCACCGCCTTGACCAACCGCTCGCGCAGCTCGATCAGGTGGGAGATGAAGGTTTCCTGCTGGGTTTCGTCGTTGGGGTCTTGGGAGGGGGAGTCGCTCATGGCGTAGCCGCTTCAGCCGTGCTGGCTGGCATCGTAGTTATCGTGGCGGCCGCCGCCAGCCTGCACGGCGGCGGGACGGCGCTGCACGGCATGGTTACTCGAAGAACGAGCGGGAGCGTCCGGTGGGCGGGCGATGCCGCTTCACGCGCGCGGCGCCTGACTGCACCCACACGCGCATGTTCTGCTGGCGCTTGAACCAGATCGGCCGCGCGCCCTGCTTGACGCGCCAGCTCTTGCGTCCGTTGTGCGACTTGTGCGCGGCGTCCCAGCTCGGCACGTAGCCGCCACCCACGCCGGGGCTGCCGGTGTCGGAAGCCGCTGTGTCGGTGCCGCCCAGGGCTTCGTTCAGCGCCTGGGACTGCTCGTTCACTTCCTTGTGGATCGTGCGCTCGACATCGCGCGCGGCGTCTTCGAACTCTGTGCGCATCTTGCGCAGTTCGTCCAACTCCACCTCGCGGCTGACTTCCGCCTTCACATCATTGATATAGCGCTGCGCGCGCCCGACGAGCGCGCCCACTGTGCGTGCCACCTTGGGCAGCCGTTCGGGACCGATCACGATGAGCGCCACGGCGCCTATCAGTGCCAGCTTGGAAATGCCGAGATCGATCATGCGGACATGGAGCCAGGGACACGAGAGGGGCGGGCCGACGCGAACGCGGCCGCCATGAGGAATTCAGGCAATTCGGCTTACTGCTGACGCGACTTGTCCTTCGCTTCCACGTCGATCGTGGTGGTATCGCGCAGTTCCTTGGCCGGGGCACCCGGCTCCTCGGCCGCGTTGCCATTGCCGTCCTTCATGCCATCCTTGAAGCCCTTGACCGCGCCACCCAGGTCGGTGCCGATATTGCGCAGCTTCTTGGTGCCGAACACGAGCATGACGATGACCAGCACGATCAGCCAGTGCCAAATGCTAAACGAACCCATTTCTTGCTCCTGATGAAGCCGCGGGCGATGGAGATTGGCCGCCCGGCCCCGTAGTTCCGTCCCTCAAAGGCCGCGTCGGGCGACGGTTGCCGACGCAGCACGTGGCCGGGACGCGAGTCCCGGTCCGCTGATACCCTGGCTACCCCGATTGCTCAGGGCGCCGGTGCCTTCCACTGTTCGCGCGGGCCGCCGAGCACGTGGACATGAAGGTGGTAGACCTCCTGCCCGCCGTCCGGACCGGTGTTGATCACCGTCCGGAAGCCGTTATCGCAGCCGGCCTGGCGCGCCAGTTCAGGCACCTTGAGCATTATTCTAGCAAGCACATCCCCATCGCCGGGTCCGCAATCCGCCAGCGAATCGACGTGAGTCTTCG
This sequence comes from Cupriavidus sp. OV096, assembly GCF_900115455.1. Lineage (NCBI taxonomy): Bacteria > Pseudomonadati > Pseudomonadota > Betaproteobacteria > Burkholderiales > Burkholderiaceae > Cupriavidus > Cupriavidus sp. OV096. The sequence goes on from NZ_FOWM01000012.1 coordinate 121,397, forward strand.
GAATTAGCAGGAAGTGTACCGGCGCTTTGGGATGGATGTCGTGAAACGCGAGCAGTTCGTTGTCTTCGTACAGCTTGTTCGACGGGATCTGCCCGGCCACGATCTTGCAGAAAATGCAATTGTCCTGAGATTTCATGACGTTTTTGTTGCGTGATGTCGGATCGTCGCGTTCTCAGAACTGCTGGTCCGGATACATGGGCTTGCGATCGTTCAGATACAGCCAACCCTTGACGATACGATACAGCATCCATAGTGACAACACGCACCACATCACCCAGGCTACCGGCGCCAGCAAAATCGTGAAGAACAGGACCCAGCTCAGCGCGAACCAGAGGATCGACCACCAGAACGTGCGGATCTGCCAGGCGAAGTGCGAGGCATACAGCGTGCCGCGCGTATCGTCGCGCTTCACGTAGTTCACCACGATCGCGATCAGCGCCGTGATCCCGCCCGTCAGCCAAAAAATGGCGTAGAGCGCATACAGGATATGCGTGAGCTTGCGCAGGCTGCTCAGCCTGTCGTCCTCAGCCGTGGTCGTGACTTGCGTGGTGGTGTCAGTCGCCATCGTGCCCTCCAGCGTCCGTTGCGTGCATTGCGCGCGGCGCGGGACGATTCCCGCGCCCACATGCGCATTATGCTACGCCTTGCGGCTCGCCTTCTCGGCCAGGCCGGAAAGTCCCTCGCGCCGCGCCAGTTCGCCCACCACGTCCGCCGGGCTCAGCCCGAAGCGGGACAGCAGCACCATGGTGTGGAACCACAGGTCGGCCACCTCGTAGACCACCTTGCCGGTGGCCTCGGCGCTCAGGCCGGCGGCGCGCGCGTCCTTGGCGGCCATCACGGTCTCGGTCGCTTCCTCGCCAATCTTCTTCAGGATGGCGTCGTCGCCCTTCTGGAACAGCTTGGCCACGTAGGATTTGTCCGGATCGCCGCCGTTCTCGGGCTTGCGGGACTCGAGCGTGGCGGCCACGCGCGCCAGCACGTCGGCCAGATCTGCCGGGACGGCGGGGTTCGGGGTGTCGCTCATGGTTATTTGGCGTAGATGGTGGAGGGGTCCTTGAGCACCGGCTCCACGGTCTGCCAGTCGCCCGACTCCACATCGCCCTCGAATTTCTGGAAGAAGCACGAGTGACGGCCGGTGTGGCAGGCGATGCTGTCCACCTGCGTCACCTTCAGGAGCACCACGTCCTCGTCGCAATCCAGACGCATCTCATGGACCTTCTGCACGTGGCCCGATTCCTCGCCCTTGTGCCAGAGCCGCTTGCGCGAGCGCGACCAGAACACGGCCTCGCCCAGCTCCACGGTGCGCTGGAGCGCCTCGCGGTTCATGAACGCGAACATCAGCACATCGTTCGAGCCGACTTCCTGGACGATCACCGGCACCAGGCCGTTGTCGTCCCACTTCACCTTGTTCAGCCACTTCTTCGCCATGATCACATCCGGACGGGAATGCCCTCGCGGGCCATGAATGCCTTGGCCTCACCTACCGTGTGCTGGCCATAGTGGAAGATGCTGGCCGCCAGCACGGCGTCGGCGTGGCCCAGGCGGATGCCGTCGGCCAGGTCCTGCAGGCCGCCCACGCCGCCCGAGGCGATCACGGGCACCGGCACCGCGTCGCTGACCGCGCGGGTCAGTTCGAGGTCGAAACCGCTCTTGGTGCCGTCGCGATCCATGCTGGTCAGCAGGATCTCGCCGGCACCGCGCGTGGCCATTTCCTTCGCCCATGCCACGGCGTCCAGGCCGGTGGCCTTGCGGCCGCCGTGCGTGAAGACTTCCCAGCGCGGCGGCTCGCCCGGCGCGGAACTGCGCTTGGCGTCGATGGCCACCACGATGCACTGCGAGCCGTACTTGCCCGTGGCATCGGATACCAGTTGCGGATTGGCGATGGCCGAGGAATTCACGCTGATCTTGTCCGCCCCGGCATTGAGCAGCCGGCGCACGTCTTCCACGGCGCGCACGCCGCCACCCACGGTCAGCGGAATGAACACCTGCGAAGCCACAGCCTCGATGATGTGGAGGATCAGGTCGCGGCCGTCGCTGGTCGCGGTGATGTCGAGAAAAGTGATTTCATCGGCACCTTGCTCGTCGTATCGGCGCGCGATCTCGACCGGGTCGCCCGCGTCGCGGAGTTCGACGAAGTTGACCCCCTTGACCACCCGCCCGTTGGTCACGTCCAGGCAGGGGATGATACGTTTGGCTAACATGGGTTTCCTTGCCGCCCGCCCCTTGCCGGGTGGCGGCGTGTTGCCCGGCGCACCCGCGCCGGGGCGGCTTACTCTTCGCCCAGCTTGTCCGCGCGCGCCTGCGCCTCGGTGAAGTTGAGGTCGCCCGAGTAGATGGCACGGCCGCAGATCACGCCTTCCACGCCTTCGCGCTCCACCGCGCACAGTTGCTCGATGTCGGTCAGGTTGGACAGCCCGCCGCTGGCGATCACCGGGATCGACATGGACTGGGCCAGCTTCACCGTGGCGTCGATATTGATGCCCTGCAGCATGCCGTCGCGGCCGATATCGGTGTAGATGATGGCTTCGACGCCGTAGTCCTCGTACTTGCGTGCCAGATCCGCCACTTCGTGGCCGGTCAGCTTGCTCCAGCCGTCGGTGGCGACCTTGCCGTCCTTGGCATCGAGGCCGACGATGATGTGGCCGCCGAAGGCCGAGCAGGCGTCCTTCAGGAAGCCGGGGTTCTTGACCGCCGCGGTGCCGATGATGACGTACGACAGCCCGTCATCGAGCCAGCGCTCGATGGTGTTGAGGTCGCGGATGCCGCCGCCCAACTGGACGGGGATCTCGTCGCCCACCTCGGCGATGATGGCCTTGATGGCGGCCTCGTTGCGGGGCTTGCCGACAAATGCGCCGTTGAGGTCGACCAGATGCAGGCGACGCGCGCCCTGGTTGACCCAGTGACGTGCCATGGCGGCGGGATCTTCGGAAAAGACGGTGGCCTGGTCCATGTCGCCTTGTTTGAGGCGTACACACTGACCGTCCTTCAGGTCGATGGCCGGAATGAGCAACATAAGCGTGACGAGCGTGGTGGTTGTGTAAAAGGAAAAAGGCAGCGATGCCGGCGCGAGCGCCGGTGGGCTCAGGTCATGTCAGTTTGGCAGTTGGATGCGCAGTCTGGTCGGTGGCTCTGAACGATCGCTGGTCAGTATCGGGGCGCTTCGGTTCTCGGGTGCTTCTCACGCGCTTCTCGGCGCGTTACGGATTCCAGTGCACGAAATTCCGGTAAAGCTGCAAACCCATCGCGGCGCTCTTCTCCGGGTGGAACTGCGTGGCGAAAATATTATCGCGTGCCACCGCGCTGGTAAACACGCCGCCGTAGTCGGTTTCGCCCGCGATGTGCGACGCATCCTGCGCGCGCACATAGTAACTGTGGACGAAATAGAACCAGCTATCGTCCGGAATGCCCTGCCAGAGCGGGTGCGCGCGCGACTGCCGCACGCGGTTCCAGCCCATTTGCGGCACCTTGAAGCGCGAGCCGTCGGGCTGCGTCAGCCCTTCCAGCTCGAAACGGACCACTTCGCCCGGCATCAGTGCCAGGCAAGGCGTGGCCGCGTTGCCAGTGCGACTTTCGGTGCTACGGTCGAACAGCATCTGTTCGCCAACGCACACGCCGAGCATCGGCTTGCTCGCGGCCGCCTCCAGCACGGCCTCCTGCAACCCGGATGCGCCCAGCGCGCCCATGCAGTCAGGCATGGCGCCCTGCCCCGGCAGCACCACGCGGTCCGCCGCGCGGATGGCCTCGGGCCGATCCACCACCTGGACATCCGCTTCCGGTGCCGCGGCGCGCAACGCCTGCGCCACCGAGCGCAGGTTGCCCATGCCGTAATCCACAATTGCTATGGTAGTCATGATTTCAAAACAGGCAACAATGTCTTCAGCCCGTCCACAATGAACTCGACGGCCAGCGCCGACAGGATCAAACCCATCAGACGCGTGCCAATATTGATCCCGGTGCGCCCCATCACCCGTGCGATGGGGTCCGCCGCGCGGAACGTCAGGTACACCACGGCCCCCAGCAACACGCCAATCCCCACCAGCACCAGCGACTGCCACCAGTGCGCGGACTTGCCGGCATAGACAATCACCGTGCTGATGGACCCTGGCCCGGTCAGCAGCGGAATCGCCAGCGGCACCACCGCGATGCTTGCCTTGGCGTCAGCCTCGTCCTCTTCCTCGGGCGTGGCCTTGGTGCGGCTGGTCTGCGCGTTCAGCATGTTCATGGCCATCATGATCATGATCAGCCCGCCACCCACCTGCAACGACGCCACCGAGATATTGAAGAACTCGATGATCTGCTGCCCCAGCAGCGCCGAAACCGCCACCACGATCGCCACCGACATCGACGCCGTCTTGATGGTACGCAGCTTTTCCGCTTCCGTCTGCTGACTGGTCAGGCTGATGAAGAACGGGATCGCCCCGATCGGATTGATCAGCGCCAGCAGCGAGATAAAGGACTTGAGCGTATCCATCGGTTGCGGGGTCGGGTGAGCGTCAGCGGGCGCCGCAACCGGCCGGCACGCCTGCAGGTTCGGGTCGGGCCCGGCAGCGGGCCCCTCGCCTTATGCCTTAAAGCGTCCCTTTTGTCGATGGAATCGTGTTGCCCGCGCGCGGGTCAAGCTCCACCGCCATGCGCAGGGCCCGCCCGAAGGCTTTGAACACCGTTTCGCATTGATGGTGGGCATTGATGCCGCGCAGGTTGTCGATATGGAGCGTCACGCCGGCGTGATTGACGAAACCTCGGAAAAATTCGATGGTCAGGTCCACGTCGAAGCTGCCCACGCGGGCACGGGTGAACGGCACGTGGAATTCCAGGCCCGGGCGGCCCGAGAAGTCGATCACCACGCGCGACAGGCACTCATCCAGCGGCACATAGCTGTGGCCATAGCGGGTGATGCCCTTCTTGTCGCCGATCGCCTTGGCCACGGCCTGGCCGAGCGTGATGCCGACGTCTTCCACCGTATGGTGGTCGTCGATATGCAGGTCGCCACGGGCCTCGACCTCGAGGTCGACCATGCCATGGCGGGCGATCTGGTCCAGCATGTGGTCGAGGAACGGCACGCCGGTGGCCAGCTTCTGGCGACCGGTGCCATCAAGATTCAGCGAAACGCGGATCTGCGTTTCCGAGGTATCGCGGGTGACCTCTGCTACACGCATGGTGGGGTTAATCCTGCAATGAAGCAGCAAATGCTTCAAGAAACTGCGCGTTTTCTTCGGGTGTGCTGACCGTCACGCGCAGACAGTTGGCCAGCAATGCGTGCATTTTACTCACGTTCTTGATCAATACCTTCCGCGCGAGCAGTCGGTCGAACGTCTGTGCTGCATCCGTCACGCGGATCAACAGGAAGTTGGCGGCGCTCGGGAACACCGTCACGCCCGGCTGGGCGGCCATGGCCTCGGCCAGCCGGCCGCGCTCGGCACGCAGCTGGGCCGCCTGCTCGTCGAGCACATCCACATGTTCGAGCGCGAACAGCGCGGTGGCCTCGGTCAGCACGTTGACGTTGTACGGCGGGCGCACCTTGTCCAGCTGCGCCAGCCACTCGGGCGCGCCGGCCACGTAGCCGAGGCGGATCCCGGCCAGGCCCAGCTTCGACACCGTGCGCATGACCAGCAGGTTGCCGAATTCGGTCAGGCGCGGCATCCAGCTTTCCTGGGCGAACGGCTGGTAGGCCTCGTCCACCACCACCAGGCTGTGGCAGACCTCGCCCTGGGCGGCACGGACGATGGCCTCCATGTCGGCCGCATCGAACAGGTTGCCGGTGGGGTTGTTCGGGTAGGCGAGATAGATGATGGCCGGCTTGTGCTCGGCCATGGCGGCCAGCATCGCGGCGCGGTCCAGCGTGAAATCGGCGCGCAGCGGCACGCCGACGAACGCCAGCCCGGCGAACTGCGCCGACATCGCATACATGACGAAACCGGGCACCGGGGCGAGCACCTTGGCGCCGGGGCGCGCGGCGGCCAGCGACAGCATGCTGATGATCTCGTCCGAACCGTTGCCCAGCAGCACGTCCATGCCGGCCGGCACGTCCATGACGTCGCGCAGCCGGGCGCGCAGCGCCTCGCTGCTCGGCACCGGGTAGCGGTTCAGCGCCACCTCGCCTAGCCGCGCGGCCAGCTGGTCGCGCAGCACGGGCGGCAGGCGGTACGGATTCTCCATGGCGTCCAGCTTCACCAGACCGTGCGAGTCCGCCACGTGGTAGGCGCCCATGGCGCGTACGTCGTCACGGATGATGCGTTCGATCAGGGAAGGGTCTACGGCCGACATGAAAAGTCCTTTTGGTTCAAAGCGTTGCGCGCGCTGACATCAGCCGCGCTTGAAACGGTATTCCGCACTGCGGGCGTGGGCCTGGAGGCCCTCGCCATAGGCGAGTTCGGCGGCGATCTGGCCCAGCATCTGGGCGCCGGCTTCGCTGACCTCGATCAGGCTCGAGCGCTTCTGGAAGTCGTACACGCCCAGCGGCGACGAGAAGCGCGCCGTGCGCGAGGTCGGCAGCACGTGGTTCGGGCCCGCGCAGTAGTCGCCCAGCGACTCGCTGGTATAGCGGCCCAGGAAGATGGCGCCGGCGTGGCGGATCTTCTCGCTCCACTGGCGCGGATTCTCGGCGGAGATCTCCAGGTGTTCCGGGGCGATGGCGTTGGCGATCTCGCACGCCTCTTCCATATCGCGCACCTTGATCAGCGCGCCCCGGCCCGTCAGCGAGGCATGGATCACCTCGCGGCGCGGCATGGTCGGCAGCTGGCGGCGGATGCTCGCCTCCACGCGGTTCAGGTAGTCGGCGTCCGGGCACAGCAGGATCGACTGCGCCAGCTCGTCGTGCTCGGCCTGCGAGAACAGGTCCATCGCCACCCAGTCCGGGTCGGTGGTGCCGTCGCAGATCACCAGGATCTCGGACGGCCCGGCGATCATGTCGATGCCGACCGTGCCGAACACGCGACGCTTGGCCGCCGCCACGTAGGCATTGCCCGGGCCGACGATCTTGTCCACCTGCGGCAGCGTAGCCGTGCCGTAGGCCAGCGCGCCCACGGCCTGGGCGCCGCCGATCGTGAACACGCGGTCCACGCCGGCGATCTGCGCGGCGGCCAGCACCAGTTCGTTGCGCACGCCGCCGGGCGTGGGCACGACCATGACCACTTCCTTCACGCCGGCCACGCGGGCCGGAATGGCGTTCATCAGCACCGACGACGGATACGCGGCCTTGCCGCCCGGCACGTACAGGCCCACGCGGTCCAGCGGGGTCACCTTCTGGCCCAGCATCGTGCCGTCGGCCTCGGTGTATTCCCAGCTATGGCTGCCGCATTCGATCTTCTGCTTCTCGTGGTAGGCCCGCACGCGCGCGGCGGCGGCCTCCAGGGCGGCGCGGCGCTTCGGCTCCAGATCTTCCAGCGCCGCTTCCAGTTCGGATTGCGACAGTTCCAGCGCGCCCATCGAGGCCGCCTCCAGGCGGTCGAAGCGGCGCGTGTATTCGAGCACGGCCTCGTCGCCGCGCTGGCGCACATCGGCCAGGATCTCGGCCGCGGCACGGTCGATGGCCTCGTCCTCGGACGCCTCGAACGCCAGCACCTGGCGCAGCGCGTGCGCGAAGCCCGGCTCCGCCGCGTCCAGCCGGCGTATCGACAGGTTATCCATTTCGCTTTCGGTCATGACTTCCTTCCTCACGGGTCCCCGGGTGCGGCAATGCCTCAGGCGAGTGCCGCCGAGGCCCGTTCAAATGCTTCGAGAATCGGCGTGAGCCGTTCCCGCTTGAGCTTGAGCGCGGCCTGGTTGACCACCAGCCGCGACGAAATCTGCACGATCTCTTCCACTTCGACGAGGTTGTTGGCGCGCAGCGTGCCGCCAGTGCTCACCAGGTCGACGATGGCATCGGACAGGCCCACCAGCGGGCCCAGCTCCATCGAGCCGTACAGCTTGATCAGGTCGACGTGCACGCCCTTCTTGGCGAAGTGCTCGCGCGCGGTCTGCACATACTTGGTGGCCACGGCCAGCCGCGCGCCCTGGCGCACCGCGTTGGCGTAGTCGAAGCCGGCCGGCACCGCCACCGACATGCGGCAGCGGGCGATATTCAGGTCAATCGGCGCGTACAGCCCGGTCATGCCGGTTTCCATCAGCACGTCCTTGCCCGCCACGCCGAAGTCCGCCGCGCCGTACTGCACGTAGGTCGGCACGTCCGAGGCGCGCACGATGATCACGCGCACCGCCGGGTCCGACGTCGGCAGGATCAGCTTGCGCGACGTCTCCGGGTCCTCGGTCACGTGGATGCCGGCGGCCGCCAGCAGCGGCAGCGTCTCGGAAAAGATGCGGCCCTTGGACAGCGCCAGCGTAAGCTGGTCGGGCGAGGCGTTGAAAGCTGGGCTCATCGTACGTTCTTCAATTCGTCGTGCAGTGTTTCAGGGGCCGTCTCAGGCAATGCGGCGGATCTTCGCGCCCACGGCCGACAGCTTGGCTTCCATGCGGTCGTAGCCGCGGTCCAGATGGTAGATGCGGTCGATGACGGTCTCGCCATCGGCCACCAGGCCACCAATCACCAGCCCGGCCGAGGCGCGCAGGTCGGTCGCCATCACGCTCGCGCCGGACAGGCGCGGCACGCCGGTCACCACGGCCGTGTTGCCTTCGGCGGTGATGTTGGCGCCCAGGCGATTCAGTTCCTGCACGTGCATGAAGCGGTTCTCGAAGATCGTCTCGGTGATCCGCGCGGTGCCTTCGGCCACGGCGTTGAGCGCCATGAACTGGGCCTGCATGTCGGTCGGGAAGGCCGGGTATTCCGAGGTGCGGAAGCTCACGGCCTGCGCGCGGCGCGGCATGGCCAGGCGGATCCAGTCGTCGCCGGTCTCGATCGTGGCGCCGGCTTCGCGCAGCTTGATCAGCACGGCGTCCAGGATGGTCGGCGGGATGTCGCGCAGCGTCACGTCGCCCAGCGTGGCCGCGGCCGCGCAGAGGAAGGTGCCGGCCTCGATGCGGTCGGCCACCACGGCGTGGCGCGCGCCGTGCAGGCGGTCCACGCCCTGCACCACCAGGCGGTCGGTGCCGATGCCGTCGATCTTGGCCCCCATCTTCACCAGCAGGTTGGCCAGATCGGTCACCTCGGGCTCGCGCGCGGCATTTTCGAGGACGGTCTCGCCCTCGGCCAGCGTGGCGGCCATCAGCAGGTTCTCGGTGCCGGTCACGGTGATCATGTCCGTCACCACGCGCGCGCCCTTCAGGCGGCTGGCGCGGGCGTGGATGAAGCCGTGCTCGATGGTGATGTCGGCGCCCATCGCCTGCAGGCCCTTGATGTGCTGGTCCACCGGCCGTGCACCGATGCCGCAGCCGCCCGGCAGGGAGACGCGGGCCTCGCCGAAGCGCGCCACCAGCGGCCCCAGCACGAGGATCGACGCGCGCATGGTCTTCACCAGCTCGTACGGTGCCTCGGGCGCGTTGATGTCGGCGGCGGCCAGCGTGGCCGTGGCGCCGTCAATGTCGGCCCGGGTGCCCATCTGGCGCAGCAGCTTGAGCATCGTGCGCGTGTCCTGCAGGTTCGGCACGTTGTCGATGGTGATGGCATCGGCGGTCAGCAGGCTGGCGCACAGGATCGGCAGCGCCGCATTCTTGGCGCCGGAAACCCGGATCTCGCCTTTGAGCGGGCCGTTGCCCTCGATCTGGAATTTGTCCATGTTGTGTCGGTATTCGTTATGCAGCGTTAGGCGGCGTGATGTGTCCCTGGACGGACATCAGGCGGCGCCCGACCCGGACTTCCATTCGGCCGGGGTCAGCGTCTTCATCGACAGCGCATGGATCTCGGCGCGCATACGGTCGCCCAGTGCCGCGTAGACGCGCTGGTGCCGCTGGATCAGGCGCTTGCCGTCGAACTCGGCGCTGACGATGGTGGCAAAGAAGTGCTGGCCGTCGCCTTCCACTTCCAGATGGTCGCAGGGCAACCCTTGGGCAATGTATTCCCTGACTTGTTCCGGTGTAGGCAGCATGTCTGTCTCTTGTGAATTTGTGTCGATCGCGTGAGGGGGTAGCGTCAGTGGCGCAGCTTGTAGCCGGTGCTGAGCATCCGCAGCGCCAGCCCGGCCAGCACCGCGAACGACACGGCCACCACGGCCAGGCTCTGCAGCGGCGGCACGTCCGATACGCCGAAGAAGCCGTAGCGGAACCCGTCGATCATGTAGAAGAACGGGTTGGCGTGCGACACCGCCCGCCAGAACGGCGGCAGCGAGTGAATCGAATAGAACACGCCGGACAGGAATGTCGCCGGCATGATCAGGAAATTCTGAAACGTGGCCAGCTGGTCGAACTTTTCGGCCCAGATACCCGCCACCAGCCCCAGCGTGCCGAGAATGCCGGCCCCGGCCAGCGCGAAGACCAGGATCCAGCCGACGTTGTACACATGCAGGTTCGCGAACCACGCCGTCACCAGCAGCACGCCCAGACCCACGCTCAGGCCACGGATGACCGACGCCGCCACGTAGGCGCCGTACATCTCCCAGTGGGAAAGCGGCGGCAGCATGATGAATACAAGGTTTCCGGTGATCTTGGACTGGATCAGCGACGACGAACTGTTCGCAAACGCATTCTGGAGAATGCTCATCATCACCAGCCCCGGCACCAGGAAAGCGGTATAGCTGATCTGGTCGTACACCCGCACGCGGTCTTCCAGCACATGGCCGAAGATCAGCAGGTACAGCACGGCGGTCAGCACCGGCGCGGCCACGGTCTGGAACGCCACCTTCCAGAAACGCAGCACTTCCTTATAGAGCAGCGTGCGGAAGCCGACGAAGCCGCCCACGGCCATGGTGTCGAGCCGGGCCTTCTCGGTCAGGTCGGACGCCTCCGAGGCGCGATTGTCCAGATGCTCGATGGGTTGGTTCATGCCGCGGCCTCCAGCGACGCATCAGGCACCGCGCCCGGCATGTGACCTTCTCGGCGCATGATCTGGACGAACACGTCTTCGAGGTCGGCCTTGCTGATTTCCATGTCTTCCACTTCGCAGCCAGCCTCGCGCAGCGCGGCCAGGATCGGTTCGACGGCTTCATAGCCGGACAGCCGCAGCCGGTGGGCGCGCTCCCCGGGGTTGGACGGGGTGCGCAGCGCCTCCAGCGCCGGCGGCAGCGTGCCGCGCGACAGCGTGAGCACCAGTTGCAGCCCCGCGAACTGGGTCAGCAGGCTGCTGGTGCGGTCCAGCGCCACCACCTCGCCGAACTTCAACATGGCGATGCGATCGCACAGCGCCTCGGCTTCCTCGAGGTAGTGCGTCGTCAGGATGATCGTGTGGCCTTCCTTGTTCAGGCGCGAGATGAACTTCCAGAGCGTCTGGCGCAGCTCCACGTCCACGCCGGCGGTCGGTTCATCGAGCACGATCACGGGCGGCCGGTGTACCAGCGCCTGCGCCACCAGCACGCGCCGCTTCATGCCGCCGGACAACTGGCGCATGTTGGCGTCCGCCTTGCTGGTGAGGTCCAGGTTGGCCATGATTTCGTCGATCCAGTCGTCGTTGCGCGTCAGGCCGAAATAGCCCGATTGCAGCCGCAACGTCTCCCGAACCGTGAAAAACGGATCGAAAACCAGTTCCTGGGGCACCACGCCGAGCATGCGGCGCGCCATGCGGTAGTCGTCCACCACATCGTGCCCGAGCACGCTCACGCGGCCCGAATCGGCGCGGTTCAGGCCCGCGAGGATCGAGATCAGCGTGGTCTTGCCGGCACCGTTGGGACCGAGCAGGCCGAAGAACTCGCCGCGCTCGACGGTGAAACTGACACCCTTGAGCGCCTGCAGGTTGCGGTAGCGCTTGCGGACATCGGTAATTTCGATGGCTTTCATGGCCGATGGTCTTGTGAGTGGCGCCTGGGCGGGCCGCCTCACTGGAGTTTGGGGGGACGTCCTTGAGGTTAGCCGCGCAGCACCTGGTGGAGCCGTATCAGGACACTTGGGGGCGACTTGGGGACGAACAACCCGGAATTATAGGGGATGCGGGGGGTGTCTCGCTTTGGCCCGACTGGCCCGCCACCGTTCCGACGCGGCGCCGGCCGCAGCCTGACGCCGGGGCATCGCATCGGCCGCGCCAATCACGCGCAGCCATGGATGCCGGTTCAATGTCGGTGGTGGTGGTGTTCCGGGTGGGAGATCGGCGCGGGCGGCAGGCCCAGCAGGCTGTCCACCCCGTAGAGCGTGGCCAGCGAGGCCAGCTGTGGCGGCACGCCATGCAGCGCCAGCGTCTGACCCTGTGCGGCGGCGGCGCGTTGCCACGCCAGCAGCACGGCCACGGCAGCCGAATCGACCTGCGCCAGTGCGCTGCAATCGATGGCCACGTCGCCCTGGGACATGCGCGACAGCCCCTCACGCAGCACGGCGGCGGCGTTGCGGTTGGTCAGCGAAGTGCCGAGCGCAGGCATCAGATCGATCGAAGAAGGGAAAACAGAGGTTTGGAGACCCGGCGCCCACGCATATTTCTACGAGAAACAGGTCGGCGCCGAGCGGCCATTGTAGACCGGAATGGCTGCGGCGTGCTGCGCCGCAACCAGATTCCGCATCAGCTCTTGGCGTTGGCCAGCTGGCGATTGCGGTCCTGCAGGGTCTTGATGACACCGTCCACGCCCTGCTGCGTCACGATCGTGTTGAAGCTGCCCTTGTAGGCTTCGGTCAGCCACGCGCCGAGCACATTGATGTCGTAAACCTTCCAGCCCTGCGGCGTCTTCTCAAGGCGGTAATCCATCTGGATCGGCTCACCCTTGTTGATGACCTGCGTGCGGATCGTGGCGTCGGTGTCCTCGGCCGTGCCGCGGTACGGGCGGAACTGCACCTGCTGGTCGCGGATCTGGGCGATGGCGCCGGCATACGTACGGATCAGCAGCGTCTTGAACTCATCGGTAATGATCTTCTGCTGTTCCGGCGTGGCCTTCGACCAGTTGCGGCCCATGGCGATCTGCGTGGTTTTGCCGAAGTTGGCGTTCGGCAGGATCTTCTGCTCGACCAGCGCCGTGATCTTGCCGAGGTTGCCGGCCTGCATGTCCTTGTCTGACCGCACGGTGGCCATGACCTCGTTCACCACGGTCTTGACCAGCGCGTCCGGCGAGGACGTGTCCGTGGCCTGCTGGGCCTGTGCGGTGCCGGTGAAAGCCAGCACGGTGAAGACAGAAACAAAGGGGACCAACAGTCGCTTCAGCATCGTAAATATCCTTATCTATCAAGGGCTTCGCGTCGGCCAACGCACAACGTCAGGTGCCCAGGTAACCAGCGCGGCAGGCGTGGAGCTGCCAGACCGCGCATTCATTGAAACATAGGCGCTCTGGAAACGTTTACCATCCGAGCGTCTATTGCGCCGCTTTAAAACACTTTGTTGCAGGGCTCACAGCGCTGGCACAGTCGCCGCGAACCCTTGCCAGCACTGGGCTGGCTAATCAATTACCGGCCGAAGCGCAATGCACCGCCCGGCCCGATCAGGTTCGGGGCCGGCAGCGGCATCGGCTGGGCCGGCTGGGTGCCCTGGTCGGCCGGGGCTTCGCTGGCGGGCTTGTCCTGGGCCGGCGCCGCGTCGGACGGGGCGGTCGGGCTCACCGGGCTGGCCGGTGAAGCGCCCTCCTGGTCCGGGTCATCCTGGGACGGCGGGTTGCCGTCGTAGATCAGGTACTGGCGGCGCTGCATATAGGAATCGCGCAGGAAGGCATAGCGGTCCAGCGCGGCCGCCTCGATCAGGTTCGAGGCGCCCATCAACTGCGAGCGGCCATCGACGATACGCACGCCGGCGGCCGTATTGCGCGCCCACACCGGATAGATATAGGCGGACGGGTCCATCAGGCGGTCCACCAGCATCCCGCCGGTGTCGCGCACGGTGCTCGGGCCGAACAGCGGCAGCACCAGGTACGGGCCAGACGGCACGCCCCACACGCCGAGCGTCTGGCCGAAGTCTTCCTTGTACTTGGGCAGCCCGGCCGGCGTGGCGATGTCGATCAACCCGCCAATGCCGAGCACGCTGTTGATGGCCACCCGCATGGTGTCTTCCGCCGCGCGCGATGGCTTGCCCTGCAGCAGGTTGTTCGCCGCCGAGTAGACATCGGACATATTCGAGAAGAAGTTGCCGACGGCGGTTCGGACCGGCGACGGCACGTAGTCCGCGTAGACCGTGGCAACCGGCTTCAGCGCGTATTTGTCGACTTGTTCGTTGACCGTCTGCACGCCCCGGTTCAGGGGTTCGAGCGGGTCCTTCGGATTGGCGTCGGGGCCGGTGGCGCAGCCCGCCAGCAGCAGGGCGGCAAGGGCGGCGGCACACAGTTGTCCCGGCGCCCGCGGGCGCCGATGCCTGGCACGGCGGCTCATTTCGCGCCCTCCGTGCCCGGTGCGGCCGGCAGCGCGGCGGCGCCGGAAGACGGCGCGGCAGGCGCGGCCGTGGAGCCCGAGCCCCCGCCGGAGCCGGCGTCGGCGGCCTTGTTGTACAGGAACTGACCGATCAGGTTTTCGAGCACAACAGCCGACTGGGTCATCGTGATCTTGCTGCCCTGGGCCAGCATGGCGGTGTCGCCGCCGGCCTCGAGGCCGATGTACTGCTCGCCCAGCAGGCCGGACGTCAGGATCTTGGCCGAGGTGTCCTTCGGAAACTGGTACGACTTGTCCAGGTTCAGCTCGACGGTGGCCAGGTAGGACTTGTCATCGAAGCGGATGGACGCCACGCGCCCCACCACCACGCCGGCGCTCTTGACCGGCGCGCGCGCCTTCAGCCCGCCGATGTTGTCGAACTGCGCCTGGACCGAGTAGGTCTCCTGGAACGAGAAGCTGCTCATGTTGCCGGCCTTGAGCGCCAGGAACAGCAGCGCGACAAACCCCACCACCACGAACAGCCCCACCCAGTAGTCGAGTGATTTTTTCTTCATGCGAGTCTCTTGTCGAATGCGTTTCGTTTGCCGCCGCGTCAGCTGAACATCAGCGCGGTCAGCAGGAAATCCAGGCCCAGCACGGCCAGCGAGGCCATCACCACGGTACGCGTGGTGGCGCGCGAGACGCCTTCCGGCGTCGGGCTGGCCTCGAAGCCCTGGTACAAGGCGATAAACGTCACCGCGATGCCAAAAATGAAGCTCTTGATCACGCCATTCAGCACGTCGGCGCGCACATCCACGCCGCCCTGCATCTGCGACCAGAACGCGCCGGCGTCCACCCCGATCAGCTGCACACCGACCAGATAGCCGCCCAGGATGCCCACGGCGCTGAAGATGGCCGCCAGGACTGGCATGGCAATCACGCCGGCCCAGAAGCGCGGCGCAATCACGCGCTGCAACGGGTTCACGGCCATCATTTCCATGGCGGTGAGCTGCTCGCCCGCCTTCATCAGGCCGATTTCGGCCGTCAGCGACGTCCCCGCACGCCCCGCGAACAGCAGCGCCGAGACCACCGGCCCCAGTTCACGCACCAGCGACAACGCCACCAGCAGCCCGAGCGCCTGCTCGGAGCCATAGCGGTTCAGCGTGTAATAGCCCTGCAGGCCCAGCACGAAGCCGACGAACAGCCCGGACACGGCGATGATCACCAGCGACAGGTTGCCGACGAAGAACACCTGGTCGCTGACCAGCCGGGGCCGGCGCAGCAGCGCCGGGGACAGCGACAGCAGCGCGAAGAATATGCGCGTGGCGTGGCCGACGCCGCCCACGAAATTGCGCACGGCGGCGCCGATGCTGATGAAGAAGGCGGTCAACGGCTACCTCCGGCGGCGAAGTCTTCGGCCAGCGAGGGGCCCGGGTAGTGGAACGGCACCGGGCCATCGGCCTCGGCATGGACGAACTGGCGCACGAACGGATCGGTCGAGGCACGCAGCGCGGCCGGCTCGCCCTCGGCCGCGATCCGGCCATTGGCGATGAAATAGACGTAGTCGGCGATCTGGAACGTCTCCTGCACATCATGGGAGACGATGATCGTGGTGGCGCCCAGCGCGTCGTTGAGGCTGCGGATCAGGTTGGCGGTGAGGCCGAGCGAGATCGGGTCGAGGCCGGCGAACGGCTCGTCATACATCAGCAGCGCCGGGTCCAGCGCAATGGCCCGCGCCAGCGCCACCCGCCGCGCCATGCCGCCGGAGATCTGCGCGGGCATCAGGTCCCGCGCGCCGCGCAGGCCCACCGCGTTGAGCTTCATCAGCACGAGGTCGCGGATCATCGAATCGGGCAGGTCCGTGTGCTCACGCAACGGAAACGCCACATTATCGAAGACCGACAGGTCGGTGAACAGCGCGCCAAACTGGAACAGCATGCCCATCTGGCGCCGCACGGCGTAGAGGCCGGACTGGTCCATGGCGTCGATGTCGGCGCCGTTGAAGGTCACCCGCCCGCTGGACGGGCGCACCATGCCACCGATCAGCCGCATGACCGTGGTCTTGCCGCAGCCCGAGCCGCCCATTACGGCCACAACCTTGCCGCGCGGGAAGCGCATCGACAGGCCGGCAAGCACCGGTTTGTCGCCCGCCGCATAGGCGAAATCGACATCGGCGAGTTCGACGATGTCCGGGCTGATCAGGGACTGGGCAGGGAGGTTCGGTACGGTAGCGGTCACGTTGGCACCGGATTGGGCAGGGCGCCATTATAAGGGCTACCACCTAGACGCGCGGGTTGCTGTGTGGCGACCACTACATTCCAGTCCGGACAACAGTGTTCCCGAAATGGAACAAATCGCCGGATAGTGGCCGGTCAGGGCTCCCCGCCCTGTGTCGACTGGCGCACCAGCATCTGCCACTGGAGGGTGTCGGCGCGGATGGCCGTGGCGAACGCCTCCGGCGAATCGCGCACCGCCGTGAG
This sequence comes from Cupriavidus sp. OV096, assembly GCF_900115455.1. Lineage (NCBI taxonomy): Bacteria > Pseudomonadati > Pseudomonadota > Betaproteobacteria > Burkholderiales > Burkholderiaceae > Cupriavidus > Cupriavidus sp. OV096. The sequence continues at coordinate 138,142 of NZ_FOWM01000012.1, forward strand.
CCCGGACGCCATCAGCCGCGCGCGCACTTCGCGCTCGTTGGTGACGTTGTCCAGCTCCGTGGCCAGGCGGGCGACGATGGCGCGCGGCGTCTTGGCCGGTGCCATCACGCCATACCAGGCGGTGGCGCCATAGCCATCCACACCCGCTTCCTGCAGCGTGGGCACCTGTGGCGCCAGCGGCGAGCGCTGGCCGCCGGTCACGCCGAGCAGGCGCAGCGCGCCGCTGCGCACGTGGTTCTGCACGGCTGTATACGAACAGAAGCAGGCACTGATCCGGCCGGCGAGCATTTCGAGGACCACGGCAGCCTCGCCCTTGGCCGTCACCAGCGGCACGCCGCTCGGGATGCCGCGCACGGCGTATTCGGCATAGAACTGGGACGGGCTGCCGGGCTGGCCGTAGCCATAGCTATAGGAGCCCGGGCTCGACCGCACCGCCGTGACCCATTGCTGCGGCGTCTGCATCGGCAGGCGCCCATCGATCACGAGGAACAGCGGCATCGTGGCCACGCGCGCCACGGGCGTGAAGTCGCGCACTACGTCGTAGGGCACCGGCTCCAGGCCGGGCTGGATCAGCATGTTGGCCTGATGGAACAGCAACGTATGGCCATCGGAACTGGACTTGGCGACGACATCGCCGGCCATCGTGCCCGCCGCGCCGGGGCGATTGTCCACCTCGACCGGCACGCCCAGGCGCACCGCGAGACGCTCGGCCAGCAATCGCGCCGTGGCATCGGCCACGCCGCCGGCCGGGAACGGCACGATCATGCGGATGGGCCGCGCCGGGAACGACACGGAACGGTTCAGCAACTCGGGGCGGCTGCCATTGGGAATGCTGGCGAATTGTGCGGTGGCCAGTCCGACGGGAGGCTGCGCGAATGCCACTGCCGCACCGAGGAAGGCGGGCAGCATCAGGACGGCCCGCCAGGAACGGCGCGGAGCCGCCGGGGAGGCAGCGAGTGTTGGCAACTTCGTTTTACCTCGCCAAAGCCGCGACCTTTTGCGCACTTCGGGCATCAATTTCCTCCGGACCACGACACAAAGGTCATGGCACCAAATCGGCTGAAAGGGATTTCGAGGCAGTCTCTAGTTATCGTTTTTTGGGCATTGTACGAACAATGCCCAGGACGGCACAGACCACGTAAACCATAGCCGGGTGGACCCCAATGGGTGATCGCAGGGCGCAATGGATGGGTCTTTTATAATCGCCCGATGTCTGAAATTGTCCTGCGGCGGATGCTGGCCGCCGACCTGCCCGCCGTGCTCGCCGTCCAGGCGCAGTGCTATGCCGCCACGCTGATCGAATCCACCGACGCCCTCGCCAGCCGCCTCGCGCTGTCGCCCGAAACCTGCTGGGTGGCCGCCCTGCCCGAAGGCCGGCTGGCCGCCTACCTGTTCACCCACGCCTGGCCGGAGGCCACGCTCCCGCCGCTCGACGGCGTGCTGGCGCGCGACTGGCCACCCGCCACGCTCCTGACCTGGTTCGTCCACGACATGGCCGTGGCACCCGCCGGCCGAGGCACCGGCCTGGCCGCCCGCCTCTACGCCGCCGCCGAACAGTCGGCCCGCGCACTTGGCCTGACCTCGTCGCGCCTGATCGCCGTGCAGTCCGCCGCCACCTGGTGGCGCAGGATCGGGTACGCCCCGCTCACCGCACACGAAGCCGCTCCCCACGCCCACAAACTGGCGGCATACGGCACAGATGCAATCCTCATGGAGCGTAGGTTTGGCGGCTGACGGGAGGCTGACAAGGGCTTCGACGGCTGCTCCGTAGTGAATTCGTGGAATTCCGATTTCCATCGGGAATACGGCGAGCTAGGCTCTTCGTCCCTTTGGCCCGGTACCCAGATTCGACTATGTCTACATTCAGTTGTGGTCCATCCAACAACGCTCCACGCTGGGGAGTAATAGATTTTCTCGCCTGGCAGGTTGTCCCTCCGCAAATCGGTGGCGGACGACCGTACATTAAAAAGTTCAAGGATGCATGGATCCGCTTTCATAAGCAGCGCATCAAATCATCCGCACTCGCCTACCGTTTGCCGCCGGAGTTACTCGCCGGCGTATGCTGGATCGAAGTTGGCGGAGATCCCAATTTCATCGATCGCGTCGCTTTTGAAATCAGATCATTCGATTGGAGCGGCCCAGTTTTCGTAGACAAGCATCTGACCGTTTCAAACCATCCCACCAAGACGTCATTAGGGTCAGTCAGCATGCAACTCCGCACAGCGTCCCAAACTCTGGGAATCGACGTACGCGAATTGTCCACGGACCAATTACGAGACCTTTCGAAGTGCCTTGAGAATGACCTTTTCAACATCGAACTTGCCGCGCGTCATCTTCGACAACTGGTAAATCACGACAAGCTCACCACGCCACTTTCCATGGAATCCGTCCGCATCGTCGGCGCGCGCTATAACCGTGGAATAGGCCTATCTCTAACGCAAATTCAGAAAAACACGCGCTATGGAAACTTTATCGTAAAGAACTGGCCTCGTTTCGCCCAACTTCTTCAGTAACTGCCATCCATCGGAACTCCATGAAAGCGCTGATCCGCATCGCGATCCATCTTGGATCCATATTTGGCTTGCTAGTCTTGGCGGCGTTGAGAGGCAATCCGTACAGTTGGATGAGTGAGATGGACCCAACCATACCGCCCGACGCCATCGAAGACGTCTCAGGGAATCGCTTCATATTCTCAACCCTCGTATTCGTGACGATTGCCACGATACAACTGGCAATGTTCTTTACCGCGAGTCAGAAATCTGGGAGGTGGTTGCCTGCCTTCCTCGCAGCAGCCGCCACAATCCTGTGGATCCTGACCATCTGACTCATCATCCAAACCAACGAAGACCTCGCCATGCCGTTCTCACGGAAGATTCGTCAGCGATACGAAAAGACACCACTGACCGTCGGCATGCTGGAGCGGGCGATCGAGTTGGGTGTCTGGGAAACGCCATAGGACCCTGATCTACCGTGTCCCAAAACAAAAAGCCCGCCCGGGAAACCCCGGGCGGGCTTTTTTTAACCTACAACGCTGCGATCAGCGCGGCAGTTCTGTGTGGCCCATCAGGAAGGCGTCCACCGAGCGGGCGGCCTGGCGGCCTTCGCGGATGGCCCAGACCACGAGGGACTGGCCGCGGCGCACGTCGCCGGCGGCGAAGACCTTCGGCACGTTGGTGTAGTACGCGCGGTCGCCTTCGGTGGAGGCCTTGGCGTTCTTGCGAGCGTCCGTGTCCACGCCGAAGGCTTCCAGCATCGAGCCCACCGGGTTGGTGAAGCCCATGGCCAGCAGCACCAGGTCTGCCGGCAGCACGAACTCGCTGTCCGGCACTTCCTGCATGCGGCCGTCCTTCCACTCCACGCGGCAGGCCTTCAGGGCCTTGATCTTGCCGTTCTCGCCGATGAATTCCTTGGTGGCCACGGACCAGTCGCGCGAGCAGCCTTCGTCGTGGGAGGACGACGTGCGCAGCTTGATCGGCCAGTACGGCCACACCAGCGGCTTGTTTTCCTCGTCCGGCGGCTGCGGCAGCAGTTCGAACTGGGTCACCGACACCGCACCATGACGATTCGACGTGCCGACGCAGTCGGAACCCGTATCGCCACCGCCGATCACGATCACGTGCTTGCCGTCCGCGCGGATGTCGTTCAGGGCGTCGCCGGCCACTTCCTTGTTCTGCGGGATCAGGAATTCCAGCGCGTAGTGCACGCCGGCCAGCTCACGGCCCGGCACCGGCAGGTCGCGCGGCACTTCCGAGCCACCGGCCAGCACCACGGCGTCGAACTGCTCCATCAGCGACTGTGCCGAGATGGTCTCGCGGGCGTAGTTCACGATGCCGGCGGGCAGTTCGCCTTCGGTCACCATCACGCCAGCCCGGAACGTGACGCCTTCGGCCTGCATCTGCTCGATGCGGCGGTCGATCAGCGTCTTCTCCATCTTGAAGTCGGGGATGCCGTAGCGCAGCAGACCGCCGATGCGGTCGTTCTTCTCGAACACCGTCACGTCATGGCCGGCGCGCGCCAGTTGCTGCGCGGCAGCCATGCCAGCCGGGCCCGAGCCAACCACGGCCACGGTCTTGCCGGTCTTGTGCGCGGGCACCTGCGGCGCCACCCAGCCCTCTTCCCAGGCCTTGTCGATGATGGCGTGCTCGATCGACTTGATACCCACTGGCAGCTCGTTGATGCCGAGCGTGCAGGCCGCCTCGCACGGTGCCGGGCAGATCCGGCCCGTGAACTCGGGGAAGTTGTTGGTCTGGTGCAGGACCTCGATGGCCGTCTTCCAGTCCTGGCGGTACACCAGGTCGTTGAAGTCCGGAATGATGTTGTTGACCGGGCAGCCGTTGTTGCAGAACGGGATGCCGCAGTCCATGCAGCGTGCACCCTGGATCTTCGCCTCGCTGTCGGACAGCGCGAAGACGAACTCCTTGTAGTGCTTCACACGCTTGACTACCGGCTCATAGCCTTCGTTCTGGCGGGGAAATTCGAGAAAGCCAGTCGCCTTACCCATGTTGCGTCCTTGGTCTAGCTGGCGCGAGGCGGCGGGGCCGGCCTCGCGTGGGGTCAGTATCTTGTTGGCGCCGCGGGCATGCCGCGCGGCGCCGTCTCGTGGGGATGGCCGATGCGCGCCGTCAGGCGGCAATCGCCTCGCGGTCGTTGTCGCGGGCGGCCTGCTCCTTGGCGTACATCTCGCCCAGGGCGCGCTTGTACTCGGTCGGGAAGACCTTGACGAACTTGCGGCGCGCCGTGGTCCAGTCCGCCAGCAGCGCCTTGGCGCGCTCCGAACCGGTGTAGCGGAAATGCTGCTCGATCAGGTTGCGCAGGATCACCTCGTCCAGCTCGCGCTTGCCGCCCTGCTTGTGCCACTGCGACTTGGGCTGGCCCTTCTCCTGGTCGGCCGAGGCGAGCACCGCCTCCAGCGCCACCATCGACGTGTTGCAGCGCTTGTCGAACAAGCCATCCTCGTCATAGACGTAGGCCACGCCGCCGGACATGCCCGCCGCGAAGTTGCGGCCCGTGCCGCCCAGCACGACCACCGTGCCGCCGGTCATGTACTCGCAACCGTGGTCGCCCGTGCCCTCGACCACCGCCACGGCGCCCGAGTTACGCACCGCGAAACGTTCGCCGGCCACGCCGTTGAAGAATGCCTCGCCGGCGATGGCGCCGTACAGCACCGTGTTGCCGACGATGATGTTGCGCGTCGGGTCGCCGCGGAACTCGTGCGGCGTGCGCACGATCACGCGGCCGCCGGAGAGGCCCTTGCCGACGTAGTCGTTGCCGTCGCCCACCAGATCCAGCGTGATGCCGTGCGCCAGGAACGCGCCGAACGACTGGCCGGCCGTGCCCTGCAGCTGGATGTGGATGGTGTCGTCGGGCAGGCCCTCGTGGCCATACTGCTTGGCGATCACGCCGGACAGCATCGCGCCCACCGTGCGGTTCACGTTCTTCACCGGCTGGATGAACGACACGCGCTCACCCTTGTCGATGGCCTGACGCGCCTTGGCGATCAGCACATGGTCCAGCGCCTTGCCGGCTTCCACCGACAGACCGTGGTCCTGCACGTCCGTATGGAAGCGCGGCACGTCGGCGGCGAACGCCGGCTGATAGAAGATGCGGCCGAAGTCCAGGCCACGCGCCTTCCAGTGCTCGATGCCGTTGCGCATGTCGAGCAGGTCGGCGCGGCCGATCAGCTCATCGAACGTGCGGATGCCCAGCTGGGCCATGATCTCGCGCGCTTCCTCGGCAACGAAGAAGAAGAAGTTCACCACGTGCTCGGGCTTGCCCTGGAACTTCTTGCGCAGCGCCGGATCCTGCGTGGCCACGCCCACCGGGCAGGTGTTCAGGTGGCACTTGCGCATCATGATGCAGCCCTCGGCCACCAGCGGTGCCGTGGCGAAGCCGAACTCGTCAGCGCCCAGCAGCGCGCCGATCACCACGTCGCGGCCGGTCTTCATCTGGCCGTCAGCCTGCACGCGGATGCGGTTGCGCAGGCCGTTGAGCATCAGCGTCTGCTGCGTCTCGGCCAGGCCCAGCTCCCACGGCGTGCCGGCGTGCTTGATCGACGACCACGGCGAAGCGCCGGTGCCGCCGTCATGGCCGGCGATCACCACGTGGTCGGCCTTGGCCTTCGCCACGCCGGCCGCCACGGTGCCCACGCCCACTTCGGACACCAGCTTGACCGAGATGTCCGACACCGGGTTCACGTTCTTCAGGTCGTGGATCAGCTGTGCCAGATCCTCGATCGAGTAGATGTCATGGTGCGGCGGCGGCGAGATCAGGCCCACGCCCGGCACCGAGTAACGCAGCTTGCCGATGTAGTCCGACACCTTGTGGCCGGGCAGCTGGCCGCCCTCGCCAGGCTTGGCGCCCTGGGCCATCTTGATCTGGATCTGGTCGGCCGACGCCAGGTACTCGGCGGTCACGCCAAAGCGGCCCGATGCCACCTGCTTGATCTTGCTGCGCAGCGAGTCGCCTGCCTGCAGCGGCAGGTCACGCTCGATCACGTGGTCGCCCAGCAGGCCCTTGAGGGTATCGCCCTGCTTGATGGGGATGCCGCGCAGTTCGTTCCGGTAGCGCTTCTCGTCCTCGCCGCCTTCGCCGGTGTTCGACTTGCCGCCGATGCGGTTCATCGCCACGGCCAGCGTGGTGTGGGCTTCGGTCGAGATCGAGCCGAGCGACATGGCACCCGTGGCGAAACGCTGCACGATGTCCTTGGCCGACTCCACTTCCTCGAGCGGAATGGCGCGCGACGGATCGACCTTGAACTCGAACAGGCCACGCAGCGTCATGTGACGGCGGCTCTGGTCGTTGATGATGTTCGCGTATTCCTTGTACGTCTGGTAGGCACCCTTGCCGTCATCGGCGCGCACCGAGTGCTGGAGCTTGGCCACCGAATCCGGCGTCCACATATGCTCCTCGCCCCGCACGCGGTAGGCGTACTCGCCACCGGCTTCGAGCATGGACTCGAGCACGGGGTTGTTGCCAAACGCGTCGCGGTGCAGGCGGATGGCTTCCTCGGCAACCTCGAAGATGCCGATGCCTTCCACGTTGGACGGCGTGCCGTGGAAATACTTCTGCACCAGTTCGCGCGACAGGCCGATGGCCTCGAAGATCTGCGCGCCGGTGTAGGACATGTACGTGGAGATGCCCATCTTGGACATCACCTTGAACAGGCCCTTGCCGATGGCCTTGACGAAGTTCTTGACCGCCTTCTCCGGCGACAGGTCGCCAGACAGGCCGGCGGCCATGTCGGCCAGCGTTTCCATGGCCAGGTACGGGTGGACGGCTTCGGCGCCGTAGCCAGCCAGCAGCGCGAAGTGGTGCACTTCACGCGCGGAGCCGGTTTCCACCACCAGGCCGGCGGACGTGCGCAGGCCCTTCTCCACCAGGTGATGGTGGATGGCCGACGTCGCCAGCAGTGCCGGAATCGCCACATGATCGGCATCGACGCGGCGGTCGGACACGATCAGGATGTTGTAGCCCGAGCGCACGGCATCCACGGCCTCGGCGCACAGCGACGCCAGGCGCGCCTCGATGCCTTCCTTGCCCCATGCCGTCGGATAGCAGATGTTCAGCTCATAAGCGCGGAACTTGCCACCGGTGTAGTGCTCGATGTTGCGGATTTTGGCGATGTCCTTGAAGTCCAGCACGGGCTGGGACACTTCGAGGCGCATCGGCGGGTTGATGTTGTTCAGTTCGAGCAGGTTCGGCTTCGGGCCGATGAACGACACCAGCGACATAACCATGTTCTCGCGGATCGGGTCGATCGGCGGGTTGGTCACCTGGGCGAACAGCTGCTTGAAGTAGTGGTACAGCGTCTTGTTCTTGGACGACAGCACGGCCAGCGGCGAGTCATTGCCCATCGAGCCGGTGGCTTCCTCGCCGGCCAGCGCCATCGGCGCCATCAGGAACTTGACGTCCTCCTGCGTGTAGCCGAAGGCCTGCTGGCGGTCCAGCAGCGGCGCCACGGGCTTCTTCTCGGCGGCCACGTCCTCGGGCTTGGCTTCGAGTTCGTCCATCTTGATGCGCACGGCATCGATCCAGCTCTTGTACGGCTTGGCGTTGGCCAGGTTGTCCTTGAGCTCCTTGTCGTCGATGATGCGGCCCTGTTCCATGTCGATCAGGAACATCTTGCCGGGCTGCAGGCGCCACTTCTGCACCACGCGCGACTCGGGGAACGGCAGCACGCCGGCTTCCGAGGCCAGCACGACCACGTCGTCTTCCGTCACATAGAAACGGGCCGGACGCAGGCCGTTACGGTCCAGCGTGGCGCCGATCTGGCGGCCATCGGTGAAGCAGATGGCGGCGGGGCCGTCCCACGGCTCCATCATGGCGGCGTGGTACTCGTAGAACGCGCGGCGGTTGTCGTCCATCAGCGTGTGCTGTTCCCAGGCTTCCGGGATCATCATCATCATCGCGTGGACGAGCGGGTAGCCGGCCATCGTCAGCAGTTCGAGGCAGTTGTCGAACGATGCGGTATCCGACTGGCCCGGGTAGATCAGCGGCCACAGCTTGGGCAGGTCGTCGCCGAGCACCGGCGACGAGATGGCGCCCGTGCGCGCGTTGACCCAGTTGACGTTGCCCTTGACCGTGTTGATTTCGCCGTTGTGGGCGACCATGCGGTACGGGTGGGCAAGCTCCCAGGCCGGGAAGGTGTTGGTGGAGAAGCGCTGGTGCACCAGGGCCAGGGCCGAGACGGCGCGCGGGTCCTGCAGGTCGAGGTAGTACTCGCCCACCTGGGTGGCCAGCAGCAGGCCCTTGTACACCACGGTACGGGCCGACATCGACGGCACGAAGTATTCCTTGCCGTGCTTGAGCTTGAGCGCCTGGATGGCGTGGCTGGCGGTCTTGCGGATGACGTAGAGCTTACGTTCCAGCGCGTCCGTGGTCATGATGTCGCGGCCACGGCCAATGAAGATCTGGCGGATTACCGGCTCGGTGGTGCGCACCGTGGGGGACATCGGCATGTTGCAGTCCACCGGCACGTCACGCCAGCCCAGCACGACCTGGCCTTCCAGGCGCACCGTGCGCTCGAGCTCCTGCTCGCAGGCCAGGCGCGAGGCGTGTTCCTTCGGCAGGAAGATCATGCCCACGCCGTACTCGCCGTTCGGCGGCAGGGTCACGCCCTGCTTGGCCATTTCCTCGCGGTAGAACTGGTCCGGGATCTGGATCAGGATGCCGGCGCCGTCGCCCATCAGCTTGTCGGCACCCACGGCGCCGCGATGGTCGAGGTTCTCGAGGATCTTCAGGCCCTGCGAGATGATCTCGTGCGACTTGCGGCCCTTGATGTGCGCAACCATGCCGACGCCGCAGGCGTCATGCTCGTTGGCCGGGTCATAGAGGCCCTGCGCTTGCGGGCGGGCGGCGGTATCGATGGGATCGGCGGGGTGTTGCGAGTGGTCCACGGGCTGAATTCCGGTGAAGGCAGCGCGCGCGGCAAGGCAGACCGAACGGGGGTGGCTGGATGCAGGCGCCTCTTTGACGGGCGGATGGCAGGCAGCGGGACCGCAGCGGCGTACACGAGCGTGACGCGCCGCACAATGACTGTGGGTGGAGCAACTATATGAGAATCGGGAATGTATCGCAAAAATTTTAAATGGGGTCAGAACACATTAAAAATCGCCCCGGTTCAGGGCGCATTTTTAATGGGGACACATTAACTTTTGCGCACTTGTTCTTCAGGCTGGTGCATCGGTGGCCGGAGCCTCGTCGAGATCTTCCTCGCTGGCGCGGCGCGGCCGGCCCTTCGGCAACGGCTGCACGCGCCGCGTGGCGTGACGCTCCAGCTGCGCCAGGAAGGCTTCGTTGCCGAGCGGCCACCCGCTATGGGCATGTTTGCGCAGTGTGGCGAGCGTCTTGCCGGACAGCCCTTCGGCAGTGAGCGCGCGATAGTTCGACTGGCGCTCGAAAGGCGTGTTGCCAAGCTCCCAGTAGGCAGAGTGATCGCTCACAAGCGGGCTGGACTCGATGCCCGCGTGATGGCGGTAGCTGCTCCAGCGATCGGCTTCGGCCGTCATCACCTCGCCGGCACGCAGCGCGTTGCCTTCGGCATAGAGCATGGCCGGCAGCAGCCAGGCATTGGGTTCGATCACGGCCGAGCGGAAGCGCCCTTCCCAGAGCGTGCCGGTGCGATTGGCCACCCGGTTGAAGTGCCGCGCGTAGCGGCGGCCGACGGCCTGCATCGCCAGGCTCAGGGAATCGAGCCCCTTGGGCGTGGCCACCAGATGGATATGGTTTGGGCGCAGCGCGTAGGCATGGACGGCCAGTTCATGCTCGCGCGCGGCCATGCGCAGGCAATCGAGGTAATGGAGGTAGTCGTCCGGGCCCAGGAACACGGGCTGACGATTGTTGCCGCGTTGCAACACGAGCGCCGGCAAGCCGGCTGGGGAGAATCGGGGAAGGCGCGCCATCGGGGGATTCGAGGAACGTGAATCAGCAATCCCCGCATGATAGCCTGATCCGTCCCCATTTAATTCGGGACGTGGCGGGATCAGTCGCTCTCGCTGACGGCGAAGATCCGGCGGTGCTCGCGAATCGCGTAGCGGTCCGTCATCCCGGCGATGTAATGGGCAATCAGGCGCGGCTGGTCGCCGCCATGGCTGGCCTGGTACTGCGGCGGCAACAGGCGGGAGTCCTGCATGAAGGCCCCGAAGAGGTCCGAAATGATCCGCTGGGCCTTGGCGGACATCCGCATCACCAGATAGTGCCTATATAGATGACGGAACAGGAAGCGCTTGAGCGCCGCGGCCTCCTCGTGGACCTTGGGGCTGAAGGCGACAAGCGGCCCGGCGGCGCGCACCGCATCGATATTCTTGGGGTTGGCTGCGGCGATATTGCGCCCGGTGGTCTCGATCAGGTCGACGATCAGCGTGTTGATCATGCGGCGAACCGTCTCATTGATGGCGCGCCGGCCATTGATGCCCGGGAATGCGGCCGTGACCTCGGCCCGGTGGCGGCCCCACATCGGCACTTCGTCGAGCTGTTCCAGCGTCAGCAGCCCCGAGCGCAGGCCATCGTCGATATCGTGGTTGTTGTACGCGATCTCATCGGCCAGATTGGCCAGCTGGGCCTCCAGCGACGGCTGCGCGCCCTCCAAGAAGCGCCGCCCCAGCTCCCCGAGCGCCGCCGCGTTGACCCGCGAGCAATGCTTGAGAATGCCCTCACGCGTTTCGAACGTCAGGTTCAGGCCGTTGAAGCCGCCGTAGCGCTCCTCCAGCTCGTCCACCACCAGCAGGCTCTGCAGGTTGTGCTCGAAACCGCCGTGGTTCTTCATGCAGAGGTTCAGCGCGTCCTGCCCGGCATGGCCGAACGGCGTGTGTCCAAGGTCGTGCGCCAGTGAGATCGCCTCGACCAGATCCTCGTTGACGCGCAGGTTACGGGCGATGGACCGCGCGATCTGCGCCACCTCCAGGCTGTGCGTGAGCCGGGTGCGGAACAGGTCGCCCTCATGGTTCACAAACACCTGGGTCTTGTACTCCAGGCGCCGGAACGCGGTGCTGTGGATCACGCGGTCGCGGTCACGCTGGAATTCGCTGCGCGACGACGACGCCGGTTCGGCATGCACCCGCCCCCGCGACTGCGACGAGTGGGCGGCGTACGGGGCGAGGTGGGATTCGAGGTCGGTCATGCGGCAATCCGGTGGCGGGGCTTGGGGTTGCAAGGCATGGCCGATCGCGGGTTCAGGCGACCGGTGCCTCGGTTGGGGGTTTCAACGTCGCGTGGCGCAGCGTCTCGCGCAGGTCCGCGTCGGGCACGGTGGTGATGAAAGCATCGCCAAGCTTCTTCAGCAGGATGAACTTGATGCTGCCCGCCTCGGCCTTCTTGTCCACTTTCATCAGTTCGATATAGCGGTCGATGCCGAGTTCCGGCGCCACCACGGGCAGCATGGCCGCCCGGGTCAGCTCGCGGATGCGCGCGCGCGTCTCGGTATCGATGAAGCCCAGCCGGTGCGACAGGTCGGCAGCCATGACCATGCCGCAGCCCACCGCCTCGCCGTGCAGCCACTCGCCGTAGCCCATGCCCGCCTCGATGGCATGGCCGAAGGTATGGCCGAAGTTCAGGATCGCCCGCAGGCCGCCCTCGCGCTCGTCCTGGGCCACCACGGCGGCCTTGATCTCGCAGGAGCGGCGCACGGCGTCGGCCATCAGGCTGGTATCGCAGGCGTTCAGGCCGGCGATATGGGTCTCGATCCAGTCGAAGTAGGCCGTATCGGCAATCGCGCCATGCTTGATGACCTCGGCCAGACCGGCCGCCAGCTCGCGGGCCGGGAGGGTGCGCAGGGTGTCGATGTCGGCGATCACCGCGTTCGGCTGGTGGAACGCGCCGATCATGTTCTTGCCGAGCGGGTGGTTGATGCCGGTCTTGCCACCCACCGAGGAATCCACCTGCGCCAGCAGCGTGGTCGGCATCTGCACGAACGGCACGCCGCGCATGTAGCAGGCGGCGGCAAACCCGGTCATGTCGCCCACCACGCCGCCGCCGAGTGCGATCAGCGTGGTCTTGCGGTCGGCGCCGGCGCTCAGCAGCGCATCGAAGATCAGGTTCAGGGTTTCCCAGTGCTTGAAACGCTCGCCGTCCGGCAGCGTGACCACGCGCACGGTCTTGCCGAGCGCGGCCAGCGTGGCTTCCACCCGGGCGGCGTACAGCGGGCCGACCGTCTCGTTGGTGACGATGACGGCGTGCTGGCCGCGCACGTGCGGCGCCAGCAATTCGGCGCGGTCGAGCAGACCGCCACCGATATGGATCGGGTAGCTGCGCGTCCCGAGGTCGACTTCAAGCGTAATCATGAATGGGTGTCCTGCGCCGGCTGGTCCGGCGCCGCGGGCGTGGCCGCATCGCCGTCCGGGATGGCTTCCGCGGGCGGAAACACAAAGCCGGCCATCTCAAGTTGCATCAGAACCATATTAGCAAGCTGTGCCACGGACGGCTTGCCGGTTTCGATGATGAAATCCGCCACTTCGCGGTAGAGCGGGTCGCGCTCGGCGTACAGCGCCTCGAGCCGGCCCTTGGGGTCCTGGGTCTGGAGCAGCGGGCGATTGCGGTCGTGGCGGGTGCGCAGCCACAGGTCGTGCGGGCTCGCGCGCAGGTAGACCACGGTGCCATTGGCGCGCAGCACCTCGCGGTTCTCCGGGCGCAGCACGGCGCCGCCGCCCGTGGCCAGCACGATGCCCTGGCGCGAAGCCAGCTCGGCAATGATGTGCGCCTCGCGGTCGCGGAAGCCCGCCTCGCCCTCGTGCTCGAAAATAATCGGAATCCGCACGCCGCAACGCGCCTCGAGCTCATGGTCGGAGTCGAAGAACGGGTAGTTGAGACGCCGGGCCACGGTGCGGCCGACGGTAGTCTTGCCGGCGCCCATAAGGCCAACGAAGAAGAGATTCGGGCGAGTGGCTTGCGCGGTCACTGGGGTATCGAGGTCAAGCAGGCGTGGTGCCTGGCGGCTTCGCATTATCGCCCCGGCCGGGACTTTCGCAAAACAGGTGATGACAATACATCACGCGGCATCGCGCGCTTCCGGCCTGGCTGCCTGACGACGCCGCCAATGAAAAAAGGCCGCGTCGGCAAGCGACGCGGCCTCTCAGTCTACTGCATCCGGGCCCGGTACTGCACCCGGCGCGGTTATTTCAGCGACACGTTGTCGTTCAGGATACGCGGCGTCAGGAACACCAGCAGCTCGGTGCGGTTGTTGACCTTGGCGTTGTTCTTGAACAGGTAGCCGATCACCGGGATATCGCCCAGGAACGGCACCTTGTTGTAGTTGTTGCTCTCTTCCTGGCTGTAGATACCGCCAATCACCACGGTGCCGCCGTTCTCCACCAGCACCTGCGTCTGCACGTGCTTGGTGTCGATGGCGAAGCCGTTGGTGGTCTGGATACCCACGCTGTCCTTGTTCACGTCCACATCCAGCAGCACGTTGCCTTCCGGCGTGATCTGCGGCGTGACCTCGAGCTTCAGGTTGGCCTTGCGGAACTGCACCGAGGTGGCACCGCTCGACGTGGCGGATTGGTACGGCAACTCCGTGCCCTGCTCGATCAGCGCCTTGATGTTGTTGGCAGTGACCACGCGCGGACTGGAGATGATCTTGCCCTTGCCGTCGGCTTCCAGCGCCGACAGTTCGAGCGCCAGGAAGCGGCCCGCACCGGCGTTGAAGATGCTGAACGCCACCGATGCCGGGTTCGTGCCGTTGATCGCGGCGGCCGGCAGGCTCAGGGCCGGGCCGTTATCCCACGTGGCGTCCTGCGTGATCGGGCTCACCACGTTGGTGTACGAGTTGCCGTAGCCAGCGCCCGACCGCTGCGAGGCAAAGCCCAGCTTCACACCGAGGTTCCGGCTGAAGGTGTCGCTGGCCTCGACAATACGTGCCTCAATGATCACCTGGCGCACCGGGATGTCGATCTTCGTCAGGAAGTTCTGCACTTCCTCGAGCTTGCTCGCCACGTCCGACACGAACAGCTGGTTGGTACGCGGGTCAGCCGTCAGCGAGCCGCGCTTGGACAGCATGCGCGTCGCGCCCATCGTGCCGGCCGCGCCGCCCGCGGCCACGCCGCCCGAGCTGGCACCCGAACCGCCGGTGCTCTGGCCCAGCAGCATGCGGCGCACATCGTCCGCCCGCTGGTAGTTGAGCTGGTAGACCTGGCTGCGGATCGGCTCGAGCTCGGTGATCTGCTGCGCCGCCTCGAGTTCCAGCTTCTCCTTGGTCGCCAGTTCCGCCTTGGGTGCCACCCACAGCACGTTGCCGTTGCGGCGGGAGGCCAGACCCTTCGAATCCATCACGATCTGGAGCGCCTGGTCCCACGGCACATCCTTGAGACGCAGCGTCAGGTTGCCCTGCACCGTGTCGCTCGTGATGATGTTCAGGTTCGTGAAGTCGGCGAACACCTGGAGCAGCGAGCGGATGTCGATGTTCTGGAAGTTCAGCGACAGGCGCTCGCCCCGGTAACCCTGGCCGGCGATCAGCTTGTTCGGATCATCCTTGACCGGACGCACTTCCACCACGAACTGGTTGTCGGTCTGGTACGAGCTGTACTCCCAGTTACCGCGCGGCTCGATGGTCAGACGGGCGTTGCCGTTGGCGTCGCTGGCGCGCATGCCCTGTACCGGCGTGCCGAAGTCCGTCACGTCGAAGCGGCGGCGCAGGTCCTGCGGCAGCGCGGTGCCCATGAAGTCCACCACCAGGTTCTGGCCCTGTTGCTGGATATTGATGCCCGAGTCGCGCGAGGACAGGTCCACGACCACCCGCCCTGCACCGTCGGTGCCGCGCCGGAAGTCGATATTGCGCAGCGCCGGGCGGTTGGCCGCCTGTGCCGGCGCCGGGCTGGCCGCGAACGTCGGTGCCGACGTCGTGCTGGTCTGCGCCACGTTGTCCAGCAACACCACGAACTGGTTGCCGCGCACTTCCGTGCGATACGTGGCCGAGCGGCTCAGGTTCAGCACCACGCGGGTGCGGTCGCCGATCTGCATCACATTGGCGCTCTTGAGCACCTTGCCGGCGTACTCGTACTGCGCACGGCCGGCAGGGAAGCCCGTGTCGAAGAAGTCGATCGCGATCTTCGCCGGATTCTGCGTGGTGAAGTCCGCAGGCTTCTGCGTGAGCGGCCCTTGCAGGTCGACCGTGAACACGGTCTGCTCGCCAACGACGTTGGCTTCCACCTGCTTGAGCTGGTTAGTCTGAGCGTGTGCGGCCGGAGAGGCCAGCACCAATGCCATCGCTGCTGCGCCCGCAAGCGCCCGGTACCATCGTGCCGTGATCATGCGGATGCCTCCAGCTTCAGGCTGGTCATTTTCTCTTTCCAATCTGAGACCCCTTCCCGAACCAATTCGCGCAACACGATCTCTTGATCGTTGATGCGGACCACCCGGCCATAACTCTGGCCGAGATACTGACCCACTTTGACGTGGTGGATCTTGTTATCTACGCGTACGACACCGTAGGTCTCGCCGTTTTTTTTCAGCATGCCGAGCATCTTGAAGTTTTCCAGCGGGAATTCCTCAAGCGGCTCGCGTCGCCGTCCGGCCTCCGGCGACTCAGACATCGTCTTGTTCAGCTCACCAATCTTGGTCTGCGCGAACGGTTCCGGCGACGTGCGGCCGCCGTATTCGCGCGGCACGTACGGCTTGACCTCGGGCAGCGGCTCCGGCGGCGGCGCCTTGGCGGCGCGCGTCTGGCTCATCCACTGCTGCAGCCCTTCGTCCTCGCTGGCGCCGCAGGCGGTCAGCGTGGTGGCGGCCAGCATCGCAACAGCGGCGGCTGCCAGCCGGCGCGGCGTGCGGGACGTGCGTGACATCATGGCAATGCGATGCGGGGGGCGATGTGTCAACCGGCTCACTTGGCACCTCCCTTGGCCTTCTTGGCGGCAGCGTCCGCGGCGGCGCGGCGTTGGGCCGCCTGCTCGTCCGGATCCAGGGCGCGGTAGGCCATGGCCTGCGCTTCCATCGACAACGTGCCGTCCTTGGCCACCGCCATGTTCAGGTTGCGCATCGAAACGATCCGGGAGAGCGCCGCCACGTCCGCGTTGAACAGCGCGACGTCGTGGTAGCGGCCGGTGACCTTCAGGTTCACCGGAATTTCGGCGAAATACGACTTGACCACGGCGGCCTGCGGCTTGAACAGCTCGAACTGGAGGCCGCGCGCCACGCCGGCGTGGTTCACGTCGGCCAGCAGCGCATCCATCTCGGTGCTGTTCGGCAACTGGCGCTCGGCCAGCGCCACGCGCTTTTCCACCTCCGTCTTCTGGGCGCGCAGCGCGTCCAGATTGGCCACCTGCGCCACCTTGGTCTTGAACGACTGCTTCAGCGTCTCGTGCTC
Source organism: Cupriavidus sp. OV096 (assembly GCF_900115455.1). Lineage (NCBI taxonomy): Bacteria > Pseudomonadati > Pseudomonadota > Betaproteobacteria > Burkholderiales > Burkholderiaceae > Cupriavidus > Cupriavidus sp. OV096. The sequence continues at coordinate 154,934 of NZ_FOWM01000012.1, forward strand.
CGCATGCTTGCGTTCGAGTTCGGTGTTCTTGTCGCTCCAGTAGAACTGCCAGCCGACCACCAGCACGATCACGGCGGCCAGCGCCGAGAACAGCAGGCGCGGCGCGGCCGGCCAGGTCTCGGGCTCGTTCAGGTTCAGGCCGCGGAACTGCGCGGTCAGGTCATTGAGGGAAATATCCGAATTGAGTGCCATGATCAGACCTTCCCCGCTGCAGGTTTGGCCGCGGCATCGGAGGCGGCGCCCTTCTTCTTGTCGCCAGGCACTTCCGGCGCGCGATAGGAGAACCGCATCGAGAAATCAAACAGCCGGCGCTGCTCGCGCAGGTTGTTGGTCATCGTCACGGCCTTCGATTCCACCAGTTCGGCGCGGTCGAGCCACGTCACCTGGTCGATATTGCGCAGCAGTTCGGACACGCGTTCGTTGGACTGCGCCACGCCAGCCATGACAAAGCTGTCGCCGGTCTGCTTCAGGCTGGTCAGGTAGACGCCTTCCGGCACCTGGCGCACCAGCTCTTCGAGCAGCTGCACAGGCAGGTTGCGCTCCGCCTGCAGGCTCTCGATGGCGCGCTGGCGGTCCAGCAGGGCCTCGATATCCTTCTTGAGCGTGTTGACCTCGCGGATCTGGCCATCCATCTGCGTGTTGGCCTGCTGCAGCACGGCGTTGCGCGCCGTCACGGCCTCGATCTGCGAGTCGATATAGAACCCGCCGATCAGCACGATGACCGCCCCGGCGGCTGCCGCGCCGCCCAGGAGCGAATAGACCTTCTTGCGCCGCGCGGCCTTGCGGGCCTCGTGATACGGCAGCAGGTTGACCGACGGGATGGTGTTCGTCGTCGTGGACATGCTTCTCCCCCCGTGGGTTATTGCAGCCCGCGCAATGCCAGTCCCGCACTGACGATGTAGGCCGGCAAGTCGCGCTGGAGATAGCGCTCGTTGACGTTGCCTGCGGTCATCATGTTGGCGAAAGGATTGGCCAGCGTGGTAGTGATCTGCGTCTGCTGCTGGATGGCGGCCTGCACCCCCAGCAGCGAGGCATGTCCGCCCGAGAGCAGGATCTCGTCGACCCGGCCCAGGCTGGAACTGGCTACGAAATTGCCGATGGCGCCCTGCACTTCCATCGCCAGGGCTTCCAGCGACGGCTTGAGCAATTGCGCGCGCCACGCTTCAGGCAGCGTGTTCTTGCGCTTCTTGATCTCGGCCTTGAGGGCATCCAGCGTGAACATGCGCGCGGCGCTCTGCGTGAGCTGGTCGCCGTAGCTGTTCAGTGGCTGTTCGTAGAGTTCCTTCCAGCCCTGGTAGAAGATCGCCTTGGAGCGACTGCCACCGAGGTGGATGACGGCGACCACGGGGAGATCCTTGGCATCGGTCTCGGTCAGGGAGGACGGCACGCCGAGCATCTGTACGACCGAGCGCTGCACGGCGTACTCCTCGACATCCATCACCTGCGGCTTCAGGCCAGCCATTTCGGCCGCCGTCACCCGCTCCTGCACGCGATCGCTGTTGGCGGCCGTCACGCGCACGCCAATCCCGCCTTCGGTCTCGTTGGGGCCAATCACCGCGAAGTCGAAATTCACCGCCTGGGAAGGCGGATAGAGGCGGTGCGCCTCCGATTCGACCTGCGAATAGAGTTCGTCCTCGGACAGGTTGTCCGGAAGACTGACAGTCTGAGATTCCGTCAGCATGGACGGCACGCCAAGGACAACGTCCTTGGTACGAATACCGGCCTTGCCAAGGGCTCGCTTCAGCGCGATGCCCACGGCCTCGATGTTGACGACGTTGCCATCGGCAACGGCGTTGCGGTCCAGCAGTTCGCTGGCGCATTTTTCCAGCCTGAAGTCGTGTTTGCCCGCCCCAACGGACAGCTCCACGACCTTGACGCTGGACGACCCGATATCTACGCCGACCGTAGTCCGGCGCAGAAGACCCGACAAGATGCCCCGTCGCAAGGTGACCCCCTGACATTTGAACTCGCCCACGGCATGACTGCTCTAATGGGGCGAGCCAGATTAGTTTCTTGGATGAAACGTTTGCTCTTTTATGTTCGTGGATTCTCACAAAAAGCAGAGGCGCGCGCAATGTGCCGATCTGACCACGCTTTCTTTTTCAGACGGGCCGCGCGAAAGCGTTGCCAAAATCCCACGGTCCACCTCAAGCCCGTTACAGAGCGTCGCGCCACCGCATCGGTCACCCTCGATCCGGTCTCCCGGCCAACACGCCTTCGCGACACCCGCCAACCCGCCCTGCGCCGAAGACCTGCGCGCCGTGACAACCTGATCTCAACAGGATTACATCTTGTAACAGGGCGATAGCGCCTTTTGCGGCACGGCGCACCGGGGACGCCCCATCCCCGACGATATAATCCGGGCACTCTGATTAGGTAAACCCTTATGGCCACAGCACAACAGAAGCCGTCCCTTCCCGTCCGCCGTCCGCTCTGGGCGCGGATCATGTTCGGGCTGATTGGACTGCTTGTCGCCGGGCTGGTCGCCGTGGCGTTGCTCGTGGGCTACGCGCTGGTCGTGGCCGCGCCCAACCTGCCATCGCTGGACACCATCACCGACTACCGGCCGAAGATCCCGCTGCGGATCTACACGGCGGACAACGTGCTGATCGGCGAGTTCGGCGAGGAGCGCCGCAACTTCGTGCCGATCACCGAGATCCCGGACGTCATGAAGAAGGCCGTGCTCGCGATCGAGGACGACCGTTTCTACGAGCACGGCGGCGTCGACTTCGTGGGCGTGCTGCGCGCCGGGCTGGCCAACCTGCGTGGCGGGCTGTCGCAGGGCGCCTCCACCATCACCATGCAGGTGGCGCGCAACTTCTTCCTCTCGAGCGAGAAGACCTACACGCGCAAGATCTACGAGATGCTGCTGGCGTACAAGATCGAGGCGAACCTGACCAAGGACCAGATCCTCGAGCTGTACATGAACCAGATCTACCTGGGGCAGCGCGCCTACGGCTTCGCCAGCGCCGCGCGGGTCTACTTCGGCAAGTCGATCAAGGACGTGACGCCGGCCGAGGCCGCCATGCTGGCTGGCCTGCCGAAGGCGCCGTCGGCCTACAACCCCGTGGTGAACCCGCGCCGCGCCAAGGTGCGCCAGGAATACATCCTCCAGCGCATGCGCGACCTCGGCTACATCACGCCGGCGCAGTACGACCAGGCCGTGCGCGAGGAGTTGAAGGTGCGCGGCGAGGGTAACGAGTTCTCCACCCATGCCGAATACGTCGCGGAAATCGTGCGCCAGCTCATGTACGCACAATATCGCGAGGAAACCTATACGCGCGGCCTCAACGTCTACACGACGCTGAACAAGGCCGACCAGGACGCCGCGTACGACGCGGTGCGCGGCGGCATCATGACCTACGAGCGCAAGCACGGCTATCGCGGCCCGGAGGCGTTCGTCGACCTGCCGTCGAATCCGTCCGAACGCGAGCAGGCCATCGACGACGCCCTGGTGGAGCACCCGGGCAGCGACGACCTGCGCTCGGCCGTGGTCACCAGCGTGACGCCGAAGCAGGTACGCGCCACGCTGCTCTCGGGCGAGGTGGCGACGATCGAAGGCACGGCGCTGCGGTTCATCGCACCGTCGCTGTCGGCCAATGCCCAGCCCAAGGTCAAGATCCGCCCCGGCGCGATCATCCGCGTCACGCAGGATGCCAAGGACAACACGTGGTCCGTCACCCAGCTGCCTGAGGTGGCGGCCGCCTTCGTCTCGTTGAATCCTGAAGATGGCGAGATCCGGGCGATGGTCGGCGGCTTCGACTTCAACCGCAACAAGTTCAACCACGTGACGCAGGCGTGGCGCCAGCCGGGCTCGAGCTTCAAGCCGTTCATCTACACGGCCGCGCTGGAGAAGGGCTTCTCGCCCGCCACGGTGATCAACGATGCCCCGCTGACGATCGGCCCCGACACCGGCGGCCAGGTCTGGGAGCCGAAGAACTACGACGGCAAGTTCGAAGGCCCGATGACGATGCGCCGCGCGCTGGCCAAGTCGAAGAACCTCGTATCCGTACGAATTCTTCGCGCGATCGGCACGCAGTACGCGCAGGACTACATCACGCGGTTCGGCTTCGAGGCCGACAAGCACCCGGCCTACCTGCCGATGGCGCTGGGCTCCGGCGCGGTGACGCCGCTCCAGATGGCCGGCGCCTACTCGGTGTTCGCCAACGGCGGCTATCGCGTCAATCCGTACCTGATCCAGCGCGTGGTGGATTCGCGCGGCAACGTGATCTCCGAGACCCGTCCGCAGAAGGCTGGCCAGGACGCCGTGCGCGTGCTGGATGCGCGCACCGCGTTCATCGCCGACAGCATGCTGCGCGAGGTGGTACGTAGCGGCACGGCCAACCCGGCCAAGCAGCGCCTGGGCCGCAACGACCTGGCCGGCAAGACCGGTACCACGAACGATGCCGTGGATGCCTGGTTCGCCGGCTACACGCCGAAGCTCGTGGCGATTGCGTGGATGGGCTACGACCAGCCCAAGAGCCTGGGCGTGCGCGAAACCGGTGGCGGCCTGGCGCTGCCGATCTGGGTCAGCTATATGAGCAAGGCGCTCAAGGGCGTGCCCGAGAGCCCCGACCGGCAGGCGCCGGAAGGCGTGGTGATGGTGGCCGGCGACTGGACGCTCGAGGAGAACGCGGCGGGTGCCGGCGTGGCATCGGTGGGACTGGGCGATCCGTGGCCCGGCAAACCCGACGAGAGCGCGCGTCCGGCGCAGGATACGGAAGCCGAGAAGCGCAAGATCCTGGAGATGTTCGGCGGCGCTTGAACGCCTGATCGGCATCCGGACGGTAATTTTCGCCCCAACAAAAAATCGGCCCACTCGGCCGGTTTTTTGTTGGCTGGGGCCGGCGCTGCCTTAGCCGAGCGTCAGCGTGACGCCCGCTTGCTGGCTCATATAGGTGGAGAGCGCCGCGTACAGTTCGGCGCCGCTGCGCGTATCCATCCACTTGGCGCCGTCGTGGCGGAAGTGGAAACCGCCGGCCTTCGCTGCCACCCACAGCTCCTGCATCGGCGCCTGGCTATTGACGATGATCTTCGAGCCATCCTCGAATTCCAGCTCCATGACATTGCCGGTGCGGTTGATCTCGACATCGGCGTCGGCCGCGTCGGCGGCGGTTTCGATGTCGGCTTCCAGCCGGTCCAGGGCCTTGCCGGCCAGTACCAGGAACTCGCTTTCGGTGAGGGGGGGCATGCTACACTCCAAGGCCGCCGGCAGCGCGCCCGGACAGACGTCCCGGGTCGCGATCCGGCTGGCGGAAAAATGGAAAATTGTCGGGACTTGCCGCGGATTCCTGCGGATTCCGGGCCGTTTCGCCAGCCATCCAGAAAGTCACCCCAAGCCATCCAAGGCATTCAGACAATGAAGGACTCCCCGAAGCTGCGTCGTGGTGCGATTGTATCGGCGTTTGCCGCCGTACTCGCGATGACCCTGACCGGATGCGGCGTTCGCGGCCCGCTGACCATGCCCCGGGTACCGCCCGCCCCGACCCCGCCCACGGTGCCCGATCCGGGCCTGGGCCAGGCGGGCGCGGTGGCACCGGCACGGCCGATGGGCGAACCCGCCACCAGCGCGCCGGTTCCTGCCGAGCCGGCCACGAACACGAATTCGACGAAGTAACCTGGGCGCCTCGCCCCTCCGCACGCAGAACATGACTGATTTCTTTACCCGCCGCGACGGCGCCCTGGCCGTCGAACAAGTGTCGCTGGCCCGTATCGCGGCCGAGTTCGGCACGCCGACCTACGTCTACTCGCGCGCCGCGCTGACCACGGCCTACCAGGCCTACGCCGCCGCCTGCAAGGGCCGCAACGCGCATGTGCAGTTCGCCGTGAAGGCGAATTCGAACCTGGCCGTGCTGCAGGTGTTCGCCCAGCTGGGCGCCGGTTTCGACATTGTGTCCGGTGGCGAACTGCTCCGCGTGCTGGCCGCCGGCGGCGATCCGCGCAAGGTGGTGTTCTCGGGCGTGGCCAAGAGCGAGGCCGACATGGCGCTGGCGCTGGAGCACGACGTACGCGGCTTCAACGTCGAATCGATCCCCGAACTGGACCGGCTGAACGCCGTGGCCGGCCGGCTGGGCAAGCGCGCGCGCGTGTCGCTGCGGATCAATCCGGACGTGGATGCCAAGACGCATCCCTATATCTCAACCGGTCTCAAGGGCAACAAGTTCGGCGTGGCGTTCGAGGACGTACTGCCGACCTACCGTGCCGCCGCCGCGCTGCCGCACCTCGAAGTGGTCGGCATCGACTGCCATATCGGCTCGCAGATCACGGAAGTGGCGCCCTATCTGGAGGCGCTCGACAAGGTGCTCGACGTGGTGGAAGCGCTTGAGCGCGAAGGTATCCGTCTGGACCACATCGACGTGGGCGGCGGCCTGGGCATCACCTATGCCGATGAAACCCCGCCCGATATCACCGGCTTCGCCACCACGCTGCTGGACCGCGTAGCAGCACGTGGCCATGGCCACCGCGAGGTGCTGTTCGAGCCGGGCCGCTCGCTGGTAGGCAACGCCGGCGCGCTGCTGACGCAGGTGGAATTCCTGAAGCCCGGCGCGGCCAAGAACTTCTGCATCGTCGATGCGGCGATGAACGATCTGGCGCGCCCGGCGATGTACGAGGCCTACCACCGGATCGAGCCCGTGGCGCCGCGCGCCGACGCGCCCGTGACCTATGACGTAGTGGGCCCGGTGTGCGAATCGGGCGACTGGCTCGGCCGCGACCGCGCGCTGGCCGTGCAGCCGGGCGACCTGCTGGCGGTGATGTCCGCCGGCGCTTATGGTTTCGTGATGAGTTCCAACTACAACACCCGCGGCCGCGCCGCCGAGGTGATGGTCGATGGCGACACCGTGCACCTGGTGCGCGAGCGCGAACTGCCGGCCGACCTGTTCAAGGGCGAGCACCTGCTCAAGGGCTGACCCAGCGGCGCCCCTCTCCGCACGGCGGGGGGCGCGCCATCCTCGCTACGCGGCGCGCTTGCGCGCCCACCACCACATCCGCAGGCCCAGCAGCACGAACACCACGGCGGCGTAGATCGACACTTCGCTGAAGTCGTTCTTGCCCGCCTTGTGCCACCAGAAATGCAGGATGCCGAGCACGGCGATCGCATAGATCGCTTTGTGCAGCGCCTGCCACCGCTTGCCGCCCAGCCGCTTGACCATGCCATTGGTCGACGTAGCCGCCAACGGCACCAACAGCACGAACGCAGCAAACCCCACCGTGATAAATGGACGTTTTGCGATGTCCTTGATCATGTACGCGACGTCGAACCCGCGGTCCACGCCCAGCCACAACAGGAAGTGCTGCACGGCGTAGAAGAACGCAAACAACCCGAGCATGCGCCGCAGCTTGATCAGCCAGTTCCACCCCGTGAAGCGGCGCAGCGGCGTGATGGCCAGCGTGACGCAGAGCATGACCAGCGTCCAGGTTCCGGTGGATCGCGTGACGAATTCAAGCGGATTGGCGCCGAACTGCGCCGTGGCGCCGAGATAGAGCAATCGGGCGAACGGCAGCAGCGCCAGGATCCACACCAGTACCTTGACGGCGCGCACGCCCGACGGCGACAGCGTCGCCAGCCCGCCGGCGCGCGGGGCGGGCGCAGCGGCGGCCGACGCACGCGGCGCCGTGGCTTGATTCGCGATCATGTCCGGCTCCGCCATCAGAAGTTCTTCTTCAGATCCATGCCCTGATACAGCGACGCCACCTGCGCGCCGTAGCCGTTGAACGGCAGCGTCTTGCGCTTGGGCGCGAACAGCGCGGAGAAACCGCCGCCGCCCTTCTCTTCGCCGATGCGCCGCTCGGTAGCCTGGCTCCAGCGCGGGTGATCGACGTCTGGATTCACATTCGAATAAAAGCCATATTCATTCGAAGCGGCCAGGTTCCAGCTGGTCGGCGGCTGCTTGTCCAGGAAGCGGATCTTAACGATCGACTTGGCGCTCTTGAAGCCGTATTTCCACGGCAGCACCATGCGCACCGGGGCGCCGTTCTGGTTCGGTAGCACCTCGCCGTACAGGCCGAAGGTGAGTAGCGCCAGCGGGTGCATCGCCTCGTCCATGCGCAGCCCTTCGCTATACGGCCAGTCGAGCACGGAACTGCTGATGCCAGGCATCTGCTTCTTGTCGGCCAGCGTGATGAACTGGACGAACTTCGCGCCGGGGAGCGGTTCCACGCGGCGGATCAGCTCGGCGAGCGGGTAGCCGATCCACGGAATCACCATCGACCAGCCCTCCACGCAGCGCAACCTGTAGACGCGCTCCTCCTGCGGGGCGAGCTTCACGAGTTCGTCGATGTCGTAGACCTTCGGCTGCTTGACCAGTCCTTCCACCGACACCTGCCACGGCCGGGGCCGCAGCGTGCCGGCGTTGCGGGCCGGGTCCGACTTGTCCGTGCCGAACTCGTAGAAATTGTTATACGTGGTCACGTCCTCGTAAGGCGTGCGCTTCTCGGTGATCACGTAGGTGTTGTTCGGCGTGGCCGCCAGGCGCTGGCCCTTGCCCGGGTTGCCCTGTGCAAACGCCTCACGGGCGAACCACGGCGTCAGCACACTGCCCGCGGCGCCGGCGGCGGCCATCGCGAGCAGGCGGCGGCGCGACTCGAAAATATGGCGCGGGGTGATTTCGGACGTGGCGATATCGTCACCACGAAGCCATTTGGGGGAAGGGATCAACATGATGGGAGCGTTCCTGATGGCCGCATGTTCTGTTGGACATGGGGCTTGGTCGGATGGTGCGGGGAAACCTGACAACTATTTCCCCGCCGTTTGCCGTCCGACATCTCCCCGGACGTGGCCCGGGGAGCAATGCGTAGACGGTCAGGGCTTGGCGACGTGCCAGACGTTATTGAGGTTATCGCCGGCGCGGTCGCCAGCCTTGGCATCCTTGGCGAAGCGATACAGCGGCATACCCTTGTAGGCCCACTGGCGGGTGCCGTCGTCACGCGTGATGATGGTGTAGCTGCCCGTGCCGCTGGTGCCCGGTTCCGCCAGCAGTGGCGGCCAGTTGGTCGCGCAAGTGGCGTTACAGACACTCTTGCCGCCATTCGCCGGGTCGCGGTCGAACGTGTACAGCGTCAGGCCCTGCGGATCGGTCAGCGCGCCGTTCGTCACCTTGACGGTCGGAGGCATGTTGCCGCCGCCCATGCCCATGCTGGAACACGCGCCCAGCAGCACGACGGACGCGGAAGCCACGGCCAGCAGGGCGGGACGCAGCAGCGATGCAGCGGTGTGACGATGAGTGGTCATCATTGGGTCTCCTTTTCTCCAGGGCGGCGCCGCCAGTCGACGCCGTACTTCCTCAGTAAACACCTGATGTGATCCGTTTATTCCCGAAAAGTAAAAAAAATGTGGTGCAGGCGTCAATAAAAGCCCAATGCAGCACTTTCTACCGGGTAGCCACAAAGAAAAAGGCCCGCTTGAGCAAAGCGGGCCTTCGTCGATCAAGCGGGAGACCTCAGCGTCAGAGTTCGCCGTAGCTATGCAGCCCCGACAGGAACATGTTGACGCCCAGGAACGCGAACGTCGTGACCAGCAGGCCGACCAGCGCCCACCACGCCGCCATCGTGCCGCGCAGGCCCTTCATCAGACGCATGTGCAGCCACGCCGCGTAGTTGAGCCAGACGATCAGCGCCCAGGTTTCCTTCGGATCCCAGCTCCAATACCCGCCCCAGGCCTCTGCGGCCCAGAGCGCGCCCAGGATGGTGGCGATGGTGAAGAACGCGAAGCCGACCGCGATGGCCTTGTACATGACGTCGTCGAGCAGCTCCAGCGACGGCAGCCGTTCAGCCAGGATCCCGCGCTCCTTGAGCAGGTACGCCACCGACACCATCGCCGCCAGCGCGAACGTGCCGTAGCCGATGAAGTTCGCCGGTACGTGGATCTTCATCCACCAGCTTTGCAGCGCCGGCACCAGCGGCTGGATCTCCTGCGCGTTGCGGGTGACCGTGTACCAGAGCAGGAAACCCACCGCCGCCGACACCACCAGCAGCACGAACGGCCCCATCGCGCGCGTGGCGTAGCGGCGTTCGTAATAGAGGTAGAACAGCGAGGTGATCAGCGTGAACAGGACGAAGACTTCGTACAGGTTCGAGATGGGAATATGGCCGATGTCCGCGCCGATCAGGTACGACTCGTACCAGCGCACCAGCAGGCCCGTGAAGCCGAGCACCACGGCCGCCCACAGCAGCTTGCTGCCAATACTCGAGCCGGTATCGGACCGCGCGAGGAAACCAACCCAGTAGAACAGCGTGGACAGGTAGACCAGCGCGCTCATCCACAGGATGGCCGACTGGCTCGACAGGAAGTACTTGAGGAAGAAGGCCTGCTCAGCGCGAGCGAGGTCGCCCTGGTAGAGCTGGATCGCGAACAGCGCCAGCACGGCCATGCCGACCATCAGCGGCCGCACCGCCTTCCAGTGCCAGCCCAGCAGCGCGAAGGTGGGCACGGCGGCCACCAGCACGGCCTTGTCGTAGACATTCATCCAGGCGCCGTAGCGCGTGAGCGCAAACCCGGCGCCCACCACCAGCAACAGCGCGAAGGCCCAGTCGAGCCAGCCCAGCCGGCGCAGGAACGAGGGTTCGAGGTAGGCCTCCGATGCATCCGCCATCGAGGCGTTGGCGGCATTGGAAGCGTTGGCGCGCGACGGGTTCAGGCCCGGGTTGGCGTGGTTGACATTGGACGACATGACATTCCTGCTCTATTTCCTGCGCTTTTGGGAGTTATGCATATGTACTATATCGATCGCACCCGCATATCACCGGGCATTGATGCCGTGAATCCCGGTGATCGGTGCGCATCAATGTGCCGACGAATCGGCTGAGGGGTGCGACGGGTGCGTCCCCGGCGATGGCCCCGCGCCGGCTGCGCGTCCGATATCGTCGCGCAGTGCCGTGAACTCCTTCTCGAAATCCATCGTCCGGCGCTGCGTCGACATGGCCATCAGCACATGGCTGCCGGCCTGCTGCGCCGCATTGTCCGGCCCCTGCGCGGCACTGTCCTTGATCCAGATCCACACGCGCCGCTCGCGGATGTAGAACATCGAAAAAACGCCAAGAACGAGCAGCAAACAGCCAAGATACACGATGTTTTTGCCCGGCGCACGCGTCATCTGGAACACGCTGGCCTTGATCTGCTGGAAGTCATCGAGCTGCAGGAAAACCGGCGCGCCGTAGAAGAAACTGTCCGACAGCGTGTTGATGGCCTGCTGCAGGAAAGCGCCGCTTTTCGCGTCGTTCGCGATGGCCGGCAGGTCGTCGCGCTCACGCGACAGTTGCCACAATTCCCACATCGAGCCATTGAGAATCCTCAGCAGCACATCGGCCGCCTTCTGTTGCTCGGCGGGCGGCACGGACTTTTCGAGGAACGCGGCGATGGCGGTGAAGCCGCCCGGCGGCGCATCGGGCGCGCTGCGCGTGGCGCCGGCGAACAGGTCCATCGCGCGCTGGGCGCTCTCGGCGAGTTGCTTGCGCAGCGTGTCCTTATCGGCGCCAGGCATCGAGATGGCCGCAAAGCGGCGCGCGGCTTCGCCACGCATCGCGCTGTCCTGCAGCGCCGCGCGCAGGCGCATCCAGTCGCCCACGCCGTTCTGGTCGTCGGCCGGAATGCGCAGGTAGCGGAACGCCTCGCTCGGCGACTCCCGCATGCCGGCCAGGAACACCGACTGGCCCTCCAGCTGCACCGGCACCATGTAGTTGTTGTATTCGCGCGCCTGGCCGGTGCGGTCGCGCAGCTTGTATTGCACCGACGGGCCGACGTTGCGCAGCGTCTTCTCCTTGTCCGTGCTGGCCGCCGCGCCCAGGTGCTGCTCGAGCGTCTGGTTCAGCGACTTGCGCGCCACGCCCCGAGCGTCGGGCTTGCCCGAGGCATCGGTGACGTTCTCGATATTCATCAGTCGAAAATCACTGAATTCGACGGTCAGATCCTCCTGATCCGCCCCGGTACCGGTGCCAGCCAGCTTGGCGTTGCCGCCGACCGTGCCAGCCAGCGCGAAGGTGCGGTGCGCCGCGCCCGACATCGGATAGCCCACGAACTTGAGCTTGGAGCCGCCATCCTCGAAGCTCGACTGGTAAATTGCCACGCCATCGACGATCAGCGGCTCATTGACCTTGATCGTTGCCTCGGTCTGCTTGCCCGTGGCGCGGTCCGTCACCACCACATCCGAGGCGAACAGCTTCGGCATGCCCGTGGTGTAGTAATCCACCGAAAATTTCTTGAGCGTGATCGTGAACGGCAAGTCCTGGACCAGCGCGCCATCGGCAATGTTCAGGATGGCCGTGGACACCGTGGCGCCCTCGGGCACGAAGGCATTACCCCGGAACCCGGGGTTGCTGGCCGACAGGCGGTGCTTGGCCGGAATCTCGCTGATGATGGCGTTGCCGTCGATTGGGCTCTTGCCGCCGAACCACATCTGGGCGCGGATCAGCATGTCGCCATCGAGCAGGCCGCCGATGCAGATCACCACGATGGACGTGTGCGCCAGGATATAGCCGAGCTTGTTCGCTGCCCCGGCCTTGGCCGCCAGCAGCGTGGCCCCCTCGTGTGCCACCGGCTTCACGCGGTAGCCACGGTTGCGCAGCAGCGCGGTCAGCCTGCCCACCGCCTCCTCGCGGCCGCGCGGGGCCTCGTACTCGGCACGATGGTGGAACGCGCGCAGGCTGCGTTCGCGCACATGGTCTTTCCACGAGCGCATGTCGGCAATCATCCGCGGACCGTTGCGGGTGATGCACAGGGACGTGGAAATCACGAGGAACGCCAGGATCAGCAGGAACCACCAGGAACTGTAGACCTTCTGGAGCGACAGCGCGTGGAACAGGTCCGCCCAGAACGGCCCGAACTGGTTGACGTAGTTTGGATACGGCTCGTTCTGCTTGAGCACCGTACCGATGATGCTGGCGATGGCGATCACCGTCAGCAGCGTGATGGCGAAGCGCATCGAGGACAGCAGTTCCACGCCGTCGCGCAGCACACGGTGGGGGGTCTTCAGGTGCAGCCCTGAAGTGGATGGGGTGGACATGGGCGGTGACAGGTTTCTGGGTAATGCCGGTGCAGCATGCGGCTGACGTCGCAAAAACATGAAAAAAGGGTGGTCCCGCTTGCAGGCAGGGCCACCCTCTTCGATTGTTGCCCGCGCGTCCGGTTCACCGCTGGAGGTGCCGTGGCGCGTGGGCCGGTACGACTTTAACGGACGCCAGCGACGTAATCCGCCACGGCCTTGATCTCGGCATCCGACATCCTGGCTGTGATCGTGCTCATGACCGAATTATTCTTACGGGTGCCCTGGCGGAACGCCACCAGCTGCGCTTCGGTGTATTCAGAATACTGGCCGCCGATGCGCGGGTACTGGGCCGGGATGCCGGCGCCGGTCGGGCCATGGCAGGCCGCGCACGCGGGCACGCCCTTGGCCGCGATACCGCCGCGGTAGATCTTCTGCCCGGCCTCGATCGTATCCTTGTTCTTCGCCGTGGCCGGCTTCAGCTGCTGCTTGGCCAGGTACGCACCGACGTCCTTCATTTCCTGATCGCTCAGGGCGGAGGCATACGGCGTCATGATGGCGTTAGTACGCGTCTTGGCCTTGAAATCGGAGAGTTGCTTGTGGGTGTACTCAGCCTGCTGGCCTGCCAGCTTGGGATTGGCGGCCGCGCCGCTATTGCCGGCGGCGCCGTGGCAGGAGAGACATGCGGGAACATTGCGATCGGGCGCGCCCTGGGTGTACAGCGTTTCGCCCTTGGCGGGATCAGCCTTGGCGGCGGCCTGCTCTGCGGCAGATGCCAGCCCTGTCATCGCGGCGGCCGGAACAGCCAGCGCCATGACTCCCAGAAGTTTCGCAATGCGGTTCATTCGCACACACCTTGTCAGAATTGTTATGAACACCGTAATGCATGCCGATCTGCCCCTGCTGGCGGTGAGGACGCGCCTTATTGCAAGGGCCTGAGCATCGTGCATCCGATCATGATGGAACGGGATACACGAAGGTGCCCCGGACCGGACAGGACACCCTGCACTACAACCCGCAAGGATGCCACACGTCACCCGCTCAGGAGACCGTAAACCGGGTTATTGTACAATAAATCGCTTTCCGGATTGACTTGGCTCAGGTCTTGGCCCTGCCCGTGTGGCACCGGCGCACCAGCCGTCCCGGCTCCCCTTCCCGCGGCGCGAGCATTCCGCCCGCGCGCCCCCGGCGCGCGCGCTCGTCCGCCTCAACGCCTCACCGTGCTTCAACGCACCACCCGCATGTCGCTCCTACACCAGGCTCGCTTCTTTATTACCGTCAACCACCTCCGCGACCTGCCCGCCACGGCCGTCCCCGAGGTGGCCTTCGCCGGCCGCTCCAACGCCGGCAAGTCGACGGCCATCAACATCCTGTGCAACCAGAAGCGGCTCGCGTTCTCCTCGCGCACGCCCGGGCGCACGCAGCACATCAACTATTTCTCGGTGGCGCCGGTGAAGGTACCGGACCCGCAGGCCTTCCTCGTCGACCTGCCCGGCTACGGCTACGCCGAGGTGTCCGGTTCGGCCAAGTTCCACTGGCAGGGCCTGCTGTCCGACTACGTCCAGACGCGCCAGCAACTGGCCGGCCTGGTGCTGATGATGGACGCGCGGCGCCCCTTCACGGATCTCGACTGCCAGATGGTGGAGTGGTTCCTGCCCACGCGGCGGCCGATCCATGTGCTGCTGACCAAGGCCGACAAGCTCACGAACAATGAAAACGCCAACGCCCTGCGCGAGACGCGTCGTATCCTGGCCGAGTACTCGACCCAGATGGACAATCCCCCGCCGATGAGCGCCCAGCTGTTCTCGAGCCTCAAGCGTCGCGGCATCGAGGAAGCCCAGCGCGTAGTGGCCGGATGGTTGTCCTTGCCCGAGGCCCAGCCGCCCGTGGCCCCGGAGGCGCCCGCCGCCTGAGCCGGCGGGCCGCCATCGAACCGGCAAAAAAAAGCCCCGTTGCAAGCAACGGGGACGAACTTTCCCACCGGTTCAGGGCGGGTACCCGCTCAGGGAGGAGTAGCGGGGGACACCCGCGCTGCGCGAAGCAACACAAGGTGTCCGCGAGTATGATAGCGGGCAGGCACAAAAGTTTAGTTTTTCTTTCGGCGCGCGATCGAGATGGCTGGCCGCGGGGTTTCGCGGTGACGCGCGCCCCGCATTCGTCCCGCTTCCGTTCAGAAATCTGCCTCGATCCCGACATGTCCACTTTCCCCGAGTACCGCCCCCGCCGCATGCGTCGCGACGACTTTTCGCGCCGTCTGATGCGTGAAAATCGTCTCTCGCCCGACAACCTGATCTACCCGGTTTTCATCCTGGAAGGCCAGAACCAGCGCCAGCAAGTGGCGTCGATGCCCGGCGTGGAGCGCGTGTCGGTGGACTTGCTGCTGCCTATCGCCGAAGACTGCGTGAAGCTCGGCATTCCGGTGATCGCGCTGTTCCCTGTGATCGATCCGTCGATCAAGACGCCTGATGGCATCGAGGCCACGCGCCTCGAAGGCCTGGTGCCGCGTGCGGTGCGCGCGCTGAAGGACCGCTTCCCCGAACTGGGCGTGCTGACCGACGTGGCGCTGGACCCGTACACCAGCCACGGCCAGGACGGCGTGCTCGATGACAACGGGTATGTGATCAACGACATTACGGTCGAGATCCTGGTCAAGCAGGCACTCGTGCAGGCTGAGGCCGGCGTGGATATCGTCGCGCCGTCCGACATGATGGATGGCCGCATCGGCGCCGTGCGCGCGGCGCTGGAAGACGCCGGGCACATCCACACGCGCATCATGGCGTACTCGGCCAAGTATGCGTCGGCGTTCTACGGCCCGTTCCGCGACGCGGTGGGCTCGGCGGCCAATCTGGGCAAGGGCAACAAGATGACCTACCAGATGGACCCCGCCAACACGGACGAGGCGCTGCGCGAAGTGGCCCAGGACATCCTGGAGGGCGCCGACATGGTCATGGTGAAGCCCGGCATGCCCTACCTGGACATCGTGCGGCGCGTGAAGGACGAGTTCCGCTTCCCGACTTACGTCTATCAGGTGAGCGGCGAGTACGCCATGCTCAAGGCGGCGGCGCAGAACGGCTGGCTGGACCACGACAAGGTCATGATGGAGTCGCTGCTGGCGTTCCGTCGCGCCGGCGCCGATGGCATCCTGACCTATTTCGCGCGCGACGCCGCGCGGCTGCTGGCCGGCTGATCCCCTCGCATGCAACTGCTTGGCTTCTCGGCCAGCCAGGTCCATCCACTGGCCACGCTGGACGAGGCCCACGACTTCCTGGCCGGCAACGTCGCCGCGCGCTTTGTCTGGGCCGACTTTCTCTTCGACGAAGTCAGCCCGGCGCCGGCCGCGTGGCGCGATCGTCTGGCGGGCCTGACCGGCTCGCCGATCCACGACCTGCACCTGGTCGATGCCATCAATCCCACGCATCCGTCGTTCTTCGACACGACCAATGCGTACGACATGATGATCTTCCGCAAGCTCACGTTTGAAACGAGCAGGCTCTTCGCGGAAGCCGACGCTGCGCACGCTGGCGCCGGCGGGGTTGCATTGGGCGCAGCAGTGAGTACGCCCGGAGCCTCGGTTATGCCGGCGGCGGGGATGGCTGCCGTGGCGGGCTCGCCTGCGGCAACCGTGCCAGTGGCGCCTGCTGCGCCACCCGCCGCCGCGCCGCAGAAGCCCGCGCGCAAGTATCCGGCCGGCTTCCTGCCGGCGCTGGCCCGCATCGACACCCAGCCCGTGACCTTCTTCGTCTTCGACAGCGTGCTGGTGACGGTGCGCCCCGGGCCCTCCCGGACCGTCGACCAGGTCCGGCAGCGGCTGCTCGAACTATGCGGCGCCCCTCGCCCCGTCTCCGCGCGCGCCAATGGCCAGACGCCGCTCGTGCATGGCGTGCGGCCGCCCACGCGACCCGAGGACCTGATGCTGCGGCTGCTCAATGCGATGGTGGACCGCTACCTCGACCTGCGCGCGCCACTCACTCGCCAGCTGGACCGCTGGCAACGCGCCCTGCTCAGCACCCAGAAGAACTTCTCGAGCTGGGAAGGTCTGCTCGACGCCCGGATCCAATTGCGCCGGCTCGAGCACCTGAGCGAGGAGCAGCGCGACGCGCTCCAGGAATTCCGCGACAGCCTGCTCGACAATCGCTACAGCAGTAACGATCCTGCCGTCGGCGACGGCGGCGAAGGCACGGTGGTGGCGGGCCGCGATGAGGTCCTGCTGGTCCGCATCGCGGACCTGATGGAGCACATCCTGCGCGTACTGGCCCACGCCCGGCGACTGGAGGACTCGATCGAGTCGGCAGTGCAGATCCACTTCTCGGCAGTGGCCCATCGGACCAATCGCACCATGCGCACGCTGACCGTCATCACCGCGCTGTTCATGCCGCTGACCCTGATTACCGGCGTCTTCGGCATGAATTTCGATCGAATGCCGTGGCTGCGGGAGGCGAACGGGTTCTGGTGGTCGATCGGCCTGATGGGCGGCGTGGTGGCCACCATCGGCACGATCTGGGCGATTGGCCGCTGGCTGGACCGCTGACGCTGGTTCAGGTACGCGTCTTGGGGCCGAGCGCGCGCTCGAGGCTGTCCAGGAAGCGCGTGGCCGTCTGATAGCCGATCACGCGGACCGGGCGCTCGCGCCCATCAGGGCCGAACAGGATGATCCCAGGGGGCCCGAATAGCCCGAAACGCTTCAGCAGCGCGCGGTCGTCGGCATTGTTGGCGGTGACGTCCGCCTGCAACAGAACGACGTCGGTAAGCCTGGCGCGCACCTTCGCATCCGGAAAAGTCAGTTTCTCCATTTCCTTGCAACTCACGCACCAGTCGGCATAGAAGTCGAGCAACACCGGCCGACCACTGGCGGCTGCCTGCGCCACGCGGGCGTCAAGTTCTGCCACCGAACGGACGCGCTCGAATCGAATGTGATCCGCACGCGCCTGCGGTGCGGTACCCGAAGTCACCACCCCGAGGTGGGACAGCGGCTGCAACGGATCCCGTCCGCCCGAGGCGAGCCCCACCAGCTGGATCGCACCCGCCAGCGCGGCCAGCAGGCCCAGGCCCTTGCCCAGCCGCATCAGTCCGCGCGGGTCGGGGCCAAGCGCATCGAAAGCTCCCAGATAGACCGCCGCCACGACTAGCAGCGCGGCCCAGGCAACCATCACGGCCCACACCGGCGCCACGGGCGTCACCATCCAGAGCGCGACGCCAAGTAGCAGAAATCCGAAAAAGCGCTTGGTAGCCTCCATCCACTTGCCCGCACGGGGCAGCAGGTTGCCAGCACCCACGCCCACCAGCACGAGGGGCACCCCCATGCCAATGGCCATTGCGAAGAGCGCCGCACCGCCGGTGAACGCATCGCCAGTCTGGGCGATATAGGCCAGCGCACCGGCCAGTGGCGCGGTCACGCACGGGCCGACGATCAGTGCCGAAATCGCCCCCATGGCCGCAGCGCCGAAAATCTGGCCGCTCTGGCGCTGGTTTGAGGATGCCGTGAGCCGTGTCTGCCAGCGCTGGGGCAGTTGCAGTTCATAGAGGCCGAACATCGACAGCGCGAGCGCCACCATCAGCGCGGCGAATGCGCCTAGCACCCACGGGTTCTGCAGCGCGGCGGAAAGCCCTTCGCCGGCGAGGCCGGCCGCCACGCCCACAGCGGTGTAGACCACCGCCATCCCCAGCACGTAGGCCAGAGAGACTAGCAGCGCCCGACCGCGCGTCACATGCTCGCCCACAACGATCGACGACAGGATAGGCACCATCGGCAACACGCACGGCGTGAAGGTCAGCAGGAGCCCCAGTCCGAAGAACAG
The DNA here is from genome assembly GCF_900115455.1 of Cupriavidus sp. OV096. NCBI lineage: Bacteria > Pseudomonadati > Pseudomonadota > Betaproteobacteria > Burkholderiales > Burkholderiaceae > Cupriavidus > Cupriavidus sp. OV096. Next base: position 173,703 of record NZ_FOWM01000012.1, read on the forward strand.
CGCGGCGATGAGACCCAGATTGCGGCTTGCCAGCGCCCCGGCAATGCGATCGTTGTCATCCCGCAGTGCGATGGCCCCGGATGTGACCGGCGGCGCCTTAGCGGATGCAGCAGGCTGGTCAGGCGTTGCCGGCGCCTGCGTGGAAGGTGCGGGTGTCGTACGGTCGCCGAACAGGTTGCCGAGCACCGACCCGCCCACCTTGTAAATGCTCTCCATCGGCGGATAGCAGAGCCCCTTGTCCGCGCAGCCCTGCGAGGTCACGACCAGCGACCAGCTGCCATCGGCGGGGGCCTGGACCACAGGCACGCGCACCACCACGCTGCCGCGATAGGTCTCCATGTCCTTGCCGAAGGTCTCGTCGAAATGAACCTGGCCCTGCGGCAACACTGGCGGCCCGAGCTTGATCGTGGCCGGCTGGGTGGCGAACGCAAACCGCTCGCGGTACATGTAGTAGCCATCGGCCACATCGAAGCGGACTTCGATGGTCTGCGGGTCCACCTGCTTCGCCGCGAACCGGAATGCCTTCTCGGGCGGCAGGAAATCCTCCTCGGTCGCGGCATGGGCCACGCGCCCGAGCATCAGGCAGGCGCACAGCATCAGCAGCATTGCGACGATTTGCCGCACCCGCCGACCCTGCATTTGCCATTCCGCAACGGCGTTCCACCCCATGCCGATGCCCGTTCCCGTCGATCCCATGTCGCTTTTCCGATTCTTCAAAGTGTTAGCGCGGCGCGTTGGCGTCGCCAGTGGGCATGCCGCTGGCTTCCTCCCGCACCCAGGCCAGATATGGCGCAAATCCTGCTCCAACCGGCCACGCGACGAGCTCCGGCACATCATAAGGATGCTCGGCGCGGATCACCGCCTCAAGGGCCGCATACTGGACGCGCGTGGTTTTGATCAGCAACGGCCATTCCTGCGCCTGCTCCAGCTTGCCCTGCCACCAGTACTCGGACTGGCACGGCGCGAGCCGGTTCACGCAGGCCGCCACGCGGGCCGCCAGCACTGCCCGTGCCAGGCGCGCCGCCGAGGCCTCGTCTGGCAGGTTCGTCATCGCCACGAGCACCGATTCTGCCGCCTCGCCGGCCGGCTGGATATGAGCGGATTCTGAAACGGTCATGTCATTCTCGGAAAACGTCGCCAAAAACAAAAGAGCCAGGCAAAAGCCTGGCTCAATTGTAAAGCGGTGCTCGATTGCCCGTCAGCGAGGACGGGCACGGCTATCACTTATTCCGCAGCTTCTTCAGCCGGGGCTTCGGTGATTTCCGGACGATCCACCAGTTCGACCAGCGCCATCGGCGCGTTGTCGCCCTGACGGAAGCCGAACTTCAGGATACGGGTGTAGCCGCCCGGACGAGCGTTGTAGCGCGGGCCCAGTTCGGTGAACAGCTTGGTGACCATGTCGCGGTCGCGCAGACGGGCGAAAGCCAGACGGCGGTTGGCAACGGTGTCCTTCTTGGCCAGCGTGATGAGCGGCTCGACAACCTTGCGCAGTTCCTTGGCCTTGGGCAGGGTGGTCTTGATCAGCTCGTGCTGGAACAGCGAGTTGGACATGTTGCGCAGCATCGCGAGACGGTGCGACGAGGTGCGGTTCAGTTTCCGCAAACCATGACGGTGACGCATGATGATTCCTTTCGATTTCAGTGTTTGACCAGCTCTTCTATCGCCAATGCAAAGGCACGGGCGCGGGCCGGTAGTGCTTCAATGCCGCAGGCAACATGCCCTTGGCGCGATGACAGGCGGGACCCCGTTGCCGGAATCCCGCGCCGCCAATTACTTCTCCAGACCTGCGGGCGGCCAGTTCTCGAGCTTCATGCCGAGCGTCAGGCCACGGGAGGCGAGGACTTCCTTGATCTCGTTCAGCGACTTGCGACCCAGGTTCGGGGTCTTGAGCAGTTCGTTCTCGGTACGCTGGATCAGATCGCCGATGTAGTAGATGTTTTCGGCCTTCAGGCAGTTGGCCGAACGCACCGTCAGCTCGAGGTCGTCCACCGGACGCAGCAGGATCGGATCGATCTGCGGCGTGCGGCTCGAGGCGGCCTCGGCGGCCGACTCGGTACCTTCCAGCGCGGCGAACACCGACAGCTGGTCAACCAGGATGCGGGCCGACTGACGAATCGCTTCCTCGGGCGAGATCACGCCGTCGGTTTCGATGTTCATCACCAGCTTGTCCAGGTCGGTACGCTGTTCCACACGAGCGGATTCCACGGCGTACGACACGCGGCGGACCGGCGAGAACGACGCGTCCAGCACGATGCGGCCGATGACCTTGCCCGACTCGTCGCCGAACTTGCGCACGTTGCCCGGCACGTAGCCGCGACCTTGCTCGACCTTGATCTGCATGTCCAGCTTGCCGCCGGCAGACAGATGGGCGATCACGTGACCCGGGTTGATGATCTCGACGTCGTGCGGCAGCTCGATATCGGCAGCCGTGACAACGCCTTCGCCATCCTTGCGCAGCGACACCGTGACTTCGTCGCGGTTGTGCAGCTTGAACACCACGCCCTTCAGGTTGAGGAGCAGGTTGACGACGTCTTCTTGCACGCCATCGATGGTGGAATACTCGTGGACCACCCCAGCGATCGTGACTTCGGTCGGGGCATAGCCGACCATCGACGACAGCAGCACGCGACGCAGGGCGTTACCGAGCGTATGGCCGTAGCCGCGCTCGAACGGCTCCATCACGACTTTGGCGTGATGGTCGCCAAGCGGTTCGACGGCGATGATTTTTGGCTTGAGGAGTGCTGTTTGCATTAGGTTGTCCTTTTCAATACCCTCGGCTCGTTACACCGATAAGGCTGACGTTTGGAACCCGAAAATCCCATCGCACGATGGGCAATAAGCCCGGCGCGCCAAACGGCGCGTCGGGCTGAAAGCGAAGCCTTGCGGTAGGGGCAAGCGCTGAATCGTCCGATGATCGGTTCGGCGATTAACGCGAATACAATTCGACGATCAGGCTTTCGTTGATGTCGCCCGAAATATCGGTGCGATCCGGGGCTTGCTTGAAGGTGCCTTCGAACTTCTTCGAATCCACGGCCACCCAGGTCGGGAAACCCGACTGCTCGGCCAGCGACAGTGCTTCAGCGATACGCACTTGCTTCTTCGACTGTTCGCGCACGGTAATGATGTCGCCGGACTTGATCTGGGCCGACGGCACGTTCATGGCAATGCCGTTCACCAGGATCGCCTTGTGCGACACGAGCTGACGCGCTTCAGCGCGGGTCGAGCCGAAGCCCATGCGGTACACGACGTTGTCCAGGCGCGATTCCAGCAGTTGCAGCAGGTTTTCACCCGTGTTGCCCTTGCGGCGGTCGGCTTCGGCGAAGTAGCGGCGGAACTGACGTTCGAGCACGCCGTAGATACGCTTGACCTTCTGCTTTTCACGCAGCTGGTTGCCGTAGTCGGACGTACGGGCACCCGAGGTGCGGCCGTGTTGGCCAGGCTTGCTGTCCAGCTTGCACTTGTCGGCCAGCGAGCGACGGGCGCTCTTCAGGAACAGATCTGTGCCTTCGCGGCGGGAAAGTTTGGCCTTCGGGCCGGTATAACGTGCCACTTTATCTTCCTTTGATCGATCGCGACGCCATTCGGACGCGCCGCGAGTCCGTCATCTGCATGTGACGGACGGTGGGCTTATGGTTCTTCATCCGCAGCGGCCTGGGCCACGCGGAGGCAACGCAAAAGCATGACGATCGCCCACACCGAGTGCGCCGGTTACCTGGCACCCTGCAAAGCGTGAACGCAAAACGAAAACCTGCCGCAATGAATTGCAGCAGGTCAACGCGCGATATTACCACATCTCGGGGGACGAGCGAGAAACCCTGCTCGCCTCCGGACCAACCGGGCGCTTAGATACGGCGGCGCTTCGGCGGACGGCAGCCGTTGTGCGGCACCGGCGTCACATCTTCAATCACGGCGATCTTGATGCCCAGCGCGTTCAGTGCGCGGACAGCCGATTCGCGGCCAGGACCGGGGCCCTTGATGCGCACTTCCAGGTTCTTGATACCCTGGTCTTGCGCCACGCGGCCGGCGTTCTCGGCAGCAACCTGGGCAGCGAAGGGGGTCGACTTGCGCGAACCCTTGAAGCCCTGGCCACCGGCGGTCGCCCACGACAGGGCGTTGCCCTGACGGTCGGTGATCGTGATGATGGTGTTGTTGAACGAAGCGTGGACGTGCGCAATGCCGTCGGCAACGTTCTTCTTGACCTTCTTACGCGCGCGCTGGGCGGCGTTGTTCGGACCTTTTGCCATTAGTTTCTTCCTATGCCTTCGGCTTTACTTCTTCAGAGCCACGCCGGCCTTACGCGGACCCTTGCGGGTGCGGGCGTTCGTGCGGGTACGCTGGCCGCGCATCGGCAGGCCCCTGCGGTGACGGACGCCACGATAGCAACCAAGGTCCATCAGACGCTTGATGTTCATCGTGGTTTCACGACGCAGGTCACCCTCGACCGTGACCTTGCCCACTTCGTCACGAAGCTTTTCCAGGTCGGCGTCGGTCAGGTCCTTGACCTTCTTGTCAAACGGAACACCGGTGGCCTCGCAAATCTTGCGAGCGCGCGAGCGGCCAACACCGTAAATAGCCGTCAGGCCGATTTCGGTATGCTTATGGTTCGGGATGTTAACCCCTGCGATACGTGCCATTCGTCAATCCTCTTTCCGATTAGCCTTGGCGTTGCTTGTGGCGGGGATCCGACGAGCAGATCACGCGCACGACACCGTTGCGCTTGATAATTTTGCAGTTACGGCAAATGCGCTTCACAGAAGCCAGCACTTTCATGATTTTCCTCTTTCCTTCAATTCCTGTTCGCTTCACTTCGTCCGGAAGACGATGCGTGCGCGTGACAGATCATATGGGGTCAGCTCGACTGTCACCTTGTCACCCGGAAGTATCCGGATGTAGTTCATTCGCATCTTGCCCGAGATATGCCCGAGTACTACGTGGCCGTTCTCCAACTTGACGCGGAACGTCGCGTTGGGGAGATTTTCCAGGACCTCCCCTTGCATCTGGATGACGTCGTCTTTTGCCATACCTAGAGCCTGTTCCGACCCGGCATCAACGCAAGGTCAGATTACCCTTGAAATTCGCCTTCTTCAGCAGCGACTCATACTGCTGCGACATGACATAGGACTGAACCTGGGCCATGAAGTCCATCGTGACGACCACGATGATCAGCAGCGAGGTTCCGCCGAAATAGAACGGAACGTTCCAGCGCAGCACCAGGAATTCCGGCAACAGGCAGACCAGTGTGATGTAAATCGCACCAGCCAGCGTCAGGCGCACCAGGATCTTGTCGATATAGCGCGTCGTTTGCTCGCCCGGACGGATGCCCGGAATGAAGGCACCGCTTTTCTTCAGGTTATCCGCAACTTCCCGGCTGTTGTACACCAGAGCCGTATAGAAGAAGCAGAAGAAAACAATTGCAGCAGCGTACAGCAGGATGTAGACCGGCTGGCCCGGCGACAGCGTAGCGGCCAGGTCCTTGATGAACCGTCCCACCGCGCCCGTCGACTCGGACGTAAACCAGCCCGCGATCGTCGCCGGGAACAGGATGATCGACGAGGCGAAGATCGGCGGAATCACCCCTGCCATGTTCAGCTTCAGCGGCAGGTGCGACGACTGACCGCCGTACACCTTGTTGCCGACCTGACGCTTGGCATAGTTCACCAGGATCTTGCGCTGACCCCGCTCGACAAACACCACGGCGAAGGTCACACCGACCACGATCGCTACGATGACAATCGCTGCGAACGCGCTCATGGACCCCGTGCGGACCAGTTCGAACAGTCCGCCGATCGCGTTGGGCAGGCCCGCCGCGATACCGCCGAAGATGATGATCGAGATGCCGTTGCCCAGACCACGCTCGGTGATTTGCTCACCCAGCCACATCAGGAACATCGTACCGGTCACCAGCGTGATCACCGCCGTCGCCCGGAACATCAGGCCCGGATCGATGACCAGACCCGGCTGCGACTCCAACGCGACCGCAATCGACAGCGCCTGGAACGTGGCCAGAACCACCGTGCCGTAACGCGTGTACTGCGTGATCTTGCGTTGCCCTGCCTGCCCTTCCTTCTTCAGCGTCTCCAGCTGCGGCAGCACGATCGTCAGCAATTGCATGATGATCGACGCCGAGATGTACGGCATGATGCCGAGCGCGAAGACGGTAAAGCGCGACAGCGCACCGCCCGAGAACAGGTTGAACATCCCGAGGATGCCACCCGACTGACTCTGGAAAAGCTTCGCGAGCTGTTCCGGATCGATTCCCGGCACCGGAATATGTGCACCGATGCGGTAGACGATCAGGGCCAGCACCAGGAACATCAGCCGACGCTTCAAATCGCCGTACTTCGCCGTGTTCCTAGCCTGCGCGCTTGCATTGGGTTTCGCCGTGGCCAAACGATGCTCCGACTGTGACTTCGCCTATGCTGCGAATACTGCTGCAGAATTACTCAGCGATCTGGCCGCCAGCGGCTTCGATCGCGGCCTTGGCACCAGCGGTGGCGCCCAGACCCTTGATCGTTACCTTGCGGGTCAGTTCGCCAGCCTTGATGACCTTGGCGTTCTTGACCAGGTCGCCCACCAGGCCAGCTTGCTTCAGGACCAGCAGGTCCACTTCAGCAGCTTCCAGGCGTTCGATGTCACGCAGGGTCACCTCGGCGTTGAACGCCTTGGTCAGCGAGGTAAAACCACGCTTCGGCAGGCGACGATACAGCGGCATCTGGCCGCCTTCGAAACCCACCTTGTGGAAGCCGCCCGAACGCGACTTCTGACCCTTGTGACCACGACCGGCGGTCTTGCCCAGGCCGGAACCGATACCACGGCCGACGCGACGCTTGGCGTGCTTCGAACCGTCGGCCGGCTTCAGGTTATTCAATTGCATGTTGCTCTCCAAGTCCGCGGGATCAGGCCAGAACCTTCACCAGGTACGAGACCTTGTTGATCATGCCGCGCACGGCGGGCGTGTCCTGCAGCTCCGACACCGAGTTGATGCGGCGCAGGCCCAGGCCACGAACGGTGGCGCGGTGATCCTCGCGCGTGCCGATCAGGCTGCGCACGAGTTGCACTTTTACGGTTTGTTGCGACATTTCGTTCACCTTAGCCGAGGATGTCTTCAACCGACTTGCCGCGCTTGGCAGCGATTTCCGCCGGCGTGCTCATCTTTTGCAGACCATCGATGGTGGCGCGAACCATGTTGTACGGGTTCGTCGAACCGTGCGACTTGGTCACCACGTTCGTCACGCCCATCACTTCGAAGATTGCGCGCATCGGGCCGCCGGCGATCACGCCGGTACCTTCCTTGGCGGGCATCATCAGCACCTTGGCAGCGCCGTGCTTGCCGATGACTTCGTGTTGCAGCGTGCCGTTCTTGAGCGAAACCTTCACCATCTTGCGACGGGCTTCGTCCATTGCCTTCTGCACGGCCACCGGAACTTCCTTGGCCTTGCCCTTGCCCATGCCGATGCGGCCATCGCCGTCACCGACCACGGTCAGCGCAGCGAAACCGAGAATCCGGCCACCCTTCACCACCTTGGTGACACGGTTGACCGAGATCATCTTCTCGCGGAGGCCGTCGTCGCGTTCGTCCTGCTGGACTTTTGCTTGCATCTTTGCCATGACGTATCTCTCTTTGTGCGCTTAGAACTTGAGGCCGGCTTCGCGCGCAGCGTCAGCCAGGGCCTTCACGCGGCCGTGGAAGCGGAAGCCACCACGATCGAACGCGACGGTTTCCACGCCGGCTGCACGGGCCTTCTCGGCCACGCGCTTGCCAACCACGGTGGCGGCGGCAACAGTCGCGCCGCTGCCGGTCAGTTCCTTGCGCACTTCTGCTTCGGCGGTCGAGGCCGATGCCAGCACTTGCGTGCCGCACGGCGAGTACACCTGAGCGTAAATGTGCGAATTCGTACGGAACACGGTCAGACGATTGACTTTCAGTTCCGCGATTTTGGCGCGGGTCTGACGTGCACGGCGCAAACGAGCGTCTTTCTTGTTCATCATTGCACCCCTTACTTCTTCTTGGTTTCTTTCAGGATGACGCGCTCGTCAGCGTAGCGAACACCCTTGCCCTTGTAGGGCTCAGGCGGACGGTACGCGCGAACTTCAGCGGCAACCTGACCGACTTTCTGCTTGTCCGCACCCTTGATGATGATCTCGGTCTGCGTCGGCGTTTCCGCCTTCACGCCTTCCGGCATCTCATGGATCACGTCATGCGAGAAACCAAGCTGGAGCTTCAGCGCAGCGCCTTGCAGCTGGGCACGATAGCCCACGCCAACGAGGTTCAGCTTACGCTCGAAACCAGTGGTCACGCCCTTGACCATGTTTGCCGCCAGGGCGCGCATGGTGCCTTGCAGGGCGTTTGCTTCACGCGATTCGTCAACCGGCGCGAAAGTCAGCGTGTCATTCTCGACACTGACCTTGACCAGGTTGTGAATCGGCTGGGACAGCGTACCGAGCGGGCCCTTCACGGAGAGCACGCCAGCCGCCACATTCACTTCCGCGCCTTTCGGCAGCGAGATGGGAGCCTTACCTACACGGGACATGTTTGCTCCTTAAGCGACGTAGCAGAGAACTTCGCCGCCCACGCCGGTGGCACGTGCCTTGCGGTCGGTCATCAGACCCTGGGGGGTCGAGATGATCGCAACACCGAGGCCGTTCATCACCTGGGGGATCTCGCTACGGCCCTTGTACACGCGCAGGCCGGGCTTCGAGACGCGCTCAATGCGCTCGATGACCGGACGGCCGGCATAGTACTTCAGACCGATGCTCAGTTGTGCCTTGCCGCCTTCTTCCTGCACTGCGAAGTCGTCGATGTAGCCTTCGTCCTTCAGGACCTTGGCGATCGCCGCTTTCAGCTTCGACGAGGGCATGACCACCGACGCCTTCTGCACGCCTTGGGCGTTGCGGATGCGCGTCAGCATATCGGCGATAGGATCGCTCATGCTCATACTGTTTCTCCTGTAGCCTGTGCGTAATTACCAGCTGGCTTTCGTCAGACCCGGAATTTCGCCCTTGAAGGCGATTTCGCGGATCTTGTTACGCGCCAGGCCAAACTTGCGGAAGGTACCGCGGGGACGACCGGTGATCGCGCAGCGATTACGCTGGCGGGTCGGATTCGCGTTGCGCGGGAGCTGTTGCAGCTCCAGACGCGCCAGATAACGCTCTTCTTCCGACTTTTCTTGGTCGTCAATAATGGCCTTGAGGTTTGCGCGCTTGGCGGCGTACTTCGCCACCAGCTTGGCGCGCTTCTTCTCACGTTCAATCAGAGCCAGTTTAGCCACGGTAACCCCTTAATTGCGGAACGGGAACTTGAACGCGTTCAGGAGAGCCTTGGCTTCCTCGTCGTTCTTTGCCGTCGTCGTGATGCTGATGTTCAGACCACGCAGTGCGTCGATCTTGTCGTACTCGATTTCGGGGAAAATGATCTGCTCTTTCACACCGATGTTGTAGTTGCCACGGCCGTCAAACGAACGACCCGACACACCACGGAAGTCACGCACGCGCGGCAGGGCCACGGTCACGAAACGATCGAGAAATTCGAACATGCGCTCGCCACGCAGGGTCACCATCGCACCGATGGGGTAGCCCTGGCGGATCTTGAAACCGGCGATGGCCTTCTTGGCCTTCGTCACAACCGGCTTCTGACCAGCGATCTTGGTCAGGTCGCCCACGGCCAGTTCAATGACCTTCTTGTCATTGATGGCTTCGCCAAGACCCATGTTCAGGGTGATCTTGGTGATACGCGGCACTTCCATGACCGACTTGTAACCGAACTGCTCCATGAGCGCCGGCACAACCTTCTCTTTGTAAAACTCTTGCAGACGTGCTGCCATGCTCAACTCCTATCTGTGCCCAGAATCAAGCGGCCACGACGGCGCCGGTCGACTTCAGGAAGCGCACGCGCTTACCCTCTTCAACCTTGATGCCGACGCGCGACGGCTTGCCATTGGCATCCACGAGCGCAACGTTGGAAATATGCAGCGGCATGACCTTGTCGACCACACCACCGGTGGTGCCCAGCATCGGGTTCGGGCGAGCGTGCTTCTTGGCAACGTTCACACCTTCCACAACGACCTTGTCGCCGAGCATGGCTTGCACGGTACCGCGCTTGCCCTTGTCTTTGCCGGTCAGGACGATGACTTCGTCGCCTTTACGAATCTTGTTCATGGCGGCTCCTTACAGCACTTCCGGTGCGAGCGACACGATCTTCATGAAGCGCTCGGTACGGAGTTCACGAGTCACCGGCCCGAAAATACGGGTGCCGATCGGCTCGAGCTTGGTGTTCAGCAGGACAGCGGCATTGCTGTCGAACTTGACGAGCGAACCGTCTGCACGGCGCACGCCCTTGGCGGTACGTACAACGACGGCGTTGTAGATATCGCCCTTCTTTACGCGACCGCGCGGCGCTGCGTCCTTGACGGTCACCTTGATGATGTCGCCCACGCTCGCATAGCGGCGCTTGGACCCACCCAGCACTTTGATGCACAGCACTTCGCGCGCACCAGTGTTATCGGCCACTTCGAGCCGGCTTTCTGTCTGAATCATGGTGTTATCTTCCCAACTTAATCCGCCGGATTTCTCAAGATGGAAGTCCGCCGGTCAGTCTTGGTCCCGTCGGCCCCGGCTTTGCGCCAGTACCGCTTGGGTTGATCAACTTGGAAGTCGGTAGTCACCAGGCAGCCCGGACAACTCCAGGACCACCAGGCCTTGGCTCGCTTCGGAGGTACGCCGTGTTGGTGAAGCTTCGACGAACGCTACAAAGCGGAAGTCCAGGATTATAGCAACATAACCCTGGACTTGCAAGTCAGCGAAGAACTGTTGTTCTTAGATGACGCGCGCAGCTTCTACCAGCCGGGAAACCACCCAGGACTTGGTCCGCGACAGCGGACGCGATTCCTGGATCTCGACCTTGTCGCCTTCCTTGTACTGGTTGGCTTCGTCGTGTGCGTGGTACTTCTTCGAACGCAGCACGTACTTGCCGTACAGAGGATGCTTGACGCGGTTTTCGATCAGGACCGTAACGGTCTTGTCCATCTTGTCGCTAACGACACGGCCTACGAGAGTCCGGCGAAGCGACGTTTCAGTCTTTGCAGCTTCAGTCATTTCGCGTCTGCCTTTTCGCTCAGCACGGTTTGCACACGCGCGATGTCCTTGCGCACCTTCTTCAGCTGGCTGGTGTTCTGCAGCTGTTGGGTGGCCTTTTGCATGCGCAGGCTAAATTGGGCCTTCAGAAGCTCGGAGAGCTCCTGGTTCAGCCCTGCGGCGTCCTTGCCGCGAAGTTCGGATGCTTTCATCCCTGCTCTCCTTACGTCCCGACCTGACGCACCACGAAATTCGTGGCGATCGGCAGCTTGGCGGCCGCGAGGCGGAACGCCTCACGTGCCAGCTCTTCGCTCACGCCATCCATTTCGTACAGCATCTTGCCCGGCTGAATTTCAGCCACGTAGTATTCCGGATTGCCCTTACCGTTACCCATACGGACTTCGGCGGGCTTCTTCGAGATCGGCTTATCCGGGAAAATCCGGATCCAGATGCGGCCGCCACGCTTGATGTGACGGGTCATCGCACGACGGGCCGACTCGATCTGGCGCGCGGTCAGACGACCACGGCCCATTGCCTTCAGGCCGAATTCGCCGAAAGACACGGCGTTGCCACGGGTAGCCTTACCCGTGTTGCGGCCTTTCTGCTCCTTGCGATACTTCCTACGCTTCGGTTGCAGCATTCTTATTCTCCACTCTTCGCATCGCCAGGCGCAGCGCGGCGACCAGCGCCAGCACCTGCACCACCGCGGCGGTTGCCACCCGGACGGCCACCTTCGCCTTCACGGCGACGGCCTTCCGGACGACCCGGGCGACGACGACGGTCTTCTTGAGGCTCTTCCACCACAGGCGCGTCATTGCGGCCCAGGTAGTCGCCCTTGTAGACCCACACCTTGACACCGATGATGCCGTAGGTGGTTTCGGCTTCGGAGAAGCCGTAGTCGATGTCGGCGCGCAGGGTGTGCAGGGGCACACGACCTTCACGGTACCATTCGGTACGTGCGATTTCGATACCGTTCAGACGACCCGAGCTCATGATCTTGATACCCTGGGCACCGAGGCGCATCGCGTTCTGCATCGCGCGCTTCATGGCGCGGCGGAACATGATACGGCGCTCGAGCTGCTGGGTGATCGAGTCGGCGATCAGCTGCGCATCGGTTTCCGGCTTGCGGATTTCCTCGATGTTCACGTGCACGGGCACACCCATGCGGCGTTGCAGCTCGGCCTTGAGCAGTTCGATGTCCTCACCCTTCTTGCCAATCACCACGCCCGGACGCGAGCTATAAATGGTGAGACGGGCATTGCGGGCAGGACGCTCGATCACGACGCGGCCAACCGATGCGTTCTTGAGCTTCTTCTTCAGGAACTCGCGAACTTCGATGTCTTCTTTCAGCATGCCGGCGAACTTCGTGTTGTTGGCGTACCAACGCGAAGCCCAGTTACGGCTGACGGCCAGACGGAAGCCAGTCGGATGAATCTTCTGTCCCATCGTGACTCCTTAGTTGCCGAGTGTCACAGTGATGTGACAGGTTTGTTTCTCGATGCGGTTGCCGCGGCCCTTTGCCCGTGCCGTGAAGCGCTTGAGCGAGGTTGCCTTGTCGACGAAGATCGATTTGACCTTCAGTTCGTCGATGTCGGCGCCTTCGTTATGCTCGGCGTTGGCGATGGCCGATTCGACCACCTTCTTCACGATCCCGGCAGCCTTTTTCGGGCTGAACGTCAGGACGTTGAGCGCACGCTCGATCGGCAGACCGCGGATCTGGTCAGCAACCAGACGCGTCTTCTGGGCGGAGATACGGGCACCGCGATGAATCGCTTTCACTTCCATGATGGCACCTTACCTCTTGGCTTTCTTGTCAGCCGCGTGGCCCTTGAACGTGCGCGTGAGCGCAAATTCGCCGAGCTTGTGGCCAACCATGTTTTCCGTAACGTACACCGGCACGTGTTGACGGCCGTTGTGAACGGCGATCGTCAGGCCAATGAACTCCGGCAGAATGGTCGAGCGACGCGACCAAGTCTTGATGGGTTTCTTATCCTTGCCGCCTGCAGCCGTTTCCACCTTCTTCAGCAGGTGGGCGTCACAGAACGGACCCTTTTTTGCGGAACGTGTCATGTTCTAGGCTCCTACCTACCGATTAACGCTTGTGGCGCTTCTGCACGATCATGCTGGCAGTGCGCTTGTTGCTGCGGGTACGGTAACCCTTGGCCGGGGTACCCCACGGCGAAACCGGATCGCGACCAGCGGCGGTCTTGCCTTCACCACCACCGTGCGGGTGATCCACCGGGTTCATCACCACGCCGCGGACGGTCGGGCGAATACCGCGCCAACGCGTCGCACCGGCCTTGCCGATGACGCGCAGGCTGTGCTCTTCGTTACCCACTTCACCAACGGTGGCGCGGCACTCGATGTGCACGCGACGCACTTCGCCGGAGCGCAGACGCACCTGGGCGTACACGCCTTCGCGGGCCAGCAGCACAGCGGAACCACCAGCAGCGCGGGCGATTTGCGCACCCTTCCCAGGCAGCATTTCCACGTTGTTGATCGTGGTACCGACCGGGATGTTGCGGATCGGCAGGTTGTTACCGGCCTTGATCGGCGCTTCCGAGCCGTTCATCAGCGGCTGGCCAGCCACCATGCCCTTCGTGGCGATGATGTACCGGCGCTCGCCGTCGGCGAACAGCACGAGCGCGATGTTGGCGCTACGGTTCGGATCGTATTCCAGGCGCTCGACCTTGGCGGGGATGCCGTCCTTGTCGTTGCGCTTGAAGTCGACCACGCGATAGTGGTGCTTATGACCACCGCCCTTGTGGCGGGTGGTGATATGACCATTGTTGTTACGGCCCGACTTCTGGAATTGCTTTTCCAGCAGCGGAGCGTGCGGGGCGCCCTTGTGCAGGTCGTTGTTCACGACCTTCACCATCGAGCGGCGGCCCGGGGAAGTCGGCTTGGTCTTGACGAGTGCCATGATTACTTGGCCTCCGCTTCAAAATTGATTTCCTGACCCGGCTTCAGCGACACGTAAGCTTTCTTTACGTGGTTGCGACGGCCCATGAAGCGGCCAAAGCGCTTTTGCTTGCCCTTCTGGTTCAGGATCTGAACGGACTGCACCTCGACCTTGAACAGCAGTTCGACGGCTGCGCGCACTTCTGCCTTGTTGGCATCGCGAGCCACTTCGAACACGACCTGTTCATTCTTGTCGGCGACCAGGGTTGCCTTTTCGGAAACCACCGGCGCGAGCAGCACCTGCATCAAACGATGATCGTTCTTGGCTACTTGCGTCATTTCAGCAACTCCTCGATCTGCGCGACGGCGGCCTTGGTCACGAGCACCTTCTTGTAGTGCACGAGCGACAGCGGGTCAGCCTGGCGCGGCTCCACGACTGCCACGTGGGGCAGATTGCGCGAAGCCAGGTAGAGGTTCTCGTCGAGGCTGTCGGTGATGATCAGCACCGAGTCCAGGCCCATGGCCTTGAACTTGTCGGCCAAGAGCTTGGTCTTGGGCGCGTCGACAGTGAAACCGTCCACCACGTTGATACGACCTTCACGTGCGAGCTGCGAGTAAATCGAGCGCATACCGGCACGGAACATCTTCTTGTTGACCTTCTGGGTGAAGTTCTCTTCCGGCGAATTCGGGAAGATACGACCACCCCCGCGCCACAGCGGCGAGGAAGACATACCGGCACGAGCACGGCCCGTACCCTTCTGGCGCCACGGCTTCTTGGTCGTGTGCTTGACCTCTTCACGATCCTTCTGCTTACGGTTACCGCTACGCGCGTTGGCCTGGTAAGCGACGACGATCTGGTGAACGAGGGCTTCGTTGTAGTCACGGCCGAACACTTCAGGCGACGCGGCAACGCCGGCGCCGATCTGGCCGTTGTCCTGGAGGAGCTTGAGTTCCATTACATGCGCTCCTTAAGCTTTGGCTTTGGCCTTGACGGCCGGGGTAACGACGACCTTGCCGCCCTTGGAGCCAGGAATGGCGCCCTTGACCAGCAGCAGCTTGCGCTCTGCGTCGATCTTGGCGATTTCCAGGTTCTGGACGGTGCGGGTGACATCACCCAGGTGACCGGTCATGCGCTTGCCGGGGAACACACGGCCCGGATCCTGCGCCATACCGATGGAACCCGGCACGTTGTGCGAACGCGAGTTACCGTGGGAGGCACGACCCGATGCGAAGTGATAGCGCTTGATGGTACCGGCGTAGCCCTTACCGATGCTCACGCCCTGCACGTCGATCTTCTGGCCAACCTGGAACAGGTCGACGGAGAGCGAGCTGCCAGCTTGCAGCTCGGCAGCCTTGGCTGCATCGATGCGGAATTCTTTGATGACTTCACCGGCTTCCACGCCGGCTTTGGCGAGGTGACCCGCCAGCGGCTTGGTAACGCGGCTTGCGCGGCGGCTGCCGAAGGTGACTTGAACGGCGGTATAACCGTCGGTCTCGTCCGTCTTGATTTGCGTCACGCGGTTGTCGCCGACCTCGACCACGGTAACGGGAATCGAATCACCGTCGTCCGTGAAAATACGGGTCATGCCAACCTTGCGACCTACAAGGCCAAGGCTCATGGTTTGCTCCATTCCCAGCTGCGATTGGCCGGGGCTGATTGATACACGAAAACTGTGCGATGTGCGGGTTGCGCGAAAAGGATTGCGCACGACCAAAACGGTCCCCACTACCCGGATAAACGGGTAGCCTTACACTATATCGCAGTAGTTTGGAAAGGGCAACATGCACGGCGCCTTTTCTTGAGGGTGCTGGCCCTTTTTTGCCGGGAAGGGGACGATTTCCGCACTTCCCGGTAAATTTCGGCACGTTGCGGGCCGATGCAGGCGCCATCCGGGCAGAACACGTGTTGCCCGGAAGCAAAAACGGCGAACTTGCGTCCGCCGTTCTGTGCTGCAGCGGGCCGGAGGACCGGCCCGGGTCAGGCAAGCTTACACCTTGATCTCGACGTCCACGCCGGCCGGCAGGTCCAGCTTCATCAGCGCGTCGACGGTCTTGTCCGTCGGGTCGACGATGTCCATCAGGCGCTGGTGGGTGCGGATCTCGAACTGATCGCGGCTGGTCTTGTTGACGTGCGGCGAACGCAGGATGTCAAAACGCTGGATGCGGGTCGGCAGGGGCACCGGGCCCTTGACGATCGCGCCCGTGCGCTTGGCGGTATCCACGATTTCGGCTGCCGACTGGTCGATCAGGCGATAGTCGAAAGCCTTCAGGCGGATACGGATCTTCTGGTTCTGCATGATATTTCCTTGAAAGAGCGATGAGCGCGTGCGCCCAGATAAAAGGGGACATGCCCGAGGACATGTCCCAGGAACAATTGCTTAGTCGAGGATCTTTGCCACGACGCCGGCGCCGACGGTACGGCCGCCTTCACGGATAGCGAAGCGCAGACCTTCTTCCATGGCGATCGGGGCGATCAGCTTGACCGTGATCGACACGTTGTCGCCCGGCATGACCATTTCCTTGTCCGCCGGCAGCTCGATCGAGCCGGTCACGTCGGTCGTACGGAAGTAGAACTGCGGACGGTAGTTGTTGAAGAACGGCGTGTGACGACCGCCTTCATCCTTCGACAGGATGTAGACCTCACCCGTGAAGTGCGTGTGCGGCTTGATCGAACCCGGCTTGCACAGCACTTGGCCGCGCTCCACGTCTTCGCGCTTCGTGCCGCGCAGCAGCAGGCCCACGTTATCGCCAGCTTGACCTTGGTCCAGCAGCTTGCGGAACATTTCCACGCCCGTGCAGGTCGTCTTCACCGTCGGGCGGATACCCACGATTTCGATTTCCTCACCGACCTTCACCACGCCGCGCTCGATACGACCCGTCACCACGGTACCGCGGCCCGAGATCGAGAACACGTCTTCCACCGGCATCAGGAACGTACCGTCAACCGCGCGCTCCGGCGTCGGGATGTACGTGTCCAGGGCGTCGGCCAGGTTCATGATCGCCACTTCGCCCAGCTCGCCCTTGTCGCCTTCCAGCGCCAGCTTGGCCGAACCCTTGATGATCGGCGTGTCGTCGCCCGGGAAGTCGTACTTCGAGAGAAGCTCGCGCACTTCCATTTCCACCAGCTCGAGCAGCTCGGCGTCGTCCACCATGTCGCACTTGTTCAGGAACACGATGATGTAAGGCACGCCAACCTGACGGGCCAGCAGGATGTGCTCGCGCGTCTGCGGCATCGGGCC
>NZ_FOWM01000026.1:0-2220 GCF_900115455.1 Cupriavidus sp. OV096
CCACGCCCGTGGGCGCGCTACTGTGTAAGGCATGACTCTCCTCGTGGAACTGTGGTTACTTGCGCGCCTCGTCCCCTTTCAGGGGATACGCCGGGTGACCAAGCAGCGTCATGGTCACGAACACCTTGATACTGCCGTCTCGAAGAAAATGGAGAGTCAGAAGCCCCACGTCTTCAGGGCGGTAGGGGGGCACAGGGACAATCCGCTCCTGCGGAACATCGTCGATGCGATGGAGCCACCTGACCTTCGCCGTCATGCCAGGCTTGTAGACCCGTGGCACCGTGACGCAGCACGTGAACTTTCCGCCGCCCTTGTGCGCGCCAATATTCGGGCCGCCATGACCGTTGACCTCGAACGCGTAGATGCCTACATCGGTGTGGTTGTAGCCAACCATTGACACGGAGATTGGCTCCTCGCCACATCCGGACATTGCCAGCGACAGTGCCGCAAGCATGGCCAGCCGGCCGCAACGCCTCAGGCTCGCCGCCGATGCCAGACGATGGTTCATCGTGCATCCTCCTGCTCGTCAGGCGCTTCCCATAAAGGCGTGCCGGCGGCGGCGACCTCACCCCCAAGTCCGCCTGCCCACTTCGCAAACGTATCGCTGTGCGCATTCGCCGGCATCGACAACCGTTGCGTGGCTTGCGGATGATCGACAAAGCGCCCTGACGTCTGGAAGGCCAATATCAGGTACTCCACCAAATCTTCCACGTCGGACAACCCATGCTGGCGCGCGGCACGCAAATGCGCTTCGATAAATGGATGAACTACGCGGTATGGCACGTGCCGCAGCTTTGGCATGATCGCCTGCAGGCCGCCGATCATGCCGTCCGCTTCGGTGGCGGCCTCCAGGGCGGCGATTTGCTTTTCGTCGAGGTGGACGGGCAGGGAAAACGCCCCGTCATGGTGAGCGTCGTCGGCAGGCAGCGTGGCCTGCTGGCACTTACCGAAACGGTCGAAGTAGCGCCATTCCGTGATGCCGCGCGTGAAGAATCCGCGTTGATCGTCGTCAAGGAGCGCGAGCCATGTCGGAAAGATGCGGCCGTCGTACCAGCGGATGATCATTTCGCGATTGTTCGGCACCTTGACCTGATGAAACTGCCGTAGATGCCCGGCGAGGTCGGTCAGCGGACGCGAGGCTGCGATGATGCTGACGCACGGTTTCAGCTCACCGAGGCGCATCGCATCGGCAAGGACGTTCCGGCCAGTCTGATCGTCATGGCTCAGGTCGATCAGCAACGGGGCGATGTCCAGCAGCGATGCCTCGGGATAGCCTTCGAACAGCGACTGGTATGCGGCGCCACAACGGTCCAGCCGAAGGTGGAAGCGCATTTGATGGCTTGAGTCGATCAGGGCGAACCGGTAGTCCATATGGGAGTGCCTCTATTTGATGTAGATGCCGAACTGGCCGCTGCGCATGGCGTCGATCAGGCAGCTCTTGCAAGCCGTGCGGGGCAATTGCTGCGGCGGAATCAACTTGGCCCCCGGCGCGTGCTTGTCCCACGATGCGCACTTCTCGGCGATGTCGCCCAGCGTGACGTTCTCGATCCGCTCGCCAGTGATGCGGATGTAGGAACCTCCGGCACCGATCCAGACCTCCTTGTCAGCGGTAAGAACAACCTTCCCGTCCGTACTGCTGATCGTGACGTCCTTAAGCGCCGCCAGCTGCAGTTCATCGCTCTGCGCCTGAATCTCGACCTTGCCGCGCGCGGCGAACAGCTTCATGCCGAGCTTCTGCGCGAACAGGGACACCGCTTCGCCGGCGGCGACGGTGAAGCGCTTGACGGCGCTGATGTCCGCGCTGCCGCCGGCGGTGGCGATGAGATGGTTCGCCGCGCTCGTTTGCAGGTCCGCCCCGGACACCAGGGCGATACCAGCGGGCGCGCTGGCGAGCAGTCCGGCGGCGCGCAGTTGCTTGAGGCTGTCATTGAGCAGGGCCTGCTGGCGCTCGCAGTCGGCGGCGAGGGCTTGTGCGGCCCTGGCGGTCTCGGCCAGTGCCTGGCTTTGCTGGAGCGCTTGTTCGAGCAGGCGCTGAGCCGGGGCCATGTCGAGTTGCTGTCCGCTGGCCTTTGGCTGGTCATCGGCGGTGATGAACAACCCCTTGCCGCCCCGGATGGCCCCCCAGCCAGACGTCCTGAGTTCGAACCCCTCCCCCCGCCGCTTCCACTTCCCGTCGACCATATGGCCAAGCGTCAGCTGGGATTTGCCGGAATGCTCGGT
>NZ_FOWM01000024.1:0-5032 GCF_900115455.1 Cupriavidus sp. OV096
AAGACACACTGGTTATAGGATCAAGCCTTACGGGCAATTAGTACTGGTTAGCTTAACGCATTACTGCGCTTCCACACCCAGCCTATCAACGTCCTGGTCTCGAACGACCCTTCAAGGAGGTCAAGCCTCCAGGGAATCCTCATCTTCAGGCGAGTTTCCCGCTTAGATGCTTTCAGCGGTTATCTCTTCCGTACATAGCTACCCTGCGATGCCTCTGGCGAGACAACAGGTACACCAGCGGTACGTCCACTCCGGTCCTCTCGTACTAGGAGCAGCCCCCGTCAAGATTCCAACGCCCACGGCAGATAGGGACCAAACTGTCTCACGACGTTTTAAACCCAGCTCACGTACCTCTTTAAATGGCGAACAGCCATACCCTTGGGACCGGCTACAGCCCCAGGATGAGATGAGCCGACATCGAGGTGCCAAACACCGCCGTCGATATGAACTCTTGGGCGGTATCAGCCTGTTATCCCCAGAGTACCTTTTATCCGTTGAGCGATGGCCCTTCCATTCAGAACCACCGGATCACTATGTCCTGCTTTCGCACCTGCTCGACTTGTCAGTCTCGCAGTTAAGCACGCTTTTGCCATTGCACTTTAGGTACGATGTCCGACCGTACCAAGCGTACCTTCGAACTCCTCCGTTACACTTTGGGAGGAGACCGCCCCAGTCAAACTGCCTACCATGCACTGTCCCCGACCCGGATTCACGGGCCAAGGTTAGAACCTCAAACAAACCAGGGTGGTATTTCAAGGACGGCTCCACGTGAACTAGCGTCCACGCTTCAAAGCCTCCCACCTATCCTACACAGATCGGTTCAAAGTCCAATGCAAAGCTACAGTAAAGGTTCATGGGGTCTTTCCGTCTAGCCGCGGGGAGATTGCATCATCACAAACACTTCAACTTCGCTGAGTCTCGGGAGGAGACAGTGTGGCCATCGTTACGCCATTCGTGCAGGTCGGAACTTACCCGACAAGGAATTTCGCTACCTTAGGACCGTTATAGTTACGGCCGCCGTTTACCGGGACTTCAATCAAGAGCTTGCACCCCATCATTTAATCTTCCGGCACCGGGCAGGCGTCACACCCTATACGTCCACTTTCGTGTTTGCAGAGTGCTGTGTTTTTATTAAACAGTCGCAGCCACCATTTTATTGCAACCCCTTCACCCTCCTGGCGCAGGCCAGTCAAGCTACAAGGGCGTACCTTATCCCGAAGTTACGGTACCAATTTGCCGAGTTCCTTCTCCCGAGTTCTCTCAAGCGCCTTAGAATACTCATCTCGCCCACCTGTGTCGGTTTGCGGTACGGTCTCGTATGACTGAAGCTTAGAGGCTTTTCTTGGAACCACTTCCAATTGCTTCGCGGCTCAAGGCCGCTCGCCCCACATCCTTGAATTACGCGCCCGGATTTGCCTAAGCGCCTTCTCCAATGCAGGGACCGGGACTTCCAACACCCGGACAACCTTCCGCGATCCGTCCCCCCATCGCATCATACGACGGTGCAGGAATATTAACCTGCTTCCCATCAGCTACGCATCTCTGCCTCGCCTTAGGGGCCGACTCACCCTACGCCGATGAACGTTGCGTAGGAAACCTTGGGCTTACGGCGAGGGGGCCTTTCACCCCCTTTATCGCTACTCATGTCAGCATTCGCACTTCTGATACCTCCAGCATCCTTTACAAGACACCTTCACAGGCTTACAGAACGCTCTCCTACCACGCACATTACTGTGCGTCCGCAGCTTCGGTATATAGCTTAGCCCCGTTACATCTTCCGCGCAGGACGACTCGATCAGTGAGCTATTACGCTTTCTTTAAAGGGTGGCTGCTTCTAAGCCAACCTCCTGACTGTTTTAGCCTTCCCACTTCGTTTCCCACTTAGCTATATTTGGGGACCTTAGCTGGCGGTCTGGGTTGTTTCCCTCTTGACACCGGACGTTAGCACCCGATGTCTGTCTCCCGTGATTGCACTCTTCGGTATTCGGAGTTTGCTATGGCGGGGTAATCAGCAATAGACCCCCCAACCATGACAGTGCTCTACCCCCGAAGGTGAGACACGAGGCACTACCTAAATAGTTTTCGGAGAGAACCAGCTATTTCCAGATTTGTTTAGCCTTTCACCCCTATCCACAGCTCATCCCCTAACTTTTCAACGTTAGTGGGTTCGGTCCTCCAGTACGTGTTACCGCACCTTCAACCTGGCCATGGATAGATCATCTGGTTTCGGGTCTACACCCAGCGACTCAACGCCCTATTCGGACTCGCTTTCGCTACGCCTTCCCTAATCGGTTAAGCTTGCCACTGAATGTAAGTCGCTGACCCATTATACAAAAGGTACGCCGTCACCCGTTTCCAGGCTCCGACTGTTTGTATGCATGCGGTTTCAGGATCTATTTCACTCCCCTCCCGGGGTTCTTTTCGCCTTTCCCTCACGGTACTGGTTCACTATCGGTCGATTACGAGTATTTAGCCTTGGAGGATGGTCCCCCCATCTTCAGACAGGATTTCACGTGTCCCGCCCTACTTGTCGTACACCTAGTTCCACAACGCTGTTTTCGCATACAGGGCTATCACCTGCTATGGCCGGGCTTTCCATCCCGTTCTGCTAACAATGCTGCTAAAGAGTACAAGGCTCTTCCCATTTCGTTCGCCACTACTTTGGGAATCTCGGTTGATTTCTGTTCCTGCAGCTACTTAGATGTTTCAGTTCGCCGCGTTCGCTTCCCTGACCTATGTATTCAGTCAGGGATGACCCATAAGGGCCGGGTTTCCCCATTCGGACATCTCCGGATCAAAGCTTGTTTGCCAGCTCCCCGAAGCTTTTCGCAGGCTACCGCGTCCTTCATCGCCTGTAATCGCCAAGGCATCCACCACATGCACTTGTTCGCTTGACCCTATAACGAGTGTGTCTCAGCTTTCGCTTAAGCACACGACTCACCATAGGTCTGAGTTCTCGCGTTTGTGCCGTATTCCAAGTCATCTTTCGATCACTTTAAATACATTTTGGTTGATACAATCACAACCCGGTATCGCGTTGGATAATTCAGCGTCTCATCAACGCTCGCGCGACACCTTTACTACATCCCATATTGTTAAAGAACAGCCGACGGATTCAGTGAATCCAATCGCTTGGCAATGCCAAATGAAAGCACTCACAGCGCCTTCGCGCTAAGTGCTTTCATTTGGCAAACCAACCAAGGTAAGTGGTGGAGGATGACGGGATCGAACCGACGACCCCCTGCTTGCAAAGCAGGTGCTCTCCCAGCTGAGCTAATCCCCCGGATAACTTGGTGGGTCTGGTAGGACTTGAACCTACGACCCCCGCCTTATCAAGACGGTGCTCTAACCACCTGAGCTACAGACCCTTGGCTGTAACAGCAAACAAACCGATAAGTGTGAACGCTTGACTTGTGAACACAAGCCTCTGGAAAGGAGGTGATCCAGCCGCACCTTCCGATACGGCTACCTTGTTACGACTTCACCCCAGTCATGAACCCTGCCGTGGTAATCGCCCTCCTTGCGGTTAGGCTAACTACTTCTGGCAAAACCCACTCCCATGGTGTGACGGGCGGTGTGTACAAGACCCGGGAACGTATTCACCGCGGCATGCTGATCCGCGATTACTAGCGATTCCAGCTTCACGTAGTCGAGTTGCAGACTACGATCCGGACTACGATGCATTTTCTGGGATTAGCTCCCCCTCGCGGGTTGGCAACCCTCTGTATGCACCATTGTATGACGTGTGAAGCCCTACCCATAAGGGCCATGAGGACTTGACGTCATCCCCACCTTCCTCCGGTTTGTCACCGGCAGTCTCTCTAGAGTGCCCTTTCGTAGCAACTAGAGACAAGGGTTGCGCTCGTTGCGGGACTTAACCCAACATCTCACGACACGAGCTGACGACAGCCATGCAGCACCTGTGTCCACTTTCTCTTTCGAGCACCTAATGCATCTCTGCTTCGTTAGTGGCATGTCAAGGGTAGGTAAGGTTTTTCGCGTTGCATCGAATTAATCCACATCATCCACCGCTTGTGCGGGTCCCCGTCAATTCCTTTGAGTTTTAATCTTGCGACCGTACTCCCCAGGCGGTCAACTTCACGCGTTAGCTACGTTACTGAGGAAATGAATCCCCAACAACTAGTTGACATCGTTTAGGGCGTGGACTACCAGGGTATCTAATCCTGTTTGCTCCCCACGCTTTCGTGCATGAGCGTCAGTCACGTCCCAGGGGGCTGCCTTCGCCATCGGTATTCCTCCACATCTCTACGCATTTCACTGCTACACGTGGAATTCTACCCCCCTCTGACGTACTCTAGCCTTGCAGTCACAAGCGCAATTCCCAGGTTGAGCCCGGGGATTTCACGCCTGTCTTACAAAACCGCCTGCGCACGCTTTACGCCCAGTAATTCCGATTAACGCTCGCACCCTACGTATTACCGCGGCTGCTGGCACGTAGTTAGCCGGTGCTTATTCTTCCGGTACCGTCATCGACCCCGGGTATTAACCAGAGCCATTTCTTTCCGGACAAAAGTGCTTTACAACCCGAAGGCCTTCTTCACACACGCGGCATTGCTGGATCAGGGTTGCCCCCATTGTCCAAAATTCCCCACTGCTGCCTCCCGTAGGAGTCTGGGCCGTGTCTCAGTCCCAGTGTGGCTGATCGTCCTCTCAGACCAGCTACTGATCGTCGCCTTGGTGAGCTTTTACCCCACCAACTAGCTAATCAGACATCGGCCGCTCCTATTGCGCGAGGCCTTTCGGTCCCCCGCTTTCACCCTCAGGTCGTATGCGGTATTAGCTAATCTTTCGACTAGTTATCCCCCACAACAGGGCACGTTCCGATGTATTACTCACCCGTTCGCCACTCGCCACCAGGATTGCTCCCGTGCTGCCGTTCGACTTGCATGTGTAAGGCATGCCGCCAGCGTTCAATCTGAGCCAGGATCAAACTCTTCAGTTCAATACCTGTGTGGTGCCGAAGCACCTCGCTCTTTCGAGCGGTCGCTCACTCTCAGAAAACTGACTCGAT